>JAIPED010000002.1 GCA_021737325.1 Deltaproteobacteria bacterium
GACAAACGGGTTTCTTCTCGGAAACGCTTGGAGTGATACGAAGTTAAATCAATGTTCTCATAATCGTCGCTCCGTTTGCCCTCGAAAACGATGATATATTCTTTGGCGATATCCTCGGCAATTCCAATATCGCTCAAACTCGTGAACACATAGCCGATATTCAATTCGGGATTTTTGTAGTGGTGGTGTTCCGGCATACGCATAATGCGTCCGATTGTCTGAATAGAAAACACCATGCTTTTCCATTCGCGGAACAAAACCAAAATTGCGGCGCGAGGACAATCCCAACCGACCGCTATAGCTTGCTTGAAAATCATTACCTCAACTTCGTTTTCGTCTTTCTCTATATTTTCAAGATTGATCTTACTGTCTTTGTCAGAAAGATAAATCGCCAACCGTCCGTTTTCCGTAGTAATGCCGTATTTGCCAAGCAACTGTACCACTGAATCTTTTTTATCAATCAGCCCTTTACGGCTGTCGGGAATTTGAATCAGCATAAGCGGATTAACATTTGATCCTGCCGCATCGTATAATTTAGCAAGTTCGGCGCGCTTCTTTAGCCCAGCCTCAACGACAATCTCATCAGCCGTTTTGTCCGCAAGTTTTTTGTCCAGCTTAAAATTTTCAAAGCCCGGATTGATAACAATTTCTTTCTTTATCATTCCCTCGTCTTTTACATCTTTAAGTTCCACTTCCACGCCACGAAATATGTCTTTAAGTTGCGGCGTAGCTGATACTTCAATCGTTATTTTTGGGCCAATGTCTTCAATGAGCTCTTTTGATTTGTCCGTTTCCGCGTTGCGGTGGCTTTCATCAATGACAAGGATAATAATCCGCCCTTCGTCTTTGGTGCGGGCGACTATGTTTGAAAGATTATTATTCCGTTCGTTCTCACGGACATAAATATTGCCTTTTTTGTTAATGCTCGCCCAGTTTAAAAACAAAATCTCGTTTTCGCCGATTTTCCTATCGTCTAAATCTTCAAAGTAGGAACATTTAAGGCCAATTCCGAGAGGGCCGTAATACTTTTTCAAGCTATTTCGGCTTTGGTCGTGCAGTTTATTGACGGCAATCCAGATAAAAGAAAACTTTTTACCGTCAATGCGCGAATCAATCAGTCGCTTTAGAAAATCAGCCATTATCAGCGTTTTGCCGGAGCCGGTCGGCGATTTGAAAATGCAGATTTTGTTTCCTTCCGCATCCAAAAGATCGTTGACCTCTTGCTTCAACTTGACGATCGCCTTTTCTTGATAATTTTTGAATTCAATCCACATAGTATTTATTTAAAAATCTCCCGATATACTTTTAAGATTACTTCGGGAATAGCGCAAAGTGTAACCTTGCTTTTGACATCGGCAAATTGTTTTTCGTGCGGGTCGTCGCCAAGCGAAAAAACATAAGTGTTAAAATGCCCCTTGATTTTTTAATCGCTTTTTTGAAATCATCTATCGCTTCCTCGTAAAAAACAATGCCGAGGTATTTATCGCTGTTTTTGAAAATTTTAAAATCGCTTTCGTCCTGCACCAATTCAAAGGCGTTTTCACGAATACAAAGCATTTCCGTTGATTCATTAACAAGTTTCCGCTTGTTTCTGTCTGTCGGCTCGGCTTCCACAAAGTCGCAAGTGTAATACTTCAAATTGCCGCCAAGCCCAGCGACATTTTCGCCTTTTAGATTTTTATGTCCTTTTAAAACTTTCTTTATTCTAGGATAGCAAACTTCTGTACAAATATTATTCTCATTATTTGTGCAAAGAATGAACTGACGACTTCCCTTATCTTCTTGATTAAGGTCCAAAACTGCATGTCCGGTTGTACCTGACCCTGCAAAAAAATCTAAAATAACAGCATTACTTTCTGCACCATATCTTAAAAAGAATTTTATTAACTCGGTTGGTTTTGGATTTTCAAAAATGTCTTTCTTGCCAAAAATTTCTGTCAATTCATTTGTCCCGTCTGCTGTCGTGGCTAAATCGTATAAAATGCTTCGTTCCTTAATTTTTTTTATAGTTTCTCCGTCAAAATAGATTTTTTCATAAGGAATCCAACGACCATTTTTTTCTTGCCAAAAGACTAGGTCTTTCTCAATCAACATATCCATGCGCTTTTTGCCAACTCTCCAACGCCCATCTCCACCGTCTGGCGCAATAGGATAAATATTTTTACCGTTAGGAGCTTTGATTGGAAAATACATTTTGGGACGGTCTTCTCTCCTTGCGGTATTGCCCCATTTTGCTAGTTTTACGGCAGTAAATTTTCCGCGTTCATCTTTTTTGTTAAATTCTGATTCACTAACTGGGATTTCTTCATCTTTCCATGCAAAATTTTCTGATTTCGCATAAACAAGGATATATTCATGCTCTGTAACAAAGTATGAATCAGCTTGGCCGCCGCCTTCTTTTTTTCTCCATATCAACGCACCAACAAAATTTTTGTCTCCAAATATTTCATCGCACAAAAGTCTTAATGGTGCTTGTTCTATATTATCTATGCTTATAAAAATGGCTCCTTCTGGTTTTAATAAATTTTTAGCAAGCTTTAACCTCTTTTCCATAACAGAGAGCCATTTACTGTGTCTAAATGGATCTTCGCTATCAACAAATTTATCATTGTAGCGAAAATCATTTCCGCCTTTTACACCGCGGTTATACGGAGGATCAATGTAAATCAAATCAACAGCTTCTTGGTGCGTAAAATTCAAAACGGCAAGCGAATGATAATTGTCGCCTTCAATCAGCAGATTAACTGGCTTGCCTTTTTCGCCGTTTATTTCTTTGCCTTTAACTTCTTTCAAAATCGGAAACGGTTTGCCCGCCATTTCATTGGGGAACATTTCGCTCGGCGTTCGCGCGTCGGGATTGATGAGAATATCAATTTTTTCTTCCGGCAAGTTCCTATGCCAAACAAGGCCGTATTTCGTCTCTTTGATACGGCGAAGCTCTTTTATCAATTCCTCTTTTGACCAATTGTCGTAATTTATTTTTCTTGCCATAGGATTATTTGATTAAATCATCAACGCCGACATTCAATGCTTTGGCGATTCTCGTTAGCGTTTCAATGGTTGGATTCGGGTTTGCGCCCGATTCGACCGTTACGACCGTGTTGAGCGACAAACCCGCCAGTTTGGACAGGAGGTCTTGCGAGATGCCTTTTTCTTGGCGCAATTTCTTTAGGTTTTTGCCGATCTTTGACTGGGGATTATTGTTTGACACAGCTCCTCACAATAGATGCCATTATAGCGGGCAGAAATTGTTTTTAGAATTCAAAAATCCCTTCAAAATCTTGGTTTCTGCCAATCCTGAGCGAAGCGAGGGCGAGGCAACCTCGCCCCTAAACTCCAGTTTTGAAAATTGGCGGAGAGAACAGGATTCGAACCTGCGTAGAGTTTCCCCTAACACGCTTTCCAAGCGTGCGCCTTCAGCCACTCGGCCATCTCTCCGTTTTATGCGACACGGATATAAACCAACTGGCGGAGAGAGGGGGATTCGAACCCCCGTGGGGGCTTTTGACCCCCAAACCGATTTCGAGTCGGTCCCGTTACGACCACTTCGGTACCTCTCCGCATTGTGCAAGAACCAAACACCATAGGCTAGCTATCAATAAAAAACCGCACAAAACCAAACGCATACAGAAGCTAGGCGCCGGGCGCGGGTATCCTTTTTTGTTGGAAAAATCCACTCAAAATTGCCGCACACTCTTCGCTGAGAACCCCGCCAGTTACGGCAATCTGGTGATTAAATAGCCCAGGGGTTAATAATTGCACCTTGGAGACCACACAACCGCCCTTGGGTTCAGTCGCGCCAAAGACCAAACGCTTGATGCGTGCGTGGAGCAAGGCACCAACGCACATGGCACAAGGCTCAATGGTTACATAGAGCGTTGTTGCGGTGAGGCGGTAGTTGCCCACAGCCTTGGCGGCTTTACGGAGGGCCAGGACCTCCGCATGTGCCGTGGGGTCGTTTTTGCTAATTGTTTGATTGTGGGCCTTGGCGGTGACTTTACCGCCACAAACAGCAACCGCCCCAATGGGCACCTCATTTTTTTGCAATGCCCGCCGCGCTTCTTTTAGCGCCAGGCGAAGGTATTGCTCATCAATAGCAACAACGCCGCCATCTTTACTTGTTTTTAACAACATGTCGTAGTGGCGCGACCATTTCGGGAATGATCCTTTTTAAGAATTCCTTGCGGAAGAAGGGAATTTTCGTGAGCGCCATCATAATGACATTGCGGCGGCGAATTTTATGCTGTTTTTGGGGGAAATCATAATAGCCATGTTTTTTGTAATAGCGGTGATCCGCTTGAAAGACAAAGCGAAGCTTGCCATAAATTTCATCGCGAAAGACCTTTTTCCCCGCCACCGCCAAGAAGTTCGGTGGGGGAATGTAACCATGCGCTTGCGATTGGGTAAGCAGGGTGCAGAGGTTATCCAACCGTTCATCAAGCGTGGCGCTATTAGCAACCTCGTCGCTAACAACATCCACCAAGTGAGCCTGCTGAAAGCCCGCATAGGCGGATAAAATGGTACGAATGTTGGATGTTTGTTGGAAGGGTCCCGTAACGATAAAAGCTAACTGTTTACCGATAAGCGTTGGGGTGTGCCCGTTAAAGAACGAACGGTCGATAAACTGCTTCCACCTTGCAGACAGGAAGCGATCTCGTACCCTCAGCGCCATAATAATGGTATCGGCGGTTTTGTAGGGACCTTCATAAAACTCGCGGTACCCATCGCGATAGGAGCATTGGTTATCCAAACCACAAACGCAACAACCGATGCAGCCCCCGCGAATGTCCAGATCCTCCAGATAAAAAACTTCCGCCTTGCCGTTAAGGTTTGCCTGAACCCGTTCGATCATCTTCGCTAGATTACCTTCGTCCTTTTCCGCCAGGATAATGGTCCGTGAGGTTCCGTTATCTACCTGCCGTAAAAGTTTGCCAGGCTCATATGCCAAGGCAGGGGCAACAAGTGGTAAGAACGCAGGGGCGCAGGAAAAACCACTTGTTACCGCGCCGAAGAAAAGGTTGGCGAAGGCTAACAATCGTTTTCGTTCCTTTCCCTGCATCAAATCAAACATCTCGGCAGAATAGTTGCCGATGTAACGCATCTTCCAATCATCACAGATCGCCCGCAGATAATTATGGGCGGTGTCATCAAAAAAGTGAATAGAAGTGGAAATGGCAATGCAGGGCTTTCCTGCAAATGCGTTTTCCAAACCTTCTTCATTAATTAGCTCAATCCAGCGCTTGTATTGTGCAGGGACTAAAAGCACATACACGGGAAAAGACCAGATAACGGCATCGGCATTCCTAATTTTTTCCACGCTAGCGTGGAGGGCTTCACGGTTTTTTTCTATCTTGGTGATTTCTACCGCGGCATTGATAACCTCAAAGTTGTGTTCGGGAAAATGCTTTTTGATGTAGTTGGTGTATTCCAGAGTAACTGAGTGCTTGGCCTTAGGGCTTCCGCTGATAACCGCGATATTCATAATCTCTCTCCTTGATCCGGCTGTATAGCTTGACAGCCAATGGGGCTTTTGTTAGCCCCGCATCCGCGATTAAGTCAACATCTTAAATGCTTTATGGGAGGAAAATAACGGTGATTTGTCAGACGATTAAAGAGGGGACGGAATGTTCTCTGATGTCCAAGGGTGGTTGTAAGTATATTGACGGAGCCTGCAAGCCGATTGTTGCCAATTGCGAAGGGTGCAACAAGGTTGTAACGGTCGCCGCGGGAAACTACTGCATGGTTTATCCCGAACCCGCAGGAAAGTGGGCCTACGGCATCTGCTCGTTGGCTTCCCATATCAAGAAAGAAGTCAAAGAAACAGTTCAGAAGATCAATCCGCTCAAGGCTTCTAAGCGGGCCAACAAAAAGAAGTAGTTCGTTAGCTCAAGAATCTGAGGGGCGGAATTGTGCGTTCCGCCCCTTTTTTATGGCACATGCGTTAAGCAAGGGAAACCAAGGGGTATGGAAGTAATTCTCGCGGGGTATAACATTGACACCGAGCTTATGCCATCATTGGCGGAGGGGCAACGCGATGGCAGAACACTTCCGCAATTGACACCCGAAACGATCGCCGCGGCCTATGCCCGCATTAGCCGTTCGGAAAAACGGGTTGATGAGCTAAGGCAGGAAACAACAGTTCAGGTTGAGGCGGCAAGAAAGTCCAACTCGCGGATAGTATTTGATATGGGGCATAGCTCCATTGCGGAACACGCGGTTTTCAATATTGATGTTATTGGTGTTTCTCGTCTGTTGGTGGAAGATATTCAGCACTTTCGCCTCTGTTCTTTTACCGAAAAATCGCAGCGCTATGTAACGCTTAATGGTGATTTTGTCGTACCGCAGGAAATCTTGGGTTCACCTTGGGAAAGCGAGTTTAGGGACATTGTCGCCGCCCAGAATGATTTTTATTTTGCGGCAATAAAAATCCTCATTCCCCAAATGCTGGCGAAGCATTCTGCCATTGCCGCTACTCCTGCAGGGCGAACGAGCCTGGAAATCAATGCGAAGGAAGATGCCCGCTATGTGTTGTCGTTAGCCACGCAATCTCAGATGGGCATGACCATCAACGCCCGTAACTTGGCATTGATGGTTCGCCGTCTCGGCGCGTTGCCAATGACGGAGGCGCAACAATTTTCCGCAAAACTGTTAGAGGTTGCCCAGGGTGTTGCGCCATCGTTGATCCGTTACACTGCCGTTACCGAATACGATAAGGAAACTCGCAACTCGCTTGCGGAAGCCTTTGGGGCTGCGGATGTTGCTACATCCTCGCCAAGGAAGCGGTTGGTTAATTTACTCCTTGACCCGCGGAACGCTCCTACGGATGATGATTTATTGGCTACGCTCCTTTTTTCCTCTTCCTGCATGACGATGGAGGCTTGTCGTCGGGAGGTGGCCTCAATGAGCGCCCTGCGAAAAAAACGGCTATTTGCCACCGCCTTTGCTAAAATGAATCCCTTTGATGCTCCCTTAAGAGAATTTGAAGCCTTGCCGCTGACATTTGAGGTCATCGTCTCTGCGACTTGCTTTGCACAAATAAAAAGGCACCGCATGGCGAGTATCCACTGCCAGCCCTACGATACCTCGCTAGGGGTTACGGTACCGCCCTCCATCAGGGAAGCGGGGTTAGAAAAGCAATTTATAGCCGTTATCAAGCGGACGGAAAATTTTTATCAGCGCTTACGCGAACAGCATCGTACAGTTGCTTCGTATATCCTCACCAACGCCCACCGCCGCCGCTTGTTGCTTGCCCTCAACGCCCGCGAACTTTATCATCTGAGCCGCTTACGCATGGATGAACACGCCCAGTGGGATATTCGTTTTATTACGACAGAGATGATTAAACAAGCGCGGCGCTTTTTGCCGCTAACGCTGATGATGGCGGGGGGCAAGGATGGTTTTGCCGCAATGAGGGAAAAGCTTCCCCCTGCTTATGAGCACGATTTAACTCGCCAGCGTTAGCCTCGGCATGAAGACGAGCCATGGCTATCTGTAATCGCTTAGCGGTTAGGTGTTCTGGCGAGCTGCATTCGGACATTCTCAATATCGGCGCTTTTCTTGAAAAGAACCCCTAAAAAAGGCGCCTTACCCGCCTTTAGGTCATCCGCATTAAAGCTTTTATCCGTCTGCAAAGCACGAATCCAATTAATCAACTCTCTGGTGGCGGGCTTTTTTTCCACGCCACCCAACTCGCGGAGGCGGTAGAATGTTTTGAGGCAAGAGGCGGCTATTTCGCTGCTCAATGACGGAAAATGGGTTGCGACAATCTCTCGCATCGTTGCGGGAGAAGGGAAGGCGATATGATGAAAAATACACCTACCCAAAAAAGGATCGGAGAGGTCCTTTTTAGCGTTGGAGGTGATGATAATAACAGGGCGCTGTTGTGCCTTAATAGTGCGATCAATCTCAATGATATCAAAAGACATTTGATCCAAAACATCAAGCATGTCGTCTTGAAAATCCGTATCCGCTTTGTCAATTTCATCAATGAGCAAAACCGTGCGTTCGGTGGCGGTAAAGGCCTGGCCAATCTTTCCCATCTTGATATAATTCTCAATGTTGCTGACATCCCGCTTGGAATCGCCAAAGCGGCTGTCATTTAATCTGGTAAGGGTGTCGTACTGATATAGCGCGTCAATGAGCTTCATGGATGATTTTACATTAAGAATGACCAATGGCATGCGCATACTCTTGGCGATAGCATAAGCGAGCATTGTTTTTCCCGTGCCCGGCTCTCCCTTAAGCAACAAGGGCATTTCCAGCGCCATGGCAATGTTCATAATGCCCGCAAGTTCTTCATCCAAGATGTAGCGGGATTCTTCCCGTATTTGTTCTCTGGTCTGCTCCATAATTGCCATCGCCGTTCTTCTTCCTCACTATTCTTCATTAAATAATTGTAATACTAGGGATATTTGCTTGCGTTTTTTGGTCGTGTTGTAGCGCGAGGGGGATACTATCTAAGAGATCGCTCGCAATCATTCCACTTTCGCCCTTGCTTTTGCTAGCAAGGTCCCCCGCCAATCCGTGGATATAAACGGCCTTGCGTAGCGCTTCCTCAAGGGAAAGCCCCGCACCATACATCCCCGCGATAATCCCCGTGAGAACATCGCCGGTTCCTGCCGTCGCCATTCCCGCATTTCCTGTAAGGTTGATGAATATGCGACCATCGGGAGAGGATATCAGAGAATGTGGGCCCTTCAGAACAATGTGTGCTCCCAACTCGCGGGATAACCTGCCAACCACGGCAACCCGATTAGCCTCCACCTCCGCAACGGTGATTCTGGCCAGACGGGCAATTTCTCCCGCATGGGGGGTGATTATTGTTGGTAGCGTTCTTTTAAGCGTGGGGGCGTTGGCAAGAGCGCTAATTGCATCGCCATCAATAACTAACGGGCATTTAATTTTTGCGATCAGGGCCTGCGCCAACGCTTGTGCTTGCGGAGCCAATGACAGGCCAGGGCCAAGAATTACCATCCCTGCTCGTTCAGCAAGCGCCAGAATGGTGGGGAGCTCTGTTAAACTTAAAGCGCCATCCTGCCCCTTGCAGGGGAAGACGACAATCTCGGGACACCGAAATGCCACTAGAGAAATGACATCAGGTACGCTCGCCAAGGTGGCGTATCCCCCACCTGAGCGTAAAAAAGCAGCGCCCGCAAGATAGGCGGCACCGCGGTAATTGTTACTTCCGGCGACTATCAATGCGGTCCCGACGCTTTTTTTGTGTGCCTGTGGCAAACGGGGGGGGAGGGGAAGATATTCGTTGATGGAGATTTTTAACGCCTGGGGGTTTTGGTATGACAGCGGAAAAGAAATCCGCGAAAGATAAATTTTGCCACAGTGCTCAAAACCTGGGCTCAGCAGGAGCCCCAACTTGGGCAGCCCCAAGGTAACTGTAACATCGGCGCGAATCGCTTCCCCCATGATTGCTCCCGTGTTGCCGTTTATCCCCGACGGGATATCAACACTCACCACTAGGTTTTTTTTATAAGTTTTGGGAGGCGGAGTTTTGGCATCGTTTATCGCTCGGATGATTGCCGCAAAGATACCTTCCACGGGACGATCAATCCCCGTACCCAACAACGCATCCACAACAATATCGACATCCTTTAGCGATTCTTGGATATCGGCGGAGGAGAGGGCATGGAGCAGGGGGATTGCGACAATATTGGAGAGCGCTCTGAGGTTAGTTTTTGCGGCACCCGTGCATTTTGCGGGATTGCCAACAATTAAAACGCGCACCTTGACCCCCAGGCTGTGGAGTTGCCGCGCTATCACCAAGCCATCACCGCCATTGTTACCTGTTGAACAGACAACAAGTGTTTGGCTGGTGCGAAGATCGGGTTTAATGGCTAGGAGTAACCGTGCTACGGCTATTCCGGCATTTTCCATTAAAACTTCTTCGGGGATGCCAAGCTCGTTAATTGCGGCGTAATCCAGTGCCTGCATTTCCGCGACGCTAACAACCTTCATGGGGGTTCCTTAACTCACCAGGATTTTATTCTTTCTGTTTTCCTTATAGTTTTTCCACAAAAAGACCACCAACAGCAGAAAAAGGCACAGTGCTAGCGTTACAAGATAAACTACATCAGGGTTGACAATTGCCAACGGTTTAAATGCGGGATTATAGGGAGAATCCACCAAAAAACGGGCGGTAACCTTGGGTAAACTATCAAAGAAAATAACGGAAACGATCGCGGCAATAACGCTAACCCCCATCAGAAGACCGATAACCCATGTCATCTCCTCATGGAAGCAGTTCCTTAAGGCCATCGCAATGGTGATGCAGATAAAACCACCCCAACAAAAACCTAACAGCAGGAGCATCACGGAAAAGGCATAGAAGTTGCCGACAAATAACAGAGAAAAGATCACGACTGTTGCCAGTGTCGCACAGATGACGAGCATCCTTGGCTTTTCCACATCATTTTCGGCGTTTTGCATGAACAGGCCCCAGGAGAGAGCCCCCAACGCCGGGCTGAGGGTGACTATCCAAAGGAGCATTTCCCCTTCAGTAATTGCCCGCATGGCGATTTTTAACGGGATGATCCCGCCACCACCAAGGTCAGCGTCAGCCAGTCGGTGTCCTTGCCAAAGTGAAGAAGCATTTACCAGGATGGGCAAGATGGCAATGCCCGCGAGAAAAGTGATAAAGGTGATGGTAAGCAACATACGGGTGGTGCTGTCCGTACGCCTTTGCTTGGGGGAGAGCATGGAGAGAGCAAGGGCGAGGGGATTGGATGGGATATTTTCCCCTCTGTACCTTAAAGCTCTCTCCGTTGTTTCCGTGGGAGAGCGTTGCAACCAAAAATAGGTAATAAAGAGGCATAGAGAATAAATGATGCCCAAAACGAACAATGCCTCATTGCCTAGGGCTATTTGTAAGAATTGCTGAAGGAAAGCAAAAAACGCTCCCGAAGAGAAAAAAATAAAGAGCACCACTCCAATGGCGGCAGGAAGGTGGTTGTGCGTCCAGCCGAAGCCTTTTGCACAGATAATAGGAAAGAGTAATCCAAAACCACAAAAGGAGGCGATAAGTAGCAACATGGGGATGATGGGCTGGTTAATAAAAGCGCCAACAAAGAAAGGGGAAACAACAAGCAAAGAGCCAGCAATGATAATTTGTTTTTCATCATGACTTTCGCAAAGTGTGGCGGAGGATAACAGCCCCAAGGCAAAGGACACCATAAAGCCGATAAGCAACGAGTAGGGCAAAACTTCTCCTGACTCAAAGCAATGCCATACATCCCCGACAAGGATGTAGGCGCTTGTTGTGCCTATGACGAACACTCCCAGCGCTGTCGCAATAAGGGGTTTTATTCTTTCGGTTGTCGTCATTTGTGTCATCTGTATTCTTCCATCTATCTGTAGATTTTTACCGCGATGTTTATGATTGCCACAGACTATGCGCCAAATTTCAGTAGTCGTCCGGCGTTCGCCAAAGCAAGCGCCATCAGCTTCTTCATGGGTATTTGTCCCATGCTACCCCCGAGGCAAGCTCTTTCACCAAAAGAAGCAACCATATCGGGGCGACAATTTTTTGCGTAAAGCAGAGCAGGGACTGGATGCCAAGAATGTCCCCCTAGTACTGCGGGGGTAGAATGATCTCCCGTAACAACGAGCACATCGGGTTGTAAATCAAGTATTTGCGGTAAAAGGCGATCCACGCGTTCAATTGTCTCAACCTTGGCGGCAAAATTGCCGTCTTCTCCGCGGGAATCAGTTTCCTTGATGTGGAAAAAAAAGAAATCATAGTCGTTAAAATTGGCCACCAGCGCCTTCATCCCCTCATCCATGTTGGCAACATTAGTGGCGACATCCATTCCTATAAGTTGTGCGATGCCGCGATACATTGGATAGTAGGCAATTGCCAAAGAACGCATCTTGTAGCGCTCTTGCATGGAGGGATAACGACGATACTTAGCATAGCCACGAAGTAGTGGGATGTGCACCTTCTGCTCATGGGAGAGCAACTTGCGTGCTTGCGCAATAATTTCTTCCATAACCAGAGCGCAAGACTCCGCATCTGTGGTCAACGGGCTTGGCGGCAGAGGGGCTAGTCCAGTTTTTTGTGGGTCGGTTTCTGCTAGTTCCTCGCTGAGATTCCCCCCCCTAAGCACCATTAGGGCACGGTGTTCTCGAACGGGTGCAAAAAAAACTTCAACAGCGGTATGGGGAATTTTGATGGAGCGCTGTAGCATTTCACAGATGGATGCACTGGCGCTGGTTTCTATCCTTCCGGCTCGGCGATCGCTGATAGTTCCATCGGGAAATAGCGAAGCAAAGTTTACCCTCACGAGCAAATCCCCCTCACGCATGGGGAAACCAATTCCCGCGCCTTCTAACAATCCCCTGCCAACATTATTTTCCTGCGGGTCGTAGCCAAAAAGCGCAAAATGGGCAGGGCCGCTTCCTGGTGTAATTCCCGCACCGATGGGATCCAACAAACCACAAATGCTTCTTAGCGCTAAGGCATCAAGATTGGGGGTTTGCGCCGCTTCCAATTCCGTTTTACCCGCTTCGTTGGGTATCCCTCCGAGCCCATCCATGATGAGGAAAACTATCCTGCTCTTAGCCACAGTAGCCAGCCCGCTTACAATGTCTTTGCCCATGGGTATTCCTCTAAACGCTGCTTGTGTTATTCGTACTTGAGGTGGGTGAGTTCCTGTTGTCCTATGGGGAACACATTGAAGCCCAACTCAAAACATTTTTTATGGTCTAGGATGTTTCTGCCGTCGAAGATGAAGGCAGGCTTGCGCATCTTTTGAAAAACCTGCGCATAATCTATTTTGCGGTAGATATCCCAATCGGTCATCACCACCAGAGCATCGGCATCCCTTGCCGCGTCCAGCGGATCAGCGATATATTGGATTGCTTCGCCATAGCCTGCGAGATCAATCTTGGCGTTGTCGTTCGCCTGCGGGTCGGAGATCGTTACCATCGCATTTTCCGCAAGGAGTTTGTGGGTGAGGTATTTAGCAGGGCTTTCACGGGTATCGCCGGTATCGGCCTTAAACGCGAAGCCGTAGAGGCATATTCTTTTACCCGACATTGTGCCAAGCATTGCTTTTAACATCTTAGAAAAAAAGCGGCCCAACTGATACTCGTTGATCTTCACCACACTTTCCCAGTAATTGGCCACTTCTTCCAAACCGTAGGAGCGGCAAAGATAAACGAGGTTAAGGATATCTTTTTTGAAGCATGATCCCCCAAAACCTATTCCCGCATTGAGGAATTTTGCGCCGATACGGGAATCCGCACCGATTGCCCTGCTGATTTCACGGACATCGGCTTGGGTTTTTTCACATAGAGCGGAAACAGCGTTAATGGAGGAAACCCGTTGGGCCAGAAAGGCGTTGGCTACGAGCTTAGAAAGCTCGCTACTCCAGATGTTGGAAGTGATGATGCGCTCACGGGGAACCCACTGGGCATAGATATCCACCAATGTTTGTCTGGCGGTTATTCCCGTTGGCGTTTCCCTGGAGCCGATGAGGACTCTATCGGGGTTTTCTAAATCTCTAATCGCAGTTCCTTCCGCCAAAAATTCTGGGTTGGAGAGGACCTCAAAATGGACACCACTACGGGGTGACGAAAGAAAGATGTTCTCCATTGCCTGCGCTGTTTTTACGGGGATGGTACTCTTTTCAATGACAATTTTAGAGGAACGAGAATGCGCAAGAATATCACGTGCGGTGCGCTCTAAATACTGTACATCAGAAGCCATGCCTGCGCCTTCGCCAAAGGTCTTGGTGGGGGTGTTGACGCTGACAAAAATTATTTCACTATCGCGGATCCCTTGAGGAATATCCGTGCTAAAAAAAAGGTTTTTCCCCCGACACTGCTTGACGATGGCATCCAATCCCGGCTCGTAAATGGGCAGCTTATCGGAGTTCCATCCCCGTATTCGGTCTTCGTTGATATCCACAACGGTTACCTTGCATTCGGGACACTTGGCGGCAATCACCGCCATTGTTGGGCCTCCTACATATCCTGCACCGATGCACAGGATGCTCTTGGCGAATTTCATGTCGTATCGCTCCTTAAAAGACATATTTCTTCAAAGTATTTGATGGTCTCCCTGAGACCTTGTTCCAGTTTTATCCGTGGCTCCCAACCCAACACAGTCTGCGCGCGGGAAATATCAGGACGGCGGCGTTGCGGATCATCAGCGGGGAGCGGCTTGAAGACAATTTTTGCTTGCGACTGGGTAAGACGCAGAATGGTGCTGGCCAGGTCAAGCACACGCTCCTCGGCGGAGTTACCGATATTGACGGGCAGGCAACCAATTTGTTCGCTTTCCATTGCTATCAAAATGCCAGCAATAAGGTCAGAAACAAAGCAAAATGAGCGGGTCTGTTCGCCCGTTCCATAGATGGTGATGTCTTCTCCTGCCAACGCCTGCACGATAAAATTGCTCACCACCCGACCATCATTTTTAGCCATCCTGGGGCCATAGGTGTTAAATATCCGCACGATACGAATATCCAAGCCTTTTTGCCTATGATAATCCATCATCAAACATTCAGCGGCGCGTTTACCTTCATCGTAGCAACCACGAATTCCAATGGGATTTACATTTCCCCAATATTCTTCCCGCTGAGGATGGCATAGTGGGTTGCCATAGACTTCGGATGTTGATGCCAGTAGCACCTTGGCGTTGATTTTTGTGGCCAGCTCTAAAACCTGTGCAGTGCCGATAAAATTCGTGCGGATAGTCTTAACAGGGTTGTGCTGGTAGTGTACGGGACTTGCCGGGCACGCAAGCGAATAAATCTCAGCAATATCAAATTGCCCCAGCCCAAGAGGTTCCGTTACATCGCGGCGGATAAACTCGAAAGAGGATTCCGGTGCGAGATGGGCAATGTTCTCCATCCTACCGGTGGAGAGATCGTCAAGGCAGAGTACACTTTTACCCTGCCGGAGCAAAGCATCGCAAAGGTGTGAACCTAAAAACCCCGCTCCCCCCGTAACCAAGGCGGTTTTTTTCATCAATTTATTATCCTGAAAGAAAGATGATTTTCTGGGGCAAGTTAAACCGCCCAAGACGGCGAAGCTCGTGCCATAGAAGTCTTTTGCTTGTCAAACCCTAAAGGTATCGGTAAGCGCCCAGATGTCAGGAGGACAGGATGAGCAAAAACGAAGAAGTGCGAGGAAAATTGTTCATTGTCGCTAGCCCGATAGGGAATCTCCGCGATATCACCCTGCGAGCGATAGAAGTTCTGGGTTCTGTGGCGCTTATTGCTGCCGAGGATACCCGCCATTCGCGAAAACTGCTCTCCGCCTATGGAATAAAAACAAGGTTGGTTTCGGTCAACGCCCACAGTGAGCGGGCAAAAAGCGCGTTACTGCTCAAGGAAGCCCTCCTGGGGAAAGATATCGCCTACCTTTCGGACGCGGGGACACCAGGAATATCCGACCCTGGTTATTTGCTCATCAATGGTGCGATAGCCAGCGGCATACAGGTTATTCCCATTCCTGGAGCTTCCGCTGGGGTTGCCGCTTTAAGCGTATCGGGATTACCCATGCACCGTTTTCTCTTTGTCGGTTTTCTCCCCCACAACGGCAACGCCAGGAAGAAAGCCTTGCAAGAGTTGCGAACCAACGGGGAAACACTCATTCTTTACGAAGCACCCACCCGATTGTTGGCGTTGTTGCGCGATGCTCTGATGGTTATGGGAGATCGAACGGCCTTTATTGCTCGCGAGATGACGAAGATCCACGAGGAATTGCGCAGAGGCCTGTTAAGCGAATTGCTATCCGTTTTTTCCGATAGAGAAGTCATCAAGGGGGAGGTTACTCTCATCATTGCTGGTTGTCAGGAAAGAGAAGCCGACATTAGCGAACAAGGATTAAAAAAAATGGTGCGGCAGTTGATGGAGGAAGATTCGCTTTCGCATAGCCAAGCGACACGCACAATCAGCGAAAAGACGGGCATTTCACGAGGTGTGATCTATCGTCTGCTGCTGGATGATAAGTGATGGCTGTGTTGAAGTTATTGTCCCACCATGGAGCAATAACCCCAGAGCGGCAAAATTTACCTATTGGAAAAAACGGTTTTGTGTTACCCCGCCACGCAGATGACAAGGAGGTCTGAGCGCTATGGATGTTCTTGAATTAACGGATGTTGTTGATACCCCCCAAGGCATTAGCGAGGATCCTATGTTGGAGGTCATTCGTGAAGAAGTGCGGAACTTTGTGAAGCGTTCCTTTCCCGAAATTGCCTCCAGGATTGTTCGGGAAGAGGTTATATTTTATTTGAGGCGGTCGGCGAAGGAAGTTGTTGAGGAAGTTGTTCGTGCGGAAGTGCGTGAAATTGTCCGCCGTTCTTTTCCTGAAGTTGCTTCCGCGATTGTTCGTGAAGAAATAGAGAGGATAAAACAAGAAGGGTGATGCAGCGGTTTTTTAGTTGTTTATTTTGTTGTTGTCTTGCTCTTCTGTGTAGTGCCTGTGCGGCTACCTGGGGCGCTAAAGGGTTGGTTAAGGACTCGGAAACATCTTTGTTGCTAGTCTTGCCAGTGAGCGGCGGGGATCCTTGGGAAAAGGAGTCCTCTTTTATCCGCTCAGCATTTATCGCGGAATTAACGCTCGCAGGTTATCGGTGTTTGTCTCCCAGCCTGATTGACGGAGTTATCAGAAATGCCACCAAAGAGGCTGAGGTTAACAGTGATGATTCCGTGGCCATCGTCAAGATCAGCGAAAGGGGCATCGCTGTTTCCCCGAGCATTCCTCTCAAGGTTATTGCGGATAAGCTCTCCGCCGATGCCATTTTTCACATTGAAATTGTAGAAGCGACAAGGACAACTTCTGTTTTTAGCGCTTATTACCGCCTGCACATTCGTTTTCAAAAGCGCAGTGCTCGCACTGGCGAAAAACTCTGGGCCAGAGAATATAACGAAAGCGACAGCGTTTGGGGTTTTAACAAGCTACGCATGAAGACGGAAAACACCATCGGTTATAGCAACGCTTTGAGCACAATCATCCGCCGCGCCGTCATCGATTCAAAAAAGGGAGAGATGGATTGATGTTTTCTCGCGCCAACATCTTTACCCTCCCGAATATACTGACGCTAATAAGGGCTCTTATCGCGCCGTTTGTCGCCATTGGTATCGCTACCGAGCATTTTGTGCAGGCTTTAGCGTTACTTGTTGTTGGAGGGCTTACCGATATTTTCGACGGTTGGCTGGCCCGTCTCACTAAAAGAGATAACCAGCTCGGGGCGTATCTTGACCCGATAGCCGATAAACTACTTATCCTTGCCTGCTATGCAGGGTTGCCGTTTGTGGGCTTGATGCCTTTTTGGCTCTCATTTCTGATTATTGGAAGGGATGTACTGATCGTTGGCGGTTTTGCCTTGTTACAAATTTTACAAGCCCCCATTAGGGTGTTGCCTACTAAAATAAGCAAAATTACCACCGTGTTTCAAATAGCAACGGCTTTTTACCTGCTTTTGCCAATGGCGGTTACCCTTTCCCCCATACCACAGCTTGTCCATGCTCTTTTTATTACAACGGTGTTATTGACCATCGCTTCGGCGGTTGTTTACATCATGATTGGCTGGCGCGCCTTTAGCAACAGATAAAATTCCCACCAAAATTACCCTCAATCTTTCGCTGTTTTTTCCAGCAAATCTTCAATGCGAGGAAACTGGGCGAGCGCCTTCAGCGTCATCAAGGTGGGATAAACGAGCGGGAACTCATTCCGGCTATGGCGCAAAAGCATCTCTCGTGGCGGAAGCCAGATGTGGGCAACAAGCTCTCGTCCATCGTGAATGGCCAGTTGTTGGTCAGGCATGCGTGCGACGAAGAATTGAGCGTCGTAGCGAATAGGGAAAAAGGGTGGGGTTACCCAACGGGCAAAAGAGAAAAGCCCCGAAATTGATGGCGTTAGCTGTTGTTCGCTGAGCATTTCAGAAAAAGCATTTCTTTCTCCCTGTAGAAGCCTTTGGCGATATGTGCCGAAGCGTTCTGGGATTGTTGTAGCAGAGGGAGAAATTTCTCTATGTGCCATCAGGATGCCCATTTCTTCAAAGGCTTCTCTGATGGCGGCTATTTTCAGCGCCAGTGCTTTTTTGTTACGCCCCTTGGCTAAGGGGAACAACGCATGGGCAATATCATTGTCTTCAACATCCAAAGCTCCTCCCGTAAAGACATAGGCGCCAGGGACGAACTCGCTATGCTCGCTACGCAAGCCCATCAACACTTCCCAACCATTTTCTCCTTCGCGGACAAAAATTATGGAACCGGCTAATTTGGCTTCGGGAAATGTGCGCATTTTACTCTCTCCGTGGTTAAAAGCTAACACAGCAAAGAACAAAAACTTTACAACTATTTTTCACCATAGTAGCGGAAGGCGCAACGCCAAGGAGGTCATTAATTCGTGGGAAATAATGTTTCAGCAATTTTGCAGAGTCTTCCCAAGATGGATGATTTATTAGGCGGTGTTAAGGATGAGCTTGGTTCTTTGCTTTCCATCGCGGTTATTAAGCGCCTCTGTCAGCAGGTGGTTAGCAAAAAGCGTGAAGAGCTACTCGCGGAGATGACCGCAGCAGGTTCCCCCACCATCCTCAAATCTAAAGAAGAGCTCCGCGAAGCGATCATTGGGGAAGTCATGTTTCTTGCCACATCACTGATAAATCCTCGCCTCAAACGAGTTATTAACGCCACGGGGGTTGTGCTACATACCAACCTGGGACGCTCCCCCTTGAGCGCCCGTGCCCTTTGTGGGGTTGTGGCGAGTGCCATGGGATATTCCAATCTAGAGTTTTCTCTAGAAGATGGCAAACGGGGGTTGCGCTATGACAATCTCAGAGAATTGATTTGCTCCATAACGGGGGCCGAAGATGTAGTGGTTGTGAACAATAATGCCGCGGCAGTTATGCTCATTTTGGATACCATAGCGTTTGGCAGGGAAGTTATTGTGTCTCGTGGAGAGCTGGTGGAAATAGGCGGTGGTTTTCGCGTTCCTGATGTGATGAAAAAAAGCGGCGCCTTGCTCAAGGAAGTGGGCACCACCAACCGTACCCACATTGATGATTATGCACGGGCGCTAACATCCAGCACGGGGCTGTTGCTTAAGGTGCACGCCAGCAATTTTAAGATGGTGGGTTTTTGCAATGATACTCCGCTATCAGAATTGGTTGCTTTGGGCAGGGAGCATCGCATTCCTGTTGCCTACGATGTCGGTAGCGGGAGTCTTGTCGATCTATCACGGTACGGGATAGAAGGGGAACCGATGCTGGCCGAGATATTGGCTTCGGGGGTGGATGTTATTTCCATCAGTGGTGATAAGCTTCTCGGCGGGCCACAGGCTGGCATCATTTTGGGCAAGCGGGAAGTTATCCAAACGATCGCCCAAAACCCGCTCAACCGTGCTTTGCGGGTGGACAAGCTCACCCTTGCGGCGTTGGAAGGAACACTCATTGATTATCTCCAAGACGAAGAGGTTGTTTGTCAAAGTATCTATCCTTTGCGTTACATTTCTCGGACTCCTGCATTTCTCAAAAAAGAGGCACGCATTCTGACGAAGACGATAAAAAAAAGCTGCGGCAATAAATTTTCCTTGGAAGAGTTAGCGGGTAAATCCTTTGCCGGTGGTGGTGCTCTTCCTGGCTACGAGCTTGATTCCATCCTTGTTGCTCTAGAAAATGCAACATTAACTGCGGAGCAAATAGCCACAAAATTACGAATGGCGGAAGTTCCCGTTATCGTTAGAGTGGCCAATGATAAGGTTCTTTTCGACCTCAGAACGCTGGAGCAGGATGACTACGCAGAAATCGCCTTGGCGTTATGCGAGTTGTTGTAGCTGAAATGGATCGCGATTTTCGTATTGTTGCTACAGTTGGTGATGATGGGGAGCGGGTGGATGTCTTTTTGGCGAAACATCTCCCCCAATTCACCCGTTCCCGTATCAAAACGCTTAGCCTGACAGGTGCGTTGAAGGTCTCTGGCAAAACGGCAAGGGCCTCTTGCCGTTTGAGTGCGGGTGATGTTGTTGAGTTGAGCGCGCCAGAGCCTGTTGCCAGCAATATCAAGCCTGTAAAAATGCCGCTACGAATCATTTTTGAGGATGACGCGATAATCGTCATTGATAAACCTGTAGGTGTGGTAACCCATCCAGCCTGTGGGCACTACGACGATACGCTTATCAATGGGGTGTTGTTCCACAGTCCAACCCTTTCTGGCGTGGGAGGAGTGCTACGCCCAGGAGTTGTGCATCGCTTGGATAAAAACACTTCGGGAATCATCGTTTTTGCCAAAAGCGACCGGGCACATCAGATGTTGGCAATGCAGTTCAAGGAACGCCAGGTGGAAAAGCGCTACCTGTGTTTAGTCTTTGGAAATCCTTCGAACGATGTGGGCGAAATTGATTTTCCCATCGGTCGCCATCCCCGTGAACGACAGCGAATGAGCGCCAGTGGCAAGAGGGCAAAAGGAGCACTCACCATCTGGAAGGTGCTGGAAAGGCTTCCTTTTTGTACGCTTTTGGAAGTGGAGATCAAAACGGGAAGAACCCATCAAATAAGGGTGCATTTGAGTGCAAGCGGTTATCCGGTTATCGGCGATGCCGTTTATGGAAAGCCCAATTTTAACGCTGTTGCCAATACAGCCATCCGTGAGGCCTTGCGAGCGTTTCCCCGTCAGGCGCTTCATTCACACAGCCTTTCGTTTGTGCATCCGATAAGTTGTGAGCGGGTGGCATTTTCTTCGCCGCTTCCCGCTGATATTGCCTCATTGAGAAAATTCCTCTGGGAGCAAAAAAGATGATTCGTTTTGTGGCTTCGCCGCTACTGAGTTCATTTAACGATACAATTACCCACGCTTTTTCCACCAGAGAAGGAGGTATTAACGGCAGTGCAAACGCCGACCTCTGCGTTGGTCATAACAAGGCAGATGCTGCCACCAATGACGATGCGAACAAACAACTGCTAGCCCAAGACTTGTCCTTAGCGGAAGAACAGATTTTTTCGGTAACACAGGTACACGGAAACGATATTTTAGCCATCGCGGCTGGCGATGCTAACACTAATGATTTAGCAGGCGGTTCTTATGATGGAATTATTACCAACAGGCAGAAGATTGCCGTTTGCGTCAAGACTGCGGATTGTGTGCCAATCCTGATTTTTGCTCCCAAGCAAAATGTCATCGGTGCCATCCATGCAGGATGGCGCTCAACGGCGTTAAATATCGCGGGGAAAGCTATTGATGTGGCGGCTTGCCAGTTTGGGTGTAACCGGGAAGAAATTTTAGTGGCCATTGGCCCCGCAATAGGAGCTTGCTGTTACGAGGTGGATGATCTGGTGTTAGAAGCACTGGCGCAAGGCTATAAGGAGCTATCATCAGGCGGAGAGATAGAGGACTACTTGCAGGCTTGCTTCACACCATCGCCCCAAATTGGCCGCTGGTTTCTTGACCTTAAAGCAGCCAACCGCTGGCAACTATCCCGTGCGGGTGTGTTGGCTTGCAATGTGGATACCATTGAGCGCTGCACCTCCTGCGAAGCGGATAGCTTTTTTTCGCACCGTCGCGACCGAGAAAAGGGGAGGATGCTAAATCTGATAATGCTCCGCTAGTGTGCGAAGATGCCCCATGAAGAAGCAATCCCCAGCAGGTCCTTCGCTACTCTCCGTGTTCTGAAAATTGATGACAGCGGGGACAGCGCCCGTAGATGAAGACTTTTACGCTCTCGACATAAAAATCCCCCCCGAGCGTAAAAAGGGGAGCATCTGTATCAAGGGGGAGGTCGGTAACCTCCCCACATTGGATACAACAAAAATGTGCGTGTTCTGCCATATCTCCATCGTAGCGGCATTGCTTTTTTTGGATGTTAATTTCCTGAACCAACCCATGTTCCTTTAGGGTATTCAAGGTATTATACACTGTTGCGCGAGAAAGACTCTCATCCTCTCTTGCCAGTTGAGCATAAACTTTGTCTGCGGTAGGATGAGCGGTTGTTTCCCTAAGATACCTCAAGATCGCCACCCGCTGACAGGATGCTTTTAACCCGTGGGCTCTAAGAGTTTCCTCCACGCTGGTATTGCAATGCCTCATGGTTAATAGCTCTAATTCTTAAAAAATCTCTTCAAAAGCCCCTGAAAGGCAGCTCCGTGCCTTGCTTCATCCTTGCACATCTCATGAACAGTATCATGAATGGCGTCATAACCGAGCTGTTTTGCTTTGGCGGCGAGGTCTAACTTATGTTGACAGGCTCCGTGTTCCGCATCTACCCGTAATTCAAGATTCTTTTTGGAGCTAGGAAAGACCACTTCGCCCAAAAGCTCGGCAAATTTTGCCGCATGTTCCGCTTCTTCAAATGCTATTCGCTTGTATGCCTCGGCAATTTCTGGGTAACCTTCTCTATCCGCTTGTCGGCTCATCGCAAGGTACATGCCTACCTCGGTACACTCTCCCATGAAGTTATCGCGCAGATCCTGGACAACATGGGGATCCAGACCATTTGCCACGCCAATTTTATGTTCCGCAGCCCAAGCTTTGTCCCCTGCAACAACCTCGGAAAACTTTTCTTGAGGCGCCTTGCACTGGGGGCAATTAACGGGGGCAACCTCACCAACATGTCCATAACCACAAAGACCGCACACAAATTTTTTCATTTCTACTTCCTCCTATTTTTAATTTTTGGTTCTACTCAAAATTTCGCTTAGTTTGCGTGGTAATTTTATTTTCAGGAACATTCTTGAAGAATTTTAGTTTTGCCTCCTTCCCAATTTAGATTTATTCTAAATTAACGCAAGTGAAAATTATTGTCAAGTTGTAGATTATTATTCGGTGGGTCCGTTCTTATTGCAATAAAGTTATGTGAATAAGAAGTTAAGAGCTTGTAAAGCCCATCTTTAAAGTATTCTTTCTATTTTTTATTTTTCAAGTGTTTATGATTTCAAAAGCTTTTGCAAAAAGGCTGTTACAAGTGTATCACCACTAAAATACTTTTGCACAAACCACGGAGGGCAAGGAATGCAAGTAGCGGAAGGCAGATACACCATTAATGTTCAGTTGGCGCAGATGTTAAAAGGCGGGGTTATTATGGATGTTACTAATGTGGAACAGGCAAAAATTGCCGAAGAGGCAGGAGCGGTCGCAGTGATGGCTCTAGAGCGGGTTCCTGCGGATATTCGTCGTGATGGTGGTGTGGCCAGGATGTCCGATCCCGCAATGATAGAAGCGATTAAGAACGCGGTTTCCATTCCCGTTATGGCGAAGGCGCGGATAGGCCACTTTGTTGAGGCCCAGGTTTTAGAAGCCCTACGAATAGATTATATTGATGAGAGTGAGGTGCTAACCCCCGCTGATGAGGAGTGTCATATTGATAAGAGGCAGTTTGCCATTCCCTTTGTTTGTGGTGCCCGCAATCTAGGGGAGGCTCTGCGGCGCATTGCCGAGGGTGCTGCAATGATTCGCACCAAGGGGGAGGCGGGAACGGGCAATGTTGTGGAAGCCGTTCGCCACATGAGGACGATGAACCGTGAGACTAGGCATCTGATCAATATGCCGTTGGAAGAAGTTACCGCGTTTACCAAGGTAAACGGTATTCCTTACGAGCTTGCGCTCAAGGTTAGAGATCTCGGACGGATACCCGTTGTTAATTTTGCTGCTGGAGGTATTGCTACCCCCGCCGATGCCGCTTTAATGATGCAGCTTGGTTGTGATGGTGTCTTTGTCGGTTCAGGTATTTTCAAATCTGCCAACCCTGCACTCCGCGCTCGGGCAATTGTCAAAGCCACTGCCCAATACAACGATCCGGGAGTTATTTTAGAAGCTTCCAAGGGTTTAGGAGAGGCGATGGCGGGCGTCGAAATAGCGACAATTCCCCCCAATGAGCTTTTGGCGGAGCGGGGCTGGTAACGATGATCGGAATCCTTGATCTGCAAGGAGGCGTTGCCGAGCATCGTGAACATCTTGAATATCTCGAAGTTGGTTGCGTTTCTGTAAAGAAAGCCGAACATTTAAAGGGTATATCGGGGCTGATAATCCCCGGTGGAGAAAGCACTTGCTTATCAAAACTTTTAGAAATTTTTTCTCTGAAAGAGCCCATTCTCGCCGCCCATAGGAATGGCATGAAAATCTGGGGGACATGTGCTGGGGCCATTCTTCTTGCCACCGAAATTGGCGGAGAATCCCCGTATTTTTCGGTGATGGAAATGGCTGTCCAGCGCAATTCTTTTGGTTCACAGATGGATAGCTTCACGACTGAAGCTTTGGTGGACGGAGTGGATACAGAGCCAATCCCGCTGGTGTTCATTCGTGCCCCCAAAATTATCCGCGTTGGTGGCAATGTTCGGATCTTGTTGAAGATGGGTGATTACATTGCCGCGGCGGAAAGCGCGGATGCTCTTGTTACCATTTTTCATCCTGAGCTCACCAACAATAGCGCTTTTCATCGGTATTTTGCCGCTAAGTGTGGTGAAGCTTTTGCAAAGGCCAAATTGCTTGCTGATCCTGGTTGGCGCGAAACTTCATGGATGGGAAGCGGCGAGCAATCCCCAAAGTGACTACCCATCAAAAAGTGTACTACTGGAGCAGGTTGAAATGTTTGACAAAGGAAGAGTAGGGCTTGCATTAGGTGGAGGTGGCGCGCGGGGTTTTGCCCACCTTGGTGTCATCAAGGTGTTAGAAAAAAACAAAATAGAATTCGATATTGTTGCTGGTACCAGCATGGGGGCTATAATTGGCGCCGCATATGCTGCGGGAGTTGGTGTGGAGGAATTAGAAAAGAAAACTAAAGAGTTTTTCAGTAGTGATCTTTTTGCCGATTCTCCCCTGATGGCGATTTCCCGTGCTTCCCAGAAAGGTGAGCAGAGATGGCTAAAGCGTATGAAAAATATTTTACGAGAGAAGCTTTTTTTTGCGCGAGCGCTATTCCACCCTGGAGCGATTCCTTCAGCAGAGCTCCTGCCGCTAGTTAGTTATTTCGTTCCCGATGTTTTAATAGAAAACTTGCCACGGGTGTTTCGGGTTATTGCCACAGATCTAGTTAGCGGCGAACGGGTGGTTTTTTCGCGGGGGTCGTTGCGTCAAGCGGTTTTGGCGAGTTGTGCCGTTCCTGGGGCGATAGAACCGATTAAACGGGGAAAAATGCTGCTCAGCGATGGTGGTATCGTAAGCATCGTTCCTGTTGATGCCGCCCGCGAAGCGGGGGCGGATTTTGTTATCGCGGTGTCGGTGGATATGGAAATTGGTCATTGGCAGGGAGTTACTTCTTCGTTAGGGGTGTTTATGCGAGCGGGGGATATTGCCGCCGAAAATTTGAAGCGGCAGGAATTAAAACGGGCGAATATTTTAATTCGCCCCAATGTTGGCAACTCCCACTGGACGGATTTTTTGCGTGTTAGCGATTTCATCATTGCAGGAGAAGAGGCAACAACCCAGGCACTTGCTTTAATCGAAAAAGGACTTCCGCAACAAAACAGATTGCGCAATTGGCTCTACAACAGAGCTCGTCAACTTGGTTTTAAGGATTGACCTTAAAAGAGCTCATCGCCATGACGGGTGATGAAGCGTAGTCTTATTCCTCATTTCCTGACGGTTTGGTTAACAAACTGTGGCGGTTTTTCAACGGTCAATTGGGCTCGTTTCAACGCAGCGATGATCTTTTGGGGGCCAGTTTTAGCATCATCAAATTTCACCACAACCTTGCCAATATCAGGAAACTCCACTGAGTGAATACCTTTGTCTTCAGACAAGATAAAACTTATCTTGCGTGCAACCCCTCAGGTCGTACACTCTGTAACGCGCAATTCCATGGTTTGTTCCTTCGCAAAAAGGAGAACGGGAAAAAGCAGAAGCAAAAACGCCACCACCAGTTTTTTATGAAGACCTCGCATTTCAAACCTCCCAGCGGAAAATAAAATAATAAATCTTCTGCGAACAAGCACTACCACGGAAGTCGTAACATTTCTCAATAAAAATGTGCAAGTCTTCGTAGGGTTATGGCTATCGAGCTATCCGAATTCGCGGATCTGCATAGGCGTAAGCAATATCGGCAAGAAGATTTCCTAGTAGCGTAAGCAATGAGCCGATGACGAGAATGCCCATAATTGTGGGGTAGTCGCGTGCCATTACCGCAATGTAGAAGAGTTGTCCCATTCCAGGGAGGGCAAATACCGTTTCTAAGATGACACTGCCGCCAATAAGACCCGGCACGGAGAGCCCCAGTATTGTAATAACGGGAAGAAGCGCATTGCGCAACGCATGTTTGAAAATGATGGAATTTTCGCTAATCCCCTTTGACCTTGCTACGGTGATGTAATCTTGCCGAATAACTTCCAGCATATTGGAACGCATATATCTTGATAATCCCGCCAAACCGCCGAAGACCGCAACGAAAAGGGGTAGAATCAGATGCTTGCCGAAGTCCAGAATGCTTGCCAGGGGTGAAAGGTACTCGTGGTTTAGCGAACGAAGTCCTGAAATTGGTAACCATCCCAATTCTACGCCAAAAAACCTCATTAAAATTAGCGCTAACCAGAATGAGGGGACCGCCAAACCGAGGAATAAAAGCACGCTAACGGTATTATCAAAGATAGAGTTTTGCTTGATTGCGGCGGTAACGCCAAGGGGCACCGCGATAATGAAAATTACGACCATCGCGCCAAGATTAAGGGCGATGGTAACGGGAAGCCGCTCCGCAATTTTATCAATGACCGGTCTTCTGTCCGTTGAAAAAGATTTTCCAAAGTCCAGTGTAATAGCTCTTTGTAGCCAGAGCCAGTATTGTTCATAAAGTGGCTTATCAAGGCCATACATCACCGTCATCCTTGCTTGCGCTTCTGCCGATGATCTGGGGTTGAGCATTGTTTCCATATCCGTTGGCTTTCCTGGTGCCAAATGCATGACACCAAAGCAGATAATGGATATTCCCAAAAGCAAGGGAAAGATCATTACCAGTCTCTTCAAGAGATATTTTTTCATAGGACCTCTACGCTTTAGGTAGTTAGTTAAAAGCGTTTATATCGTATCAGGAGCGAATTGGAAACAACGCTGAAAGAAGAGAAGCTCATCGCAATTGCCGCCAACATGGGGTTAAGCAAGAATCCAGTGAAGGGATAGAGTACCCCCGCTGCGATGGGTATTCCCAGTATATTATAACAAAATGCCCAAAACAAATTTTGGCGAATTTTGCGGCGAATGTAAGCAGAAATATCTATTGCCACGGCTACATCTGTTATCTTGCTACGCATCAGAACAATGTCGCCAGTTTCAACGGCGATGTCCGTTCCCTCAGCCAGAGCGATGCCCAAATTCGCCTGCGCTAGTGCGGGCGCATCGTTAATCCCGTCACCAACGAATGCCACTCTTAATCCCTTGGCTTGTAATTCCTTAACCAAAATAGCCTTGTTTGCGGGGAGCGTTTCGGCAAAGACTTCATCAATGCCAACCAAGCGAGCTATGCCTTGGGCGATTTCCTGCTTATCGCCGCTAACCATTGCTATCCGTTTACCCATTTGATGCAAATTGCCTATCGCTTCTTTTGCTTCTGCTCTGATTTCATCGCGTATTCCGAAGATGCCTAATAAAGCACCGTCGCATGCGAGATAAAGAGGGCTCTCTCCCGCACACAATAACGCTTCAACAGTGCCACGGGATTCGAGAGGAATGCTGCAGGAATTAGCCAGCAATAGCCGTTCGTTGCCCAGTAGCACCGTCTTTTCTTCACTATCCGTTCCGGTAATACCCATCCCTTCCCACTCGCGAAGCGTTGTAAGACTGGGCGAAACAAATCCCTTATCACCAGCGTAGGTAGCAATGGCCATCGCGAAGGGGTGTTTTGAGGTTGCGGCGAGGGAAAGAGCCTTCTCAGTAATATGCTTATCTGTAAGCCCGCCAAGGGGTAAAACTCGCGCCACGATTGGAATTCCCGTGGTTATCGTTCCTGTTTTATCAAACAAAACAATGTCAATCTGCCGTGCGGTCTCCAAGACCGACACATTTTTTATTAAAATTCCCCGCTCGGAAGCCCTTCCCACCCCAACCATAATTGCTGTGGGCGTTGCCAGACCAAGAGAACAAGGGCAGGCAATGATTAAAACGGAGACCATTGTTGTAAGCGCAAACGGGAAATCGTATCCCGCAAACAGCCAGAAGGCAAAAACACTCAGGGCGAGAGAGATGATGATGGGAACGAAGTAGAAGGAAACTTTGTCGGCCAAAACCTGTATGGGGGCCTTGGAGGCGAGGGCGTTATCGACAATTTTTATGATTCCTGCAAGCACGGTTTCCGCCCCTACCCGCCTTACGGCGAAGCGAAACGGACTTGTTTTATTGATCGTGCCGCCAACCACGGACTCTCCAACGGCTTTGGCGATAGGAAGACTTTCTCCCGAAATCGCGCTCTCGTCAACCGTGGTTTGCCCTTCAATGACCACACCATCAATCGGAATTTTTTCCCCTGGACGCACCAACAAGATATCTCCATAGCGGAGCTCCGCAACTGGTACCTCCACGAAGCCATCTCCCCGCAGGAGAGTGGCTGTTTTGGGTTGCAGCGCAAGAAGGTTCCTAATTGCTTCTCCCGCCCGACCTTTAGTTTTGGCTTCTAAAAATTTGCCCAAGGAAATGAAGACTAAAATGATACCCGCACTTTCAAAATATACATGCGCATTCTGATAGGCGGCGGGATGTACCCAGATAAAAATGCCCATAGTTAGACTATAAAGATAAGCGGCTACGGTGCCGATTTCCACGAGGCTATCCATGTTGGGATTTCTGCTTAAGAGCTTTTTAAAGCCCGAAATATAGAGGTTCGCGTTAACCAACATGATGGCCGTGGTTAGCAATAGTTGCAGGATGATATTGGTGCGTAAGGTAACGGAAGGCAAAGGCAGGTGGAGCATTTCGCCCATCGCCAGGTAAAATAACGGAGCTCCCAGGAGGAGGGAAAGGAGAAAGCGCTGTTTTAGATAGCCTATTTCATCTTCACTGTGCGTAGTGGCTGTATCTGTCGCATCGCCAACATCAAAGCCCTTTCCTCTGATAATTTTAGCGATTCCGTCAAAAGTAATTAAGTTACTGTCAAATTCAACGGTTGCCTTAGCGGATGCAAGGTTTATCCTCGCCGTTAGAACGCCCTGTGTTTGGTTTAGCGCCGCTTCCAAGCGTGCTGAACAGGAGGCTCAGGTCATTCCCCGTATGATTATTTCTCTCTTATCCATGCATCCTCCCATTGTAACTGCTATCCATAGAAATGGCGAAAAAGCAACAGCAGCTACGGAGAAGTTTCCTTCTCCGTAGTACCTTAAGAGCAAGCTACTTGGTTGCCAGAATGTCGTTGAGATCTTTCTCGGCGCTGGTGATAGGCTGTATCGCGAAGTTTTCCACCAACACATTCAGGATGTTGGGGGTAATAAAGGCCGGGAGGGAGGGTCCCAAACGGATGTTCTTTATTCCCAAATGAAGCAGGGTAAGCAACACGGCAACCGCCTTTTGTTCGTACCAAGAAATTATCAAGGATAGGGGGAGCTCATTTACTCCCACACCAAAGGCTTGCGAAAGAGCCAATGCGATGCGTATTGCCGAATATGAATCGTTGCATTGTCCAACATCCAGCAGACGGGGTATTTCGCCGATTTTCCCCAGATTTTTATCAAAGAACTTGAACTTACCACATCCCAGGGTGAGAATAATGGTGTCCGGCGGGGTTTTTTCAACAAACTCACTGAAGTAGTTACGCGAAGATTTTGCCCCATCGCAACCGCCAACCAGGAAGAAATGCTTTATCTGTCCCGATTTCACCATGTCGATAATGGTGCCTGCAATGGATAAAACCGTGTTGTGCCCAAAACCCGTTAGCACCGTGCCAGCATCTGTGTCCTCGCTAAATCCAGGGAGCTCATTGGCCCGCTTAATCACGGCGGAAAAATCGTTTTCTACGATATGGGGAATGTTGGGAAAACCCACACAACCGCAGGTAAAGATGTTATCTCTGTAAGATTCTTCAGGTTTTTGCAGACAGTTCGTCGTCATTAAAATGGCACCGGGAAAGTGGGCGAATTCTTTTTGCTGGTTTTGCCATGCGGTTCCGTAGTGGCCATAAAAATGCGAATACTTTTTTAGCTCAGGATACGCGTGGGTTGGCAACATCTCCCCATGGGTGTAGATGGTGATTCCCTTGCCTGCAGTTTGCTTTAGCAACTCCGCCAGGTCCTTAAGATCGTGCCCGGAAACCAAAATGGCCTTTCCTTTTTTCGCGCCCAGAGGAACAGAGGTGATAACGGGATTGCCGTAGGCGGATGTGTTTCCCGTATCCAACAATTCCATGGCCTTGAGGTTAATCTCTCCACAGCGCAAAACCAAGGTCAGAAGCTCGCCAACCCCAATATCTTTGCGTTCCGTTGCGCAAAGTGCCTCAAAAATGAAATTATAGATGCCTTCATCCTCTTTGCCCAAGATTCTTGCGTGGTTAGCATACGCGGCAACTCCCTTTAAACCGTAGATTAACAACTCCCGCAAGGATACTAAGTCAGGCTCTAACAAAGGATTATCCTTTATGCCAAAGCGAGAGCCTTCCGCGACAAGCTCGGAGAGTGTTGCCTTGGCGGTTATCGTAATGGTGCCATTGCCGTAGCTTTTGTCCCCCGCGCTTAAGATTGCTTTTTCCATTTCTTCGCGGAACTTCGCGGATCGTTTGTTGAAAGCAACAAAACGGTTAGCGTCAAAATTGACATTCGTCAGCGTGGAAAAAAGTGCTTCCAAGACAAAGGCCTGCAATTCTGGGGAAGGCTTTATGTGCCATTGGCGGCCAGTAACGACGGCTTCCGACAGTGTTTTCAACGATTTGATTAACAGATCCTGTAGCGCCGCGATATCTGGCTCTTTACCGCACACTCCAATTTTTGTGCACCCTTGCCCTTTTGCTGTTTGCTCGCATTGATAACAAAACATCTTTTTCCATTCCTCCCTTTTCACTTTGATGACATGGGCTTTAATGCTTGCGGACCAAAGGTTCCTTGATTTATGTCAAATGATACTCTTTTTAAAAAGTGGGAGGTCTTAAGCATGGAAAACGAGCAGGCTCTTCGGGCACTAACGCTTTTTGAAGATTTATCTGATGAGATGTTGGTGGAGGTTGATTCCATCACCATCAGGAAAAAGGTGTGCAAGGGCGAGAGCATTTTTTTCGCAGGACAGGAGGGCGATCGTTTTTACGGCATTGCTAATGGTAGCGTAAAAATATTTAAACTCTCCGCCGAAGGCAACGAACAGATCTTGCATATTTTTGGCGAAGGCGAGATTTTTGCGGAGGTTGCCGTTTTTGCGGGTAGCACCTTTCCCGCCAACGCTCGGGCTTTGGAGGCAAGCGAATTGCTCATCTTCAGGCGCGATCTGTTCATCGCTTTGCTATCAAAGAACGCGGATCTTGCACTAAAAATGCTTGGCATTCTTTCGGCACGACTGCGCATAATGGCGTTTCTTGTTGAGAGCATTTCCCTTAAAAGCGTCTCTGGGAGGGTGTCATCTTATTTGCTCGGTGTTGATCATAAAGAACGGAACTGGTTTCCTCTTACCGCTAGCAAGGGAGATTTGGCACGGATGTTGGGTACAATTCCTGAGACATTTTCGCGGAGCCTGCGACGCTTGCAAGAGCAGGGCATTATTGAAGTTGCGGGGAAAAAAGTGCGGATAGTTGATTATAATGCCCTGGGGGAGATAGCGAAAATAGAATAATAGTTTGCGCGACATCTAGCGCACTGGCAATGATGCCACTTCTACAGCGGTGGAAGATAAGTAAGTTTTAACTTTACAAGAAATAACCGTTCTTGCTTATAGGAAAAATTCAAGGAGGATTGCAAGATGAAGAAAATATACGATGCTGTTGTGGTAGGTGCTGGTCCTGGGGGGTTAACGGCCGCCCTGTATACGGCCCGAGCAGGTATGGAAACACTTGTTATTGAGGGAGAATCTAGCACTTCACAAGTAACGATTACCGACATGATTGAAAACTACCCTGGTTTTCCCGAGGGGATAAGTGGGTATGATTTGTTGGATAGGTTCAAAAAGCAGGTGCTTGCCCTTGGTGTAAAAGTAGTTGTGCAAGATGTGCGAGCGCTAGTTCGTGCCAAGCAAGAGGGACAGGATATCTGGGAAATTGCTGTTGCCGAAGGTGAGCCGTTTTTAGCCCATACGGTGATAGCCGCGACGGGAACATCCTGGCGGCGTTTGAATGTGGCTGGCGAGGAAGAATTTATTGGTAGGGGGGTTTCTTTTTGTGCGACCTGCGATGGTCCTCTGTATCGTGCGAAGGAAGTGATTGTCGTTGGCGGCGGATCTGCCGCCGTCCAAGAGGCGCTCTTTCTGACCAACTTCGCGAATAAAGTTACCCTGGTGCATCGTCGAGCGGAGCTTCGTGCCGACAAAATTCTGCAGCAAAGGGCATTCGATAACGGCAAGATAGATTTTGTGTGGAACGCGGTCATCGAAGAAATTCAAGGGGAAAAAACGGTAAGCGGTGTTATTGTTAAGGATGTTCATAGCGGTGAGTTACGCCGCATTGCCACCAACGGTATTTTTGTTTTTATCGGCTCTGTTCCCAACACGGAAATGTTTAAGAATGTTCTCCAACGCTCCGCCAGTGGTGCTCTTGTTGTTGATCGCAATATGGCAACATCGGCGGCGGGAGTTTTTGCCTGCGGTGATTGTGTAGACAAAGATTTCCGCCAGGTTGTTAACGCTTGTGGCGAAGGTGCCGTCGCTGCAAATGCGGCGTACCATTTTGCCGATGGTCTATCGCGCTCAATTCCTCAAAAGGCTAGGCACACATGTGTGCAAGGAAGGGGAAAATGATGAATTTTTATAAGTTAAGCGGGAGCGGTAACGATTTTATCGTTATTGATAACATGGATGGCACACTGGATGGCAACGACTGGAGTTTTTGGGCGAAGCAACTTTGTCGGCGCAGGATAGCAGTTGGCGCTGATGGATTAATAGTGATTGTCCCCTCATCTGTTGCTGATTTCAAATGGCTTTTTTACAACGCTGATGGTTCAAGCGCGGATATGTGTGGCAATGGTGGTAGATGTGCGGCGCTGTTTGCTCATACCCAAGGAATTGCTGGTAAAAAAATGTCGTTTGAAACTGGTGTGGGTATAATCACCGCGGAGGTAGTAGATGCGGAAGTTGTAAAAATTAAACTTACACCACCGCATTCTTTTAGAGAAGATATCCCCATTACCCTCGGGGGAAAAACCATCTTAGTCAACTTTGTCAATACAGGTGTGCCCCACGCTGTTTGCTTTGAAGAAGCGCTTACCGAATGTGATGTTGTCGGGCTGGGCAGAGCTATTAGGACGCACGAAACCTTTGCTCCAGCAGGGACCAACGCCAACTTCATCAGAGTGGAGAAGGGTTTTATTCATCTCCGAACCTACGAAAGAGGGGTGGAAGATGAAACCCTTGCTTGCGGAACAGGTGCTGTTGCGTCATCTGTCGTTGCCATCCGTAAAGGGCTTGCTATTTCTCCGGTAAGCGTAGGGGTGCGCAGTGGAGAGATTTTGCGGGTGCACTATGAAGAGAGCACTTCCGAAATATACCTTGAGGGAGGCGCTGTTTTCGTTTATAAAGGAGAGCCTTTTGAAGGTGCGTTGCGTTAATCAGCTACGGTGCGAGCCGCTATTTAGCCTCAAATTTAAGGATGGATGATTACAAATGCAGATTGCAGATCGTTTAAGCAAAATCCCGCCGTATCTGTTTATGGAGTTACGAAAAAAAATCAACAAGGCCAAGGCGGATGGCATTGATGTTATTAGCCTCGCCATTGGGGATCCTGTGGAAGCGACGCCCACAAGAGTTGTTGAGGAGCTTGCCAAGGAGGCGAAGAAGGCGGAAAACCACCGCTATCCCACCGATGAAGAGAAAGGGATGCTGGCTTTTCGTACCGAGGTCGCCAGGTGGTATAAGCGGCGTTATGGGGTAACGGTTGATCCTCAAGGAGAAGTTCTCGGGCTTATCGGCTCCAAAGAGGGCTGTCATCACTTTGTTCTTGCTTGTATAAATCCCATGGATACGGTCTTAATGACAGATCCTGGATATCCTGCCTATCGTTCCAGTATTTTACTAGGGGGGGCAGAGCCTTACAATGTGCCAATTCTATTGAAGAATAACTTTTTACCCATTCTATCCGATATTCCCACGGAAATAGCCAAAAAGGCTACCGGGATTTTTTTGAACTACCCCAACAACCCGACGGGTGCCTGTGCGACAAAAGAGTTTTTTGCTGATTTGGTGCGCTTCGCTAAGGATTTTGACATTACGGTTTGTTGCGATAATCCGTATTCTGAAATTGTTTTTGCCGACCAGGAACGGCTGAGCTTCCTTTCCGCCGAAGGGGCAAAAGATGTGGGGGTGGAACTAAACTCTCTCTCTAAGCCTTTCAACATGACCGGCTGGCGCATCGGCATGGCGTTGGGCAACGCGGATATCATTGCGGCGATGAGCAAGGTTAAAGAAAACACGGATTCAGGCGTTTTTAATCCGATACAATTAGCGGCGATACACGCCCTCCAGCATGAGGAGGGTACAACCAAAGAGATGCTTTCCATTTATCAAAGGCGGCGCGAACTTGTTTTAGCAACACTGAAATCTATCGGAATAGATTTCAACCCTCCTCAGGGGACTTTCTACCTCTGGGTGCCAACACCAAATGGTGTCAGTGCCATTGATTTTACCAATAGACTATTTGATAAGACAGCCGTTGTGGTGGCGGCTGGAACTGCCTACGGGCAATATGGAGAAGGTTACATCAGGATATCGTTAACCGTTTCCGATGATAGGCTAACGGAAGCGATGCAACGCATAAAAAAAGAATTTGCATAGAAGGAGGAGTTTTTCCTTGACTAAAATGAACACACCCAGCGCCAGATTATCGCCGTCCTCAAAAGGAACAAACCAGGGTAGGACATCTCCACGATTAAAGATCCTTATCGCACTACTGATTGCCATATTAATGCTCACAAGTATCGCGCAATTCATTATTATCATTAAAGGCTATAATGACCGCAAAGAGATGCTGGCTTTATTGGCAAACACCAGTATGGAGATGGACAAGATCGCTACCGTCATTTCCTCGGGGAAGGGAGGTGCTAACGAAGCCCTCTTAAAGATGAAGGCGGAACTTGATAGCTACATAGCCGTTAATAGGCAGGGTGAGGGAAAAACATCCGCTGTTGCTCTTCTTCCGCGGGAGGTTAATGTGCGTAAGAGCGTTGCTCCGATAGTCTGGGGGAACAAGGGAGAGCATGTTCTTTTGGTGGAAAAGGAAAAAAGCGAGCTTCACCTCTTCCGATTTGAGGAAAGCGGCACCACTTTGCTCAAAACATATCCTTGTGTCGTGGGAGAGAATAAGCAGGATAAACAAAGAGAAGGCGATATGGCCACTCCTGTCGGTGTTTATTTCTTAGATTCCCACATTCCTGATAAAGATTTGGCGGAATTGTACGGCGCGGGAGCCTATGTTATGAACTATCCGAGTCTGCTTGATCACAAAAAAGGCAAGCAGGGTTCAGGTATCTGGTTACATGGCCATCCCCGTGACCAAAAACTCGGGGAAGATAAAACTTCCACCAGGGGTTGTGTCGTTGTTCGTAACGAGGACCTGTTGGACCTGAAAGACAAGATTCGGTTAGCGCACACACCGATTGTGATTACCGAGAAGATGCAGACCGTTGGGACACAGCAGAACGAACAGAATAGGGATGCGGTGCTGGCCTTTCTGCAAGAGTGGCGCTTGGCGTGGGAAAGCAAGGATGTGTCAAAGTTTGTCAGCTTGTATTCACCTGCTTTTATAAACAACCAGGGCATGGATTTAAAAGCGTTCAAAGCGCAAAAAGAACAGGTTGCCAAAGGCAAGAAATATATCAAGGTAATGGCAAGCGATGTTTTTATCCTAACCACAGGACTTGGCGAAGGGGTTTTTGTTGTGAAGTTTTTGCAAGACTACCGCTCCGATAATTACGCCTCAAAATCCAATAAACTTTTATACATCAAGAAAACGGAGAGCGGCTTCGTTGTTGTTGGTGAGTCTTCTTATTAAAATGGTACCGGCGGGGATAACGGCTAATGTTATCCCCGCGTAAAATTTTATGTTCACTGAGTTTTTTTATTCTCTAAAAGAGCGGGGAGTCCCCGTTACTCCGACATCTTTCATCAGGCTACAAGAGGCTCTGGCGAAGGGTGTTATCAATTCTTTGGACGATTTTTATATCGCCGCTCGCGCCATCCTCGTCAAATCAGAACGCTATTTTGATACCTATGATCAGGTTTTTTCCCATCATTTCCAGGGGGTTGAACTTCCAGTAGCAACGGAGTTGGAAATATCTTCAGCCATAAGGTCAATGCTGGACGAGTGGTTACGGGATCCGGCAGAACTGGCGCGTGCACTCGGACTTTCAGCAAAACAGGCGCAGGACATGAGCGCCGAGGAACTACTCCAGTATTTTATGGATAGGTTAAAAGAGCAAAAAGAAGCGCATCACGGAGGTAATCGCTGGATTGGCACAAGAGGAACCTCCCCTGTAGGGCATTCAGGTTATAACCCTGGGGGAATGCGGGTAGGCGGTGCGAGCGGAGGGAAATCCGCCAGCAAGGTAGCCTTGGAGCGCCGTTATCGGGATTATGCCCAAATGGGGATACTTACTGAATCCCAGGTTGGCGAGGCGCTCAAACGGCTAAGAAATATGCAGCCTTTCGGTCCTCGCGATGTTGTTAATATCGGTGAAACCATTTATGAGACGATGCGCAAGGGTGGCGAGATAGAAATTGTTTTTGCTAGACGGCTTTCCGACAGGCTCAAAGTGATACTCCTCATTGACAATGGCGGTTGGTCGATGGATCCGTATATTCCCGTGGTGCAAACGCTTTTCGATCATGCCCGCTCACATTTTAAAGAGCTAACAAGCTACTATTTCCACAACACGATATACTCTGAAGTTTGGCATGACCCTCAACGCTGGACTCAACCTAAGGCCGTTGAAGAATTTTCCCGCCTCGATCCAGAAACCAGAATAATTTTTATTGGCGATGCGAGTATGGGGCCATATGAGTTGATGAATAAAGATGGTTCTATCTATGTAGGTGACAGACAAAGTAGGGCAAGCATTGATCGTCTGCAATTTATCGCCAGAACATTTCGTCATAGCGTTTGGTTGAATCCTCTTCCTGCCGAGGAATGGGGTTATGCTTGGACAGTGGGAGTAATAGGAAGCATCTTTCCGATGTTTGAACTATCGCTGGACGGTTTGGAAAAGGCTGTTACGAGGTTGAAGACAAAGGGCTAGTGAAGTTTCTATCGCACAACAACAATGCCTCCTTGCTCTGCGCGAGAAATTTTTATGTTTGACAATGGCTAGTGGTTTTTGCTGTAAGCGAACGCCCAACGGTGGAGTCCACTTAGAATAGTTTGATCTGCGGGGGAAAAGACGGTGAAAAAAAACGGTCGTATCGCATTATCCGTGCTGGCATTTTTTAGCTTTGCGGGGTTTATTTTTTTAGTAACAGATACTCTTGCCAATCAGACTAAGGATAGTAGTTGTGTTCGTTGCCACACCAATGCAGAAACTCTACAGCAACTACATATTGTTGATCCCAAGCTGTTGGAGCCCGCGGGGGAAGGGTGAGCGGGAGCGCCTCCGGCAGTTAAGCCGGAAGAAATGTATCGTGGCTTTCTAGTTGATGGGCGTTTGGTTGATTCCGATCCCCATTTTGCCAAAGGTTGCCAAGCATGTCATGGTGGTAATCATACCGCCGAAGCCAAAGAAAGCGCCCATGTCGGTTTGAATAAAAAGCCTTCCAGAAATCTGGCTACATGTGGCGAGTGCCATAAAGGTATAAGTGAAAAATTTTCCACCTCACTCCATTACACGAGCCATGGTCAAAAAATGGGGGTGAAGCCTCGCTTCAACGAGGGTGAATTCAAACACTTTGAGGAAAAGATTTTTGAACAGAGTTGTCGCAGTTGCCATGCTTCTTGTGGCGATTGCCATGTTAAAGGGGCACCTGTCAGTGGGATTAGCATTGGACTAATTGAGGGGCACAAGTTTATCCGTAAAAACGAAGAAAAAACCTGTGCCTTTTGCCATGGCGGTCGGGTTTATACCGAGTTTACGGGAGAATATGGTGGTTCGCCTGATGTTCATTTCACGAAAGGAATGCAGTGTCTTGATTGTCATCAGCAGATGCACGGAGATGGCACCCTGTATAATAGCAAACAGGAAGTGAAGAGCCGCCCCAAATGTTCTAACTGCCATAACATGGCAGCTTCCGATTTGAGCGTTAGGCTCAGAACAATTCATGGGATTCATCAAGAAAAAGCGAGCTGTTATGCCTGCCATGCCGATGGCAACTACCGCAATTGCTACTCTTGCCATGGTGGACACTCAGAGGCCCAGCCAGGGTTTATTCTTGGGAAAAATCCCCGCAACACTGGACAGCTAACCACCCTGCGGGTTATTCCCACGCTTAACGATACCTTTACGAAGCAAGGATTGAATATGTCCAATTTCGATGCCCTCCCCAACTATTGGGATAGCCCCGTGCACGCCATAAAAAAGAAGACGCGGCGCACCCGAGATTGTGATGCTTGTCATGTGGATAGAAGGAGCTTCCTTGAAGAAGGCGAATTAATCGAAGGTGGTGCGAAGGCCAACAAAGAGTTAATACCAAGCATAAAGCCGATAAAATAAACTGCTTGGATTAGCTATACAAGAAACAAAAAAGGAGAGTTTATCTATGAAAGGTTTGGGTATGAGTAAAAAGGTGTTGTTGTTGGTGATGGTAGCCGTGCTGTTTTTGGCTTTGCCGTCAATGCTCCTGGCAAAGAGGGAAGGAAATGTTGTTACGACTGAATGGTTGGGAAAGAACCTTTCCAAAAAGGATTTGGTTATTGTCGATGTGAGAAATTTTGCGGATTATAAAGCCGGGCATGTTCCCGGTAGCGTCAACATTCCTCTTAGCTCGCTGGCCATAGACAAGGGCGGGCTTAAAAATGAGGTTCCCGCAAATGAAGATCTTATCGACATTATCTCAGAAAAGGGGATTGGTTCTTCCGCGCCGGTTGTTGTGGTAGGCTTGGCAGGAGAGAAGTTGCCCGATCGTGCGGGGCTGACTCGTGCCGCTTGGACCTTGAAATACGCGGGCGTGCAGGATGTGTATGTTCTAGACGGAGGATTTGAGCAGTGGTTGGCGGAAAAGAAGCCTGTTGTTACCGAACTTCTTGATGTCAAAGAGAAGAAGTATCGCGGAAAAATAAAAGAGGGGCTTTTTGTTAATCTGTCAGGATTGCAAAGTGCTAAAGCCGCGGGTGCCGTAGTTGTGGATGTACGGGAGCTAGTGTTTTTCAACGGCGAACAGAAGTTGCCTTTTGTTGGGCAGTTTGGTCATGTTGAGGGCGCTCTTAATCTGCCCACCGCGCAGGTATTTGAGGGTAAATCCTACAAGGGAAGAAAAGATCTATTAGCACTGGCAGAGACTGTTGTCGGCACGGACAAAGCCAAGCAAATAGTCGTTTATTGCGATTCGGGAAGAGTCGCGACGATTTGGGCTTTGTTGTTAGATGGACTTGGTTATAGCAATGTGGCCGTGTATGATGGTTCCGCGCAGGAATATGGTGCGGAAAATGCACCTCTCAAACTCGTGAAGTAACAAGCTTACTGGCGGGGGCTTGCCAGCTCCCGCCTATTTTCATCAGCGTCAACGGACATTTCGCTGTTCCATCTGGGCTTATGTAGTGGGAGGACCAATTTTAATATGAAATTTCTTGGGAAGCTATTAATTATAGTGGTTTTTGTGTGCCTGATGCTGTCTGGTGCCTTTACCGTATTCGGGGAAGAAATGAAGATTATTTCCCCCGCTGAACTTGCCCAAATTATTCCTAATAAAAAAATCGTTCTTATAAATACAATGAGTAAAATTGAATGCGATGACCACTCCATCGTGGGCTCTACCTGTATTCCTGTAGAAACAATGGAAGGTGCCGCAAGGAAGCTTCCCCAAGATAGGCTGGTAGTTTTTTATTGCGAATCAGAGAGTGGCACTAGATGCCGTCAGGCCGCAAGCATTGCCCGGGCGCAAGGTTTGCAGAATATAGCCATTCTCGGGGGCGGCTCTGTTGGTTGGCGTAAAGCGGGTTTTGACGAAGTTTCCTTAGAGAGAATTCGTCGCAGGGTGATTGTTAGCCTTGGTCCTGTAGCGTTACGAGATTTTATCAACAAAAATAAATCTAACATATTCATCCTGGATATTCGCTCCGAAGAGGCGTTTCACAAGGGGCATATCAAGGGTGCAGAGAATATTCCCTTTTACCTCCTCCACGAACGATATTCCGCAATTCCTTCGGGTAAAAAGATAGTCGTTGTTGACGACAAAGGTCTTCGCTCCTTCCTTGCCGCTTCCTATCTGGTGGACAAGGGTTTTCGTGATGTTATTCGCCTAGCTCGCGGGATGGCTGGTTGGAATGAAGGTACTAATTGAGAGATAAGATTACTAACGGGGGCAGATGAATGTTTAGACGCTTTTTTTTGTTTATGGTTGGTCTTCTTTTTATTTTTGGTGGCGATTTATACGCCCGCGAGGACATCAGATGCTTGCGGTGCCATAGCACAATAGTAAACAAGGAAGCGTTTTTAAACTCTGTTCATGGTTACAACGATTGCGTTAGTTGCCATCGCGGCATCACCAACATTGAAGAACACATCGCGGGAGAGCAGAAACCGACCATGGCCGCTTGTGCGCAGTGTCATAAGGATATCGCGGAGAAGCATAAGCAAGGATTTCATTATCTACAACTGGATTTTAGATGCTGGGATTGTCATAACAATATCCACGCTATCAACAAAACGAAGAAAGAAAGTTTTAAAAAGCAGGTCGTCTTGCAGTGCACCAAATGTCATGCCAACGATGAGTATTCCGATTCTGGTCATGCCGAGGCGGTCATCAAAAGAGGCAACACCGATGCTGCAACCTGCTCTGATTGCCACGGGATTCATGACACAAAGGTTTTTCATACCTCGCTTGCGGAATATCCCCAGGAAGCGCGCAAATTCTATACGGATAAATGTGTTAAATGCCACTCAGATGAAGAAATAGCCAAAAGAAACAATCTGAACCCCAATTTAGTTAAGTTATACCACGAGACTTACCACGGCAAAATAGAGAATATTGGTTATTATTCGACGGTTGCGGGATGTGCCGATTGCCATCGCAGTCATAATATTCTGCCCAAAAATGATACTCGCTCCAGCATTCATCCCGACAATTTGGTAAAGAATTGCGGTCGGTGCCATAGCGGTTTTGCTAAAGAGTTTGTTAGCTATAAAGCCCACCCTGATTATCGCGACCGAGAAAACTATCCTGCACTGTATTGGACATTCGTCTTTATGTCCGGATTGCTCATATTCACTTTCGGATTTTTCTGGATACACACAGGCCTGTGGTGGCGAAAGTCCTATTGGGAAAGCCATAAAGAGGAGAAGCGCGGGATTGTGCATCAAGCTCCTCCAGACACCAGGATGTATGGGAAAAATGTTATGATGGTGCGCCGCTTTAAATTGCGCGACCGGATACTGCATTTCATCCTGATAATAGTGTTCTTCACCCTGGTAATAACGGGATTCCCGCAAAAATATCACACCTATGAATGGGCTAAGGCCGCTCTTGCACTTTTGGGAGGGGCGCATATGGCGGGATACCTCCATCGTGTTGCCGCCGGAATATTGCTGGCCGAGTTTGTCTTTGTTGCTGTTCTCTCGTTGCTCTTCTTGTTTAGAAAGCGCAAAAAGGGCGAGACGGTCATCACAAGGCTTTTAGGTCCCGATTCGCTGTTCCCCAATCGCAAGGATTGGGAGGATATGCGGGGGATGTTTTTGTGGTTCTTTGACAAAGGGGAAAGGCCTCGCTTTGAGCGCTGGACCTACTGGGAAAAATTCGACTTTTGGGCGGTATTTTGGGGGATGTTTGCTATCGGAGGTTCAGGTTTACTCCTCTGGAAGGCGGAATTATCGTCGTACATCGTTCCCGGCTGGGTTTTGAATGTGGCAACACTGATACATTCCGAAGAGGCGTTGTTGGCGACGCTGTTCATCTTTACAGTGCACTTTTTTAACACCCATTTTATTCCCGATAAGTTCCCGATGGATAAGATGATCTTTACTGGAAGATACACCGTGGATGAATTTTACACTAACCGTCCGTTGGAATTTGAGCGGGTTGTACAGGAAGGCAGGCTTGAAGAGTTTCAAGCAAAGCATCCGAACATATATCTAAAAATTATTTCATTGGTGTTTGGTTTAGTTTGTCTGTTTACGGGAATGGCGCTAACAGTTTTGATTCTGTGGTCATTTTGGCAACATTAATGATTATCTTAGCTTTATTTAGTTAGGGTCATTATTGGCAAGCATTTAAGGTGTGGTGATGGATAAAAAAAGGGTTGCTCTTCGTCAGGTGGATGTCCTTGTTAAGTTTTTTTCTTCGACATCGCTGGGCATTTTTCTTGTACTGATGCTGGCGGGGCTATCAATGGTGGGAACATTGGTGTCGCCCGTTGCTCTTCAAGCTCCGGAAGGTTTTTGGGGAAATCTCGCCTATGCGCTAAACCTTCACGATATCTATCATTCATTCTTGTTTTTCGTTGTGGCTCTGTTGTTTTTGGTGAATCTGATTTTATGTTCCCTTAAGCGTCTGCCGCTGGCGATTGCCAACTATCGCAAGAAGATAGACACTGCGAACATGGGAATGCCTCCTATGGAAACGGTGTTTGTCGACGGTCTTAGCACCGAGATTGCGAACCAGCGTTTAGCCAAGGTTGCCAAGCGGTTTGAGCGTCAGGCAGGTCCATCACAGCAGCAAGCGCAGCTTTTTGCGTTTGATAAAGGGCGTATTTCCTATCTAGGTGTTTATATCGTTCACCTGGCCGTGGCCATTTTGACCATCGGTGCGGTTGTTAGTGCTCTTTGGGGAATTTCCGGGCAGGTAAAAATTGCGGAAGGACAAGAGGTATCGGAGGTAAGGTTAAGTAACGGTACAGTTCATGATCTGGGATTTTTTGTCCGTTGCGATAAGTTTACCGTTGATTTTTATGATGATCAACGCCCCAAAACATATCGTTCCGATGTTGTTTTTACTAAAGGTAACGAAACGCTGGCGGCGGCAATCCGCGTTAACCATCCGGCCATTTTTGGAGATTACAGCTTTTATCAGGCAAGTTTTGGTGTGGAAGAAGGTAAGGCGATCTTTACGATAAAAGATGGCAAGGGTCTTAAAAAGCAACTGAAAATGCAGGAGGGCGATGTTGTCCGGTTTGATGATAATTTAAGCATCACCGTTGTTCGGGTCGAAGCCAACATGATGAATGCTGGACCTGCGGTAAACATGGTTCTTGAGCCCAAGGGAAAGCATCCACAAACACTTTGGCTATTCCAAAATATAAAAGAGATTGCCCGTGACAATCCAGGTATCATTGAGCGTTTCCCCGCATTCAATCCGCAGGTACTCGGTTTCTATTCATTTGATCTGCTGGGGTTGGAGGACAACTTTTACACCGTTTTGGAGATGCGTAATGATCCTGCCATAGCGATCGTTGCGATGGGCGGTCTGTTGCTAGTCGCAGGGTTGATATTGGTCTTTTACTATTCTCACCGTCGTGTTTGGATAACTATCGAGGCGGTTAATGCCGGCATTAGTTTTGCGATTGCGGCAAAGAGCAACAAGGATACGATAGGAATGACACGGGAAATTGAGTTGATCAAAGATATTATCCGGGGGAAACAATGAACACAAAAATATTTGCGTTGGTAACTTTTATTTATTTGTTTTCATTTGTTCTCTATCTAATCTCTGTGTCTTCCGAGAGGAAAAAGATTTCTTCCGTAGCTAACTATGTGACAGGGTTAGGTTTTTTGTTACATGCGGTTGGACTCATCACCCGCTGGGTGGAATCACATCAGCAGGGTTTTGGATATGCCCCTCTCTCCAATTTTTATGAATCGTTAGTGTTCTTCGCTTTTTCGCTAGTTGCCGTTTATTTCTACACAGCAAGAAGGGCAAAAAGCGATGCCATGGGTGTTTTTATCCTTCCCCTGGCATTTTTACTCATGGCCTTTGCCTCAATCACTCCAGGGATGAGCTCGGCAATAGAGCCGTTAATTCCTGCCCTCCAAAGTAATTGGCTCATTAGCCATGTGATAACCTGTTTTCTCGGTTATGCAGGATTTACCCTTGCGTTTGCCTTGGCGATTATCTATTCCCTTCGAGGAACGAAACTTGGTTTTCTCTGCCGTGGAATTTCCCCAGAACTCACCGAACAGCTCATGTACACCACGGCGGCTTTTGGTTTTGTTCTCTTAACGATAGGCATTATTACCGGATCTATATGGGCACATTACGCTTGGGGTTCTTATTGGAGTTGGGATCCGAAAGAGGTTTGGTCGCTTATCACCTGGCTGGTCTATGTGGTTATGTTGCATTCTCGTTATGTTAGGGGTTGGGGTGGCAAAAAGATGGCGATTTTTGCGCTAATCGGTTTTGTTTGTGTCATTATTACCTATCTCGGTGTGAACTATCTCCCTGGCTTGCATAGCTATCTTTAAAATTATTGCGTGGTAAAAAAATCGTTTCTGTGTCGCATGGCGAGAAACGCCGCAATCTTGATGAACGATTTATCGGGTGTTACTTTCTTCTCGTTGGAAAATTGACAAAGCCTTGACTACTTAAGAGAAAGCCTGTTAGCGGGCGCCCCTTACTACCACGGAGACAGCGATGCATAATGAGAGGATAAAAATCTTTGGAAGAGAATGAACTGCTGAGGAAGCGACGGGAAAAAAACGCGCAACTCGGCTCCGATGGCATTGAGCTATATCCTAACGAGGTAAAGGTATCGCATACAAGTGTACAGCTTGTGGATGCCTTTTCCGCATTAAGTGGCGAAGAACTTGCGCTTATCGGCGATGTTTTTTCGCTTGCGGGGCGGATTATGGCCGTGCGCAGCTTCGGCAAGGGTGCATTTATTAGTCTGCAGGATAGAACTGGCAGAATACAGGCTTTGCTCTCACAGGCTACCGTTGGAGAGCAAACTTTTGGTTTGTTTAAGCGGCTTGATGTTGGCGATATTATCAGCGTTGTTGGTAGGCTGATGAAAACTCGCACGGGCGAATTGACATTAGAGGCAAAGGAGTTTCGCCTGCTTTCTAAGTCTATACGGCAACTCCCGGAAAAATGGCACGGCCTTTCTGATATTGAAACTCGTTACCGCCAGCGGCATCTTGATTTGATCGTAAACGAGAAGTCGCGGAATGTTTTTATCACTCGCTCGGAAATAATTAAGCTCATGCGCCATTTTATGGATGATAAGGGTTTTCTGGAAGTCGAGACTCCCATGATGCATCCCATTTCTGGCGGTGCTACGGCACGCCCTTTTGTGACCCATCACAACGCACTAGACATGGAGTTATTTTTACGGATAGCCCCGGAGTTATACCTGAAAAGGCTGATCACGGGTGGTTTGGAAAGGGTTTATGAGATAAACCGTAACTTCCGCAACGAAGGCATTTCGACGACGCATAACCCTGAATTCACGATGATGGAGTTCTATCAGGCTTATGCGACATTTACCGATTTAATGAATATGACCGAAGAGATGTTCGCTTTTATCGCCACCGAAGTTTTGGGCTCTCCTGAATGCGTTTACCAAGGAGCGACGATCAGCCTCAAGCCTCCTTGGAAGCGTGTGCCGCTTCGTGACGCCCTTGCTGAGTATGCCGCAGTGCCCTCTGAGGTTCTCAATTCGCCGGAAAAAACCCGCGATTTGGCGCTGAAGGTTGGCTTAGAGGTAAAACCAAGCGATGCCCACGGCAAAATTATCATGAGCCTTTTTGAAGAGTTGGTTGAAGATAAACTTGTGCAACCGACATTTGTAACACATTACCCGGTTGAAGTTTCCCCCTTGGCGCGGAAGAATGACGCTGACCCTTCCGTTGTCGATAGATTTGAACTCTACATTTGCGGTAAAGAGATTGCTAACGCCTTTTCTGAGCTTAACGACCCCGAAGATCAAAAAAATCGATTTCTTGCCCAGATGCGGGAGAGAGCGTTTGGTGATGATGAAGCCCATCAGATGGATGATGACTATGTGGAAGTTTTAGAATACGCCATGCCTCCAACTGCAGGAGAAGGCATCGGGATTGATCGATTGGTGATGTTGCTTACGAATTCCCCCTCCATCCGCGATGTTATTCTTTTTCCCTTATTGAGGCGGAAGGACTAGAATGCTTTCCCGCTATGAAATTTTCATCGCGCTGAGATATTTGAGGGCAAAGCGTAAGCAGATGTTTGTCTCCGTCGTAACTTTTTTTTCTATCGCGGGGATAGCTATCGGCGTTGCGGCTCTTATTGTTGTACTGTCGGTGATGAACGGTTTTAGGGAGGAACTGACCGAAAAGGTTATCAATACCAATTCCCATGTTGTTTGTATGCGCTACGATGGAGGCATCAAAAATTATGCCGATGCAATGAAAAGGATCGGGACAATCGATGGTGTCATTGCCACCGCTCCGGTGGTTTATGGGCAAGCAATGATCCGTAATCGTTCGGGCATATCGGGGCTTATGGTTAGGGGTATTGAGTTAAAGGAAGCGCTTAAGGTAATTAATGTTGGGAAGATAAAAAAAGGAACGCTTGCGGAATTAAAAATAACCGCAAGAAATTCACAATTTCCTGCCAAAAGCGCTAACCTTCCTGGGATTGCCATTGGGAAAGAGTTGGCGCGAAACGCTGGGGTAAGCCTTTATGATTCCGTAACATTGGTTTCTCCCGAGGGGATAAGTACACCATTTGGCACTGTGCCATCGGCAAAAAATTTCGTAGTTGTTGCCATTTTCGAATCAGGTTTTTACGAGTATGATACCGCTGTTGCCTACCTTGATATTGAAGAGGCAAAGTCTTTTTTTGGATTAGGCAGTGCAGTTAGCGCTGTTGAGATAAGGGTCTCCGATATCTATCGAGCAATGACGGTGGCGCGGGAGATAGAAAAAATTTTGCCGCTTCCCTTTTTTACCCGGCATTGGATGGAGATGAATAAAAGCCTTTTTGCCGCATTAAACACAGAAAAAGCGGTCATGTTTATCATTCTAAGTCTGATAATCATCGTCGCGGCGTTTAACATAATAACCTCGCTAATTATGGTTGTGATGGAAAAGAGCAGGGATATAGCGATATTGAAATCCATCGGGGCAACCGCCCAGTCAATTACTAGAATCTTTGTTTTGCAGGGTTTGATAATAGGTTCATCGGGATTGGCGCTTGGTTGTGGTCTGGGACTTTTGGTGGCGGGAAACATCAACACCGCTGCAAAGCTTTTAGAAAAGCTTTTTGGAATTGAGGTTTTTCCCGGCGATATCTATTATTTCAGCCAGATACCCGCGAAGATAGCGCTTAATGATCTCTTGATTATCATTATAGGAACGATGGTTATCTGCCTTCTGGCAACGATATATCCTTCGCGGAGGGCGGCAAAGTTAGATCCGGTGGAGGCGTTACGCAACGAATGAGAATAGAACTATGTGGGATAAAAAAAGTATTTACCCACGAAAAACGCCAGATTACCGTGCTTAGCGATATTGATATCACGATACCCGCTGGTTCTACACTCGCTGTCATCGGCGTTTCTGGGTCGGGAAAAAGTACATTGCTCAATATCATTGGCACTTTGATGCCCCCCAGCGCAGGTAGTGTGCTCTTTGATGGAGCCAATGTATTTGCGCAAAGCGAGCGGGAAATGGCTAACTTCCGCAACACAAAGATAGGTTTTGTTTTCCAATCGTTTAACCTCTTGCCAGAATTCAGTTGTCTGGAAAATGTTGTGCTTCCTGCGCTTATTGGTGGAAAATCGCGGCGCGAAGCGGAGGAAGAAGCAAAGGCGGTTTTGGTTGAGGTGGGGATGGAAAAGAGATTCCAACACCGCCCTGGCGAAATATCCGGCGGCGAAGCTCAAAGGGTTGCAGTCGCAAGAGCGCTAATAATGAATCCCTGCATTCTAATAGCCGATGAACCAACGGGGAATCTTGATAGGGAAAACGGGGCTAAGATAGCGGATATTCTGGTGTCCCTGAGTGTAAAGCGCAATGTTTCCGTGATTATCGCCACTCACAATGAGGAAATCGCCAATCGGGCATCGCGCAAGGTAGTGATTATTGATGGAAGGGTGAACAATGGCGATTAGGAACCAAATCGGTGTAATCCTTATTTTTGTTGCGTGTGTCTTTTTCCCTTCCGCGTCGCTGTACGCAGGGCAAAGAATTGCCGTCATGCCTTTATCATTATTTTCCGCTGGGGAGAGTCAAACGGCTCTTGCCGTGCAAAGCACAATAGATGCTGTTTTAGCTAGCGATAACCGCTTTGAGGTTATTCCCAGCAAGGAAGTGTCCAAAGCTCTCGGGGGTTATGAGAAATATTCTGAAAGTGTTGCCCCAGCGATTGCCAGGGAGCTCAAAGCCGACATTGTGCTTTTTGGTACCGTGTTAGAATTTGGTAGTCAGATAAGTCTTAATCCTAAAGTGTGGCTGAAGAAGGAAAACAAGGTAGTACCGCTGAGGGCGATTACGGGAATGGATATGGAGCATTTCCGTGCGGCGATAAATGATGATTTCAGCGATAGTCTGCTTTTATCCGTGGGTATAGGCAAGAGTGTTGGGGATGTTTTGGTGGTGGGCAACGCCAAGATAGGAACTGCGGCAATAATGCAAAGGATTACCCAATCGAAGGGACAGCTATATAAAGAAGCGGATGTTGCCGAAAGCGTCAAGGCGGTTTTCCGCATGGGTTTTTTTGATGATGTTACCGTCAAGACAAGCGAGACAGGAGACGGGGTTATCGTAACCTATACGATAAAAGAAAAGCCCTCCATCCGCGAGATTAATATCAGCGGAAACGACAAGATAGAGGAAAAACAGCTCCGTTCACTCATCTCGACAAAAAAAATGGGCGTGTTTAACCCTGAACAGGTTGCCAAGGATGCCGAAGGGATAAAGCAATTTTACCGTTCTAAGGGGTTTTTTAATGTGGAGGTTAACCACTATCTTGGCCCTGTTGATGAAACCACAGCAAGCGCTGATCTTCACTTTGAGATAAGCGAAAAGAAGAAACTTTACATAACCAGCATCGTTTTTCGTGGCAACACCATCATGTCCGACAAAGATATACTGGAGGCCATGCAAACAAAGAAGAGTAATTTTTTTTCGTTCATCACCGACAAGGGCATACTCAAGGAGGATATCCTTAAGCAGGATGTTATGCGGATAGAGGCGCTTTATATGAGCAGGGGCTTCATCAATGTCAAAATTTCCGCGCCGCAAATAAAGTACACAGAAAAGGGAATTGATATCATTGTTGAAGTACAAGAGGGGCGTCGTTATCGTATGGGTAATGTTACCATTGGAGGTGATACCCTAAAAGAAGGTTCCGCAAAAATTCTCGGAAAGCTATCACTCCCGAAGCGGGAATTTTTTGATCAATCCGCGCTGATTATGGATAGGGAGCTGCTGGTGCGTTTGGCTCAGGATGAGGGATACGCCTTTGCCAATGTAAAGGTGGCGAGTAACACCGATGATATTAACAATACGATCGACATAGAATATGAGTTAGCGGCGGGGCGGCCGGTGCAGTTTGGGCGTATCCTTGTTTCCGGTAACACCGTTACCAGGGAAAAGGTGATTCTCCGTGCGCTTGCTTTTTCCGAAGGGGAGCTGTTTAGCCGTAGCAATCTAGAGGCAAGCCACCGTTCTTTGACCAGCTTAGGATTTTTTAGCGAAATCAATATTAATCCGGAAAAAGGCGTTGCACAAAATGCTACCGACATACGAATACAGGTAAAGGAAAAACCTACGGGATCCATCTCGGCGGGGGTTGGTTATTCTGCTTCCGACAAGGCATCAATAACCGCGCAAATAGCAAAAGCGAACTTGTTAGGATACGGGCAACAGCTAAATCTGCAAGGAACATTATCGGGGACAACGCTTAAGTTTACATTTTCTTTTGTTGATCCCTATCTGTTTGATTATAATCTGTGGTCCCGTTTTGAAGCATGGGACATGACTACCAACTATGACGAGTATGATCTTGATTCCCGTGGCGTGGCTGTTACTTTTTCCCGTGCGCTACTCTACAATATTGCGGGCAGTATCTCGTATAGATTGGCCAGGGATAATGTGTTTAATGTGAAGAGTTCCGCCGCCGAATCGATAAAAAGTCAGGCGGGACTCAGGACAAAAAGCTCAGCCACCCTGGGATTTAGCAAAGAGGAGATAGATAATTTTCTCTTTCCTACCAGAGGATACTCCCTTAGTACACAGATTACGCATGTTGGTCTTGGCGGCGATATCAAATTTGATAAAGTAACCGTGTCAGCGCGTTACTACGAGCCGATAAATGATAACCTCGTTCTTAGTTTGTATGGCACTGCCGGTGCCATCAACGAATTGGAAGGGGGAAACCTGCCCACCTATGAGAGGTTTACTTTAGGCGGCATTGGTACCCTTACAGGATTATCCGAAATCGGACCTCGTGATCCTGCAACAAATAGCCTTATCGGTGGCAAGGGAATGATGTGCTACGCTGCGGAAGTTGGTTTCCCTCTTGTGCGTGATGCGGGCTTGATGGCTGCGGTTTTTTACAACACCGGTAACGCTTGGGCAAGCGCAAGGGACTACAACTTTGAGGATATGCGCCATACTATGGGATATGGCATACGCTGGAATTCCCCGATAGGGCCTATTAGGCTGGAATGGGGTTATCCGCTGGATCGTAAAGAAGGGGAGCCTGCTTATCGCATGGAGTTTTCGCTGGGGATGCGTTTTTAGTTTTTTGCCAGCAAGTATTCGTCACAAAATAAAATTTATACCAGTTGAAGGGAGAAACAGATGGAAAAGTTTAGCAAAAAAATCGCAATGCTCCTAGGTTGCCTCTTCTTGGTTGCCGTTGCGTTTTCACCTGCTCTTGCGGAAACCAAAATAGGCTTTTTTAATAGCCTAGATATTATTGGCAATTCCACAATGGGTAAACGAGTCATCGCGGAATTGAAAGATTTTCAAGAGAAAAAGTCGGAAGGGATAAAAAAGGAGGAGGAGGAAATAAAGCGACTATACGCGGACCTAAACAAACAAAAGGGAATGATCAGAAACGATGCATTTCAAGAGCGAGAGTTGGAAATTCAGAGGCGGTATAGGGATTGGCAAACAAAAGCGAGCGATATTGCCCATGAGCTTCAGCTCAAGCAGCAGGAGAAAATAAACGAGATTGGCAAAGCTATGACCGGGATAATTCAAGAAATTGGCCATGCGGAAAAGTACACCTTGATTTTGGATGCTTATTCCACCCAGCTTCCCTACTTTGAAAAGAAGAATGATATTACCGAAAAAATAATCGCCGGAATGGATAGGCGCTATAAATAGTAGGAGACACTGCGTGGAGTTAAAACTCTTTCAGGTTGCGGAATTACTTGGCGGTGTTTGTCATGGTAACGGTGAAGCGATTATTCGTTCTGTTAGCGGTATTGATGAGGCGCTTCCTGGCGATATAACCTTTCTCGCCAACAAAAAATATCAAAAGTCATTGCATAAAACTCGCGCAACGGCGGTTTTGGTTGTCCAAAAATACGACATTGAAATAAACCAAGTTGTGGTTCCCGATGCCTATGTTGCCTTTGGTACTCTGCTGGGGGTATTTTATCCGCAGGAAGAACAATTCTGCGGTATCAGCGAGAAGGCGTTTATTGAGGAAGGAGCGAGTATTGCTTCAGGAGCTACCATTTTTCCCTTTGCCTGTGTCAGAAGAGGGGCAAGGATTGGCGGGGGTGCGATTATCTATCCGGGAGCTTACATCGGCACCAACAGTGGTGTTGGTGAAGAGAGCATTATCCATGCCAATGTAGTTATTGCCCATGACTGTCAGGTGGGAAGGAATGTGATAATCCATGCTGGCAGTGTCATTGGTGCGGATGGTTTTGGGTTTGCCAATCCTGGGGGGACCAACTATAAAATACCGCAGGTTGGCCTTGTTCAAATTGACGATAATTGTGAAATTGGTGCCAATGTTACCATTGACCGGGGGACGATGGGGAAAACGCATCTTCAAGAAAATGTGAAGATTGACAACCTGGTGCAGATTGCCCACAATGTAGTCATTGGCAAGAATTCCGTCATAGTAGCCCAAACGGGGATAGCGGGAAGCACCAAAATTGGGGAGAGTAACATCATCGGTGGGCAATCCGCCATTGCGGGACACTTAAAGATAGGAAACCGTGTTATGCTTGCTGCTCGTTCGGGGGTGCATGGCGATGTGCAAGAAGGTAGCGTTGTTGCGGGTACTCCCCATCGGGAATACCAGCGATGGCTTCGCATTGAAGCGGTAATTTCCCGCCTTCCAGAAATGCGGGAAAAGGTCATACAGTTGCAGGAAAGAATAGAACAATTAGAAACAATTATAACAACGAAAGAAGGCGTGAAAAATGGGCATCCATCCAACGGCGATAATCTCCCCTGATGCGAAAATTGATCCCAGCGCCAGCATTGGCGCTTATTCTGTGATTGGCGAAAGCGTAACTATTGGAGGGGGAACGACAATAGGGAGCCATGTGGTTGTTGAATCGCACACCGATATCGGGACAAACTGTCGCATTTCCCAGTTTGCCTCTCTTGGTGGTTTACCCCAGGACTTAAAATATGAGGGAGAAGAAACAAGGGTAATCATTGGCAATAACAATGTCATCCGTGAATTTGCGACGATCAACCGTGCCACCAAAGCCGATATCGGCATGACATTCATCGGAAATAACAATCTGATAATGGCCTATTGTCATATTGCCCATAACTGCAAATTGGGGAACAATATCGTTGTTTCCAATTCGGCGGCCTTGGCGGGGCATGTGCATGTTGATGACTATGCGATCATTGGGGGGCTTTCCGGTATTCACCAGTTTACCAAGATAGGGGCCTATAGTTTTATTGGAGGTGCCTCTGCTGTTACCCGCGATGTTCCTCCGTTTGTTTTGGTGTCTGGCAATACGGCCAAGGCCTACGGACTAAATGTCGTGGGGCTACAGCGGCGAGGTTTTAGTGAAGAAACTATAGGAATCCTCAAAAGTGCTTACCGCCTTGTTTATCGCTCCTCTCTTGCTGTTGCTGATGCAATCCGCGAGATAAACAGAGAGCTACCCGATATAGAAGAGGTACGCGTGTTTGTTGATTTCGTACGAAATTCGGAAAGAGGTATTTGTCGTTAGCCACAAGGGCTAACGACGCTCCAAAACCCATTCACGGGGAATATCATCACGGGCAAGTTACGGATGTGGTGTTTCTCTTGCGTTTATCCTTGTTCCAACGGAAGTGTACAATGCCAGAAAAGAGCAAAAGTATCCTCATCATCGCGGGAGAATCTTCGGGAGATTATCACGGGGCTAACCTCGTTAAAGCGATGAAGACGCTTGATCCGTCCCTCTCGTTTTGGGGTCTCGGTGGCGCGAAAATGGAAATGGCAGGGGTAGAGCTGGTTAAAAATATCCAGGAGCTGTCCGTTCTTGGTGTTACCGATGTCCTGAAAAAAATCAAACCGATTATCAGCACCTTTCGTTTACTCAAAAAAGAGCTTTTAGCCCGTGGTGCCGACACTGTGCTTCTAGTTGACTACCCAGGTTTTAATCTGCGTTTCGCTCAGATGGCAAAAAAACGGGGTTTTAAGGTTGTTTACTACATCACTCCCAAGGTTTGGGCCTGGGGGGGAAGAAGGATTAACAAACTCCGTAATAGCATTGATAAGGCATTAGTAATTTTTTCTTTTGAAGAAGAAATTTTTCGCAGAGCGGGAATCCCCGTATCTTTTGTGGGCAACCCGTTACTTGATGGAATCAAGACAGCGGCAACAAAAAGTGAAGCGCGTCAGCTTCTAAGGCTCAATGGTGAAAAAGAAACAATTGTTTTGCTTCCTGGATCCCGTGAGGGGGAGATTAGAAGGATACTTCCAGCAATTATGGAGGCGGCCCAAATTTTATCGCATAATCAACCTTCGCGGCAGTTTATTCTCCCCTTGGCAGATTCCATTGCCGAGGCGGACATTATGAGGTTAATTGCTGGCCAAGGGATAGCCGTTAAAGTCGTCAGCGGAGAGACCCATAACGCTATTAAGGCTGCCGACATGGCTATTGCCACTTCCGGCACAGTTACCTTAGAAACGGCGATTATTGGTGTACCTATGGTCATCGTGTATAAGACTTCACTAACAACATACTTGATTGCGAAACTGCTGGCGCGTACTTCCTTTATTGGACTTCCCAACATCATTCTCGGCAAGGCTGTTGTGTGCGAGTTGCTGCAGGGATTGGCCACTGGCGAAAGAATAGCGACAGAGGTTGAATCCCTTGGCTCACGCAGGGAAGAATTTGCGCAGGCTTTTGCCTCTATAAGAGAAATGCTAGGTGCAGGAAACGCTGTTGAACGCGTTGCGCAGGAAATTTTTGCAATGCTAAGGAACCGTTGATGGCCATTTTCAAAAGGATGTTGACATTTTCGCGGATGTACTTCGACAAATTTTTAATATCCACTTTTTGTATGATTGTTGTTGGTTTACTCTCCCCCGTTATGGCTTACCTGATTAAGCCAACAATTGATGAAGTTTTTATTAACAAAGATATCAATGCATTACAGTGGATTTCGCTTTCCATCTTGGCGGTATTCTTCTTCAAGAATGTGTGTACTTATATCCAGGCTGTTACCATGGGTTATATCGGGCAGAGGATCGTCGCTAATATTCGTAATTCTCTCTACGAGAGTATCCAGAGGCAATCGTTGGGATTTTTCACCAAAAACCCCACCGGCATTCTGATGTCGCGCATAACCAACGATGTTGTTTTCATCCAAAGCGCCGTTTCCGAAACGGTTGCGGGGGTTTTTCGCGATTTCGTTGCTATTGTGGGCTATGTGGGAATGCTCTTTTACCTGGATTGGAAGTTCGCCATCGTGGGCATTATCATCTTTCCCATCGTGGTTTACCCCATCCGCCGGATAGGTAGCGCGATTCATAAAACTACAACAAGTACGCAGGTAGCCTTGGGCAGGATCTCAACGCTTCTTCAGGAAACAATCGTGGGAACGAGGATAGTAAAGGCTTTTGGGATGGAGGAACGGGAAAACCAACGCTTCGCGGTGGAAAACGAAAAACTGTTTCGTCTCTATTTTAAGGCTCTTCGTACCAATTCAATATCTTCGCCGCTGATGGATTTTTTGGCGGGCATTGGTATTGCAACTATTATTAGTTACGGCGGCTATCAAGTAATTGCGGGTAACTCTACTCCGGGAACATTTTTTGCCTTTTTAGCGACACTAATGCTCCTCTATGAACCGATTAAACGCTTAGCAAGTGCAAACAACACCGTTCAGCAGGGGTTATCCGCCGCCGAGAGGGTTTTTGAAATAATGGATCAAGAGCCAGAAATAACTAACCACCCGCAAGCAGTATCACTGACTGTAGCGCCAATGACGATAGAATTTCGCCATGTTTCCTTCCGCTATGAAGAAGACTATGTGCTCAACGACATTAATCTCACCATCAAAAGCGGGGAGATTATCGCTTTTGTTGGAATGAGTGGTAGCGGTAAGTCAACACTGCTGAATCTCATCCCCAGGTTTTACGAGGTAAGCGATGGGGAGTTGCTATTTGATGGTGTTGATATAAGGCTAATCAAGCTGGAATCGTTAAGAGCGCTTGTGGCTATGGTAACACAGCAGACATTTCTTTTTGACGATACCATTCGTAACAATATCGCCTATGGCAATTTTGATAGGAGCGAAGACGAGATTACCAAATCCGCTATTGCGGCAAATGCCCATAAATTTATCATGGCACTTCCCGAGGGGTATAATTCGGTTGTGGGCGAATTGGGAACAAAGCTTTCCGGCGGCGAAAAACAACGACTTGCAATTGCCCGAGCGCTTCTTAAGGATGCGCCGATTCTTATCCTTGATGAAGCAACTTCGGCGCTGGATTCGGAATCGGAATTGGAAGTTCAAGATGCCTTAGAACGACTAATGGTGGGTAAAACGACGCTGGTCATTGCGCATCGCCTTTCGACGATCAGGAAGGCGGATAAAATCGTGGTGCTTTCCAAGGGGAGAGTTGTGGAAGTTGGTTCCCATGAAGAGCTTTGGGCAAAAAATGGCGAGTATCGTCATCTGCATGATCTGCAATTCCTGCTACCAAAGTAGTATGAAGGTCGAATCACTCCTCAACGAAATTTGGTATGGAAAGAAGCCGATCCGCTTCTTAAGCATCCTGTTACTACCTTTCTCTTTGCTTTATGGATTTTTAAGTTATCTGCGCTCCTTGCTTTTTTCTTTAGGAATGAAAAAAACAGCAAAGTTGCCCGTTCCCGTCATTAGTATTGGTAATATCAGCGTTGGAGGCACAGGAAAAACTCCCTTGGTCATTTATATTGCGGAATTTTTACAGAGCAGGGGCAAAAAAGTAGCCGTAGTTTCTCGGGGTTATAAAGGAAAACGGGACGGAACGAAGGTAAATGTTGTTTCTTCGGGAGAATGCCAAAAGCTTCTTCCCGTCGCGCTGGCGGGAGATGAGGCCACTCTTCTTGCGGAAAGACTGCCGGGTGTGGCGGTTTTGGTCGGCAACGATCGCGTTGCCTTGGGGGAATACGCTGTCAAAAAGCTCGCGGCGCAAGTAATCATCGTTGATGACGGTTTTCAGCACCTGCGACTTCATCGCGATCTTAATATTTGTCTTGTTGATGAGATTCGAGGATTGGGCAACTTGTTGCCTCTTCCTGCTGGTCCGCTTCGTGAGTTTCCCCCTGCTATCGGCAGGGCGGATATTATTGTTACTTCCCATTCTTCAGTTGCGGGGAAGTTACCGGAGAAAACGGCAAGGATATTAAAAAAAACGGGCAAATCTTTAGTGGTTGTCCGCTACTTACCACAACTGCTGTTGCAGGGTGGAGCTATCCTCCCGCTATCGCTACTGCAAGACAGGCGCGTCCTTGCCTTCTGCGGGCTGGGTAACCCACAAAGCTTCCGCAACACGCTATGTCAACTGGGGGTGAATTGCGTTGATTTACACTCGTTTGGGGATCACCACGAATTTAGCTTGAGCGATGTGGAGTTTTTAGAAAAACTCGCAAGGGAGCGAAGAACGGAAATGATCATTACAACGGAAAAAGATGCCGTGAAGCTCAAAAAATTCCCCCATTTTTTCAAGGGAATCTTTATTTTGCGCATTTCGTTATCCCCTCAAGAGGGAAACGAATATCTGCAAGCTATCATCAGAGCCGTAGGAATATAGGAAAAACATCAAGGTGCAACTCAACACTGCCGCGGGTTATGGAACCCACACCGAAGAAATACTTCCACGAAAAGCAACCGACCTACTTATTTTTATGACGATTGGCTTTGAGACGCTTGCGGTACTTATGCTTGCTAATCTTTTTTTTCCGTTTTTTAACTACACTGCCCATTAATCTCTCTCATTCCACCGAAAACTTTCGGCGCAGGTAACACCAAAAATTAGCAATGGCAATATGTTTTTGATATTTTAGGTGATTAATATCATCATCGTACTCTTGAACATTATTGCTACCGCATCAATTTTGGTTTTTCTCTCAAGGGGCTTTATTCTTCGTGCCCCCTTGCGTTCTCAGTTAACCCAACCCTTGGTCTGCAATTCCCACAAAGCTTTTATTTGCGAGTTTTTGGTAAACAAATTCTTGTACACCCGGCGCACTGAAAGCTAAATTAGCGCCACTTTGTGGGGGGACACTTATTCAAGCATGATCTCCTCAAATCTTCTTTTTGATGTAGAGGGTTTTAATCCCCTTGGCAATCATAACTCCCGTTTTATCAACAACATCAACGCCCAAATCGTAAAGCACTCGCCTACCATCTTCCGCCAGGGCCTTTATCTCCGCCACTTGCTGGGGGCTAATCACAAAATTGGCAAAGACCCTATCCTTGCTCGCCTTAAGGAATTCTATCTTGGCGGATTTATCCCAAACCGTATATTCCTTCCCCAAGAGCTTTATCAGCATCAGCATGTAAAACGGATCGGTCATTGCATAGAGAGAACCGCCAAAATGAGTCTTCACATAGTTACGGTTATACCAATGCATTCCCATCTCGACCCTAATGCGGGTAAAGTCCTGAGCAATTTCCTTTACGACAATTCCCGTTGCCCAGTAGGGAGGATAGCAATTAATCAGTAGTTTTAAATAGGTAGCAGGTGAAATCATCATACACTTTCCTTTCTTTTCTCACGGAGATGTTGCGTTCGTATGCGCACGGAGTTGGCATGGGCGGTAAGCCCTTCGGCTTGAGCGAGGGTGGCGGTAGCGGAAGCCAATTTGCGGAAAGCTTCTTGGGAAAAAGAAAGAAAGCTCATGCGTTTGGTGAAGCTATACACTCCCAATGGTGAAGCAAAACGGGCTGTTCCCGATGTTGGCAGGATGTGGTTCGCACCGGCAAGATAATCGCCCAGAGCTTCGGGAGAGTAATCACCCAAAAACACCGAGCCTGCGTTACGAATTTTGCCTAATAATCTACGGGGATTTTTTGCCATTATCTCCAGATGTTCGGGAGCAAAATCGTTGGCGATAGCAACTGCTTCCGCGATATCACGAACAATCACCACTAAACCATTTTTACTAAGCGCTTGCCGCGCAATTTGAGCGGTATCCATGTTCGCCAATTGGAGCGCAATGGCCCCCGCAACATCCACCGCAAGCTCCTCGCTCGTGGTTACGATAATGGAACTCGCCCTTTCATCGTGTTCCGCCTGGGCGAGCATATCGCTGGCGATGTAAGCGGGAATGGCCAGATCATCGGCGATGATCATCACCTCACTGGGGCCTGCGACCATATCAATATCCACCTGGCCAAAAACCAGCTTCTTGGCGCAAGCCACATAAGCGTTGCCCGGACCTACTATTTTATCAACCTGCGGAATTGTTTCCGTGCCGTAGGAGAGCGCTGCAATTGCCTGCGCTCCTCCCACCCGAAAAAACTTATCTATTGTGCAAAGCTTGGTCGCGTAAGCGATGAGGGGGTTAATTTCTCCGCTACGCTGGGGTGAGCAAAGGATTATTTCGTCCACCCCCGCAATTCTTGCGGGTATCGCTGCCATCAGTATTGTTGAAGGATAAGAAGCAAGTCCTCCTGGGGCGTAGATTCCCACCCGCTCTAGGGGAAGGACTTTCTGTCCTAACAGCACTCCTGGTTCTTTTTCACAGGTGTAGCCCGTAGTAACCTGTTTTTGATGGTATTCCTTTAT
>JAIPED010000040.1 GCA_021737325.1 Deltaproteobacteria bacterium
TGCTTCCTTAACTCTATCTGCTTTGCTGACTTCTGCCGCATACGCCCTAAGCGGGATCAGATTAACCCCCAAGCTGGACAAAGCAACGCCAGACCCTAAAAGTGTAAGAAACCCTCTTCGAGTAACCTTCATTATGAACCTCCTCAGTGTTGATGGATTAAAGAAATATGTCTCTTTTGGCATAAGGCTAACAACACATTAAGATACTGTCAATATGTTAACTATAACCGAGACATGATGCCGGACAAGACATTGGTCGGCGCAATCGATAATTTGAGCGTTGAAGCCTCTTGACTGCTTATGCTTTTTTTGATATATGTCAGCTATCGCTTAATAAAATGGAGCTGAGGAGGAGGAAAAGGGAATGATAACTTTGCCCAAGGTAAGGGAAATGAAGTATCTGTTTCTTGTTTTTTTATTTCTCATCACTGTTCTATGTGGAAGTTCTTTCTCGGCAGAGAGTGATGTGAAAGTTCTCAAAGTCGCCGTCGCCGCGAATTTTATAGAGCCATTTAAGGTTATCAGCGCTGACTTTGAAAAGCGGACGAATGTCAAGGTTGAAGCAACATACTCTTCAAGTGGAGCGTTCTATGTTCAGATACTTAATGGTGCTCCCTACGATATTTTCCTATCTGCCGATGAGGAAAGACCAAGGCTTTTGTATGATAACGGTTTTGCAGAAAAGCCATTTCTTTATGCTACAGGCTTTGTGGTTTTATGGCAGAGAAAAAGTGATGATACCACATGTCAGGAAAGAAAAAACTGGCAAAAGCTAGTGCAGAGCAAAGAGGTAAAAAGAATTGCCATTGCCAACCCTAAAATTGCCCCGTACGGGGATGCATCGCAACAAGCTATTGCATCCGCCAAGTTGGATGTGGTTTTGAACGATAAGTTTGTTTTTGCGCAAAACATTGGTGAAGCGTTTCACTACGCACTAACTGGTTCTGTGGATGTAGCGTTTTGTGCTCTTTCATCAGCACTTTCGTCTAAGGGTGAAAACGGATGTTATTTATTGATAAAAGAAGCACCCCCGATAAAGCAATATGGTTGCATTATCAAAAAGAGTAATAACCAAGATGTCGCAAACCAACTCGTAGAATTTTTGAGCTCTAAGGAAGTGCGGTTGATCAAAGAGGGTTACGGGTACCGTTAAATGGAACTGATGCCGCTTTACCTATCCATCAAACTTGCAACAATCAGCACGGCTGTTTTAATCATTTCCACTATGCCGATAGCCTATGTGTTGGCTCGTAGCGATTGGAAGGGAAAGATGTTCGTTGAATCTCTGCTAAGTCTCCCACTTGTTTTACCACCAACGATGTTCGGTTTTTTTCTGCTCTATATTCTTAGCCCCATCAGTTATATTGGTAAAATGTGGGGAAACGCGTTTGGTTCCCCGTTATTGTTCAGTTTTACGGGAATTGTTCTCGGCTCGGTAATTTACAGCGTTCCTTTTGCAATTCAGCCAATGAAATCCGTTTTCGCAAAGCTTGATAAGCGCCTCTACGAAAGTGCTTCCATTCTAGGATTATCTCCTATCGCCGTCTTTTTCCGTGTTGCCATACCCAATAGCGTAAGTGGCATTATGGCATCGGCAATCCTGGTCTTTTTACACAGCATTGGGGCATTTGGGGTTATTTTAATGATTGGCGGAAGCATCCCTAATGAAACGAGGGTTGTTTCAGTCGCCATCTTTGAAGCAGTTTTATCCATGGACTACGAAAAGGCATGGATGCTTTCGGCAATGCTATTACCAATAAGCTATGTTTTTCTATTGGTGGTTAATAAATTGATGAAGGAAAAGTAAATGGGACTAACGGTTAATTTGCAGAGAAAAATGGCGTTCCTGAACATAGATGTTTCCTTTTTCTGTCCTGTGGGGAAAATTGTTGCCTTAGTAGGTCCTTCAGGTGCGGGTAAAACCACCATTATTCGGATGATTGCGGGATTAGAAAATCCTGACGGTGGCGAAATAAAGTTTAGCGATGATGTGCATTTTAACTCTAAAAGCGGGATATCGCTCGCGACACGAAAACGAAAATTGGGCTATGTATTTCAAGATTGCACCCTATTCCCGCATTTGACCGTGTTCCAGAATGTCGTGTTTGCGACGAATAGGCATAGCGAAGCGAAGAAATTACTTGCACATTTTTCTATTTCGCATCTTGCAAATAAAAGATCGCAAGAAATTTCGGGAGGAGAAAAACAGAGGTGTGCAATTTGCCAAGCCTTAGCTCGTAACCCGCAAATTTTGCTTTTAGACGAACCTTTTTCCGCGCTGGATGTTATTAACAGACGCTTTTTGCGTGCAAGTATGAAAGAGCTCAAAAGAGAATTACGCTGTTCTGTAATTTATGTAACACATGATATAAATGATGCTTTATCGCTTGGGGATATTATCCTTCCCATCGTTGACGGTAAGGTAGAACAAGGATGGATGCGAGAGATTAAGTACTCTGAGCATACACCAATGGCGGTGCGCCTACCAAAATTAGCAATAGCCTATTAGAGAAAGGAATAAAAATGCGAGAAATCTGCGGATACACGGTAGAAGAGTATATCCACCTAATAGAATCATTTCACGGTTATCTGGCACCAGGGTTGCTCATTGGCGGATTCATGATCGACGAGGCAACCAGAGAATTACCAGAGGGTGAAATATTTGACGCAATTTGTGAGACAAGAGTTTGTCTTCCCGATGCAGTGCAAATTTTGACTCCATGCACAGTGGGCAACGGCTGGCTCAAAATTTTTGACTTTGGGCGTTTCGCTGTTACGGTTTTTCAAAAGAACACTGGGGATGGGCTTAGGGTATTTGTTGATGCGCAAAAGCTTGCGCAATGGGGAGAAATAGACGGATGGTTTCTCAAAAAAACTGCCAGAAAAGAGCAAAACACAGAGTTACTCATTGAACAGATCAAGCAGGCAGATACAACAATACTAAGCAGACAAAAAGTGCGAATAAAAGAGGAGCATCTTAAAAAGCAAAAAACAGGTGCCGTAGGTATTTGCCCTATTTGTGGAGAATCCTACCCAACACGCGACGGCGAGATGTGTCGGTCATGTGCTGGAGGATGCCCATATGTAATGCTTGCTGATAAAGAATAATCATAGAAAGCTGCAGGTGAATAATAATGAAGAGTACAAAAAAGAGTCACTGCTCAGGCAACGCCAACACTGCCATTGAAAAGGAAAATTCGTATGCGGATATCATCAGAGCTTTTTCCCCCGTTTTATCGCTTAAAGAGGCTATCATAGATAGCATAACAGCGGTGGAAGCAGATGGAAAAGTTAAGTTTGATGAAAAAATCTTTGGCGATGGCATTCCTTTACTTGCACAAGGCAATCCTCTGATTAACAATGGAGAGGATGTCAATGATTTATCGCTCAAGATAACAAGCGCGATAGCTGAAGGTTTTCCGATCTTCGCTGGTGAGATGGAAAACATATCACAGGCAATAATAAAAACTACTTTGCGTCCGCAAGAATACTTGGCAAAATATCCCAAGCATGACGAAACTGCTTTTGCTACTTTGGCGAGTGCTTTGTCTGTAAGTTATGAGGCTATTTATTTATTCTTTTATTTTTTAACGAGAATATTTCTGGAAAGAAAATCTAGAGTGTTGGGTAGCGTAATCCATGATTGCGAATGGGACAAAGGATACTGCGCAATTTGTGGTGGTGCGCCAATGCTTGCTAAAATCAAACAAGAAAAGCATGGTCAGCGATGGTTAGTTTGTTCTGTTTGTTTACACCAGTGGCGTTTTAACAGAGTCGTTTGCCCTCATTGCTATTCTGAAGGAAAAGAGGAGACTAATTACATCTTCATCAACGAAGAGGAACACGATTCTGCTTTTTACTGCGATAAGTGTAAACGATATCTTGTTACACTATATCGCATTGCTGAATTTGCCGACAGCGTTCCTTCTGATATACACTCAATAAAACTCAGCTATATTGATGTTATCATGCAAAATAAAGGATACCTCCCGATGGCAACTTTGCCGTGGAATAAATTTGGTGCATCGTGACAAGGGTAATACCCCCTTCTGCCGCCACTTATAACTCGGTTGGGGGGGCATTACCTCATCCCCTCTCTATCTTCCATACCCTAAAAGAATCACACGACTTCCTTAATGTTGGCATAATGCGGATGTTGGGAGGCCTTTTCCCCAGTATTAATGTTGCTTGCGCTCTGTTTACAAGCCTCTGCCACATTCTGGCTTTCCGCAGGCATTTATAGCTCTCTTACCCCTTTGTTGCCCCTTTTTTCTGACCGAAACACAGATCGGAGACCTTTTTAAGGATTATTTACAAGCCTACTGTAAATAACAATCATCTAATTCAATGCTGTACTGGATTTAGCCCCCCGTTTAGGCTCCCCAAGATCCGCATTATGCCATGCGGGGCGCTTTACTATTATGACGGGAAATTGTAGGCGCAGGAGCAACAGGGCACCGCGAGCGATATAAAAAACAGCGGGCGACTGGTTGTGCAGAATCATATTGCAACGGTAAAACACCCAAGGAGGTATAGGTGGACAGGAAAGAAATTGAACGCCAGCTAGAAAAACTTGATGTCAAAGCCCAAATTGCCTTTGCCTATCGTTGCGCCCTGCGGGTGTTTCCTATTTTAGGGCGGAATGGCAACTTTGATTACTGGGAAAAAAAAGAAAGAAAGACAACTGTTGTTGCACTGTTTAGGGTACTGTGTGCAGCCTTTATACCTTCTCACATCTACACCGCTGGTGATGCAAGTTTCGCTACCCAAAAATCCTCCGAAGAACCTGCCATCCAAGTAGCTACCGCTGTTGTAGCATTAGCCAACGCTGTCGAAGATATTGCCGATCTCCACTCCGAGTATGTTGTTATAGAAGCCATCGACACCTATACTGCCACCTACCTCGCCGCTTATGGAATAATAGAATCCTTTAACGAAGAAATCCTCGCCGATTTGGATAGCGCTAAACAAGGCATCAACATTCTCACCCTGCCTTTATGGAAGAACGAGCCGCCAAAATTTCGCGAAGCCCTCGCCAATTTTGAAAAAGCCCTTACTGATAACGGTCTCGGTTTTTGGGTGGATGTTTATCGCCAACATCTGGAAAACCGCATTGATATGCAAGCGTTGGCACAGCGGATAAATATCCCTAAAGAAATCATCGCACAGGGCGGCGTGGCAATTACGGTTTATTTAGAGAGCCTGCAAAAGAAAGCGATCACCGCTTTCCAGGAGGTCAAGGTGCACTTTGTGGGCAACGGCGGCGCGGGTAAAACCTGTTTGAAAGATTTGATACAGCAAAGAGACTTCACAGAACATCCATCCACACCCGGCATAGACTACGAGGAGGTCGTTGATGTTGAGGTTGGTCAGATTGGGAAGGTTAAGGCATATCTCTGGGATTTTGGTGGACAGGAGAAAATGCACACTGTGCATACCTTTTTCTTTTCCGAACGGAGCATCTACCTGTTGGTCCTGGATAGCCGCAAGGAGGAAGACCCAGAGTATTGGTTGGAGATGATCGATAGCTACGCCAAGGATTGTCAGGTATTGGTGGTTTTGAACAAACAGGATGCCAACCCTGCCTTTGATTTGAACCGCCAGTTTTTAAAGAAAAAATACCCGAATATTAAAGGGTTTTATCCCATCTCTTGCAAAGATAGGGATAAATACAAAAAAGAAAATGATGCCTTCAAAGAAGCTTTTGAAGAGGCGATTGGGGCGGTTGGGCACATAACCGCCCCAATTTCGGGTGATTGGCTACGGCTCAAGCAGGAAATCCAAGATAATTTTAAGAATAAAGACTTTATTTCTGAAGACGAATACCGCCGTTTGTGTGCGAGATTCAACATTGATAGAGAGCAAGAGCAAGGCACCCTTCTATGCTTCCTTAACGATTTGGGGATTTTGTTACATTACCCAGAGGAGCATCTGCGATACACCGAGGTGCTTAACCCGAGATGGCTCACCTGCGCCGTTTATAAGTTTTTGCACGATGACGACATCATTAAGCAACAGGGGCGCTTTACTGAGCGGGATTTTAACCGCGTTTTGGACGGGATTAAGGAGTATCCGTACCCAGGCACGCATCGTCCCCACATCCTCTATCTGATGGAAAAGTTCTTGATCGCCTTTCGGTTATCGTCCGCTAGCCGCGACTATCTTATCCCCGTACTCTTAAAGGATGAACAACCAGCAAAACTGCCCTTCCAAGGGCAAGCAATGATCAATCTGGAAATCCGTTACCCCGAATTTTTCCCCAAAAGCATCATCCCAAATTTTATCTGCCTGAACAGTGAGGCAATCTGTGAGTCCCCTTGGCGCACTGGCGTCGTTTTGCGAGAAAGACCGAACAACTATCTTCTGGTGCAAGGTGATGAGAAGGCGAAAAGAATCACAATTAGCGCTTACGGCGATAATCCACAGGATTTTCTCTCGTACATACGATTGGTTTTCCATAATCAATTACATGGCAAAATCGCCAATTTAAAGGCCGTTGAATATATTCCGCTCCCGGATAGAACCCCCAGCGGGGAAACACGCTTTGTTGAGTATGCGAACCTTCTGGGGATGTGGAAGCGCGGGGTATTTCAATATCACGATGGGATTGTAGGGCAGAGTTATTCCATCCCCGATTTGTTGGGGCGTTTAGAAAGCCAAGCGGAGTCGAAAAAGAGAATGGAAAAAGAGAATGTGCCCTTTGCCCTCAATGTTAATGTAAGCAACACCATCGCCGTTGACATCAAGGTGGAGGTGAAAACGAACATCTCCCTCCTCATCGACTCTTTTAATAATGTGAAGGATGAATTACTGGTGCGGGCGCCGGAATTGGCCACGGATTTGACCGTGGTAGAAAAGCAGTTAGCGGCAATGGAGCGGTGCGGTAGCGATAAAGAGGCGCTAATCAAAAGCGGGGCAATGGATGGAGTCCGCCGCTTTTTGGAGAGACTTGGTGATGAAAATAGCACGCTATGCAAAACCCTCAACGGCATTGAAAAGGGGCATGAAATCCTCTCTGAAATTGCCAGCGGTTACAACGCGGTTGCCGAGTGGCTCGCCCTTCCCCAAGTCCCGAAGAGATTGTTGAAAGGCTGAGGAACGGGGCGCGGGCATAACAACTAGCCCCAGACAGTTGCCGACCTCCTGTGCCGCGCACAAACTGGCATTGTATTGGCGATTACGATGTTCTCCGTTGAGGCATAATGCGAATTTTGGAAGCTTCTTTTCCCAGTGTTTCATCAAGCCTGTTCCTCATGGCCCCAATAGCCCAATGCCACTATCTTGAAACAAATATTTTGAAACAAATCGGACGTTACTATCGGGGCTAATGGATTACGGTTTTGTGTTGCGATTATTGTTTGTTGTTGTTAACACCGTCGGCACCTTTCTCCAAGGATGCTATAAATGAAAAAAATCGTTTTAGGAATTAGCGGTGGCATTGCCGCCTACAAGAGCGCAGAACTGGTACGGGCGTTGGTTAAACGGGGGGATGATGTTCGCGTGGTAATGACCAAAAATGCCGCCGAATTCATCACACCGCTGACGATGCAAACACTCTCCCGCAATCCGGTGCATACTGAAACCTTTCCCCACCCTTCAGATTATTCGCTAAACCATATCGCACTTGCCGAATTTGCCGAGCTTCTCGTTATTGCTCCGGCAACGGCAAATGTTATCGCTAAATTAGCTAACGGCATTGCCGATGATCTTTTAACGACCGTAGCTCTGGCAACGGAGGCGCCAATTCTCCTTTGCCCAGCAATGAACGATAAGATGCTTGCCAAACCCATCGTGCAGGAGAACATCACCAAGTTAGTCAATCGTGGCATAATTGTGATGGATACAGCCTTTGGTGAGCTTGCCTGTAAATCTTACGGCTCTGGGCGCATGGCGGAGATTGAAGATATTATTGAGAGAATCTCCGCAATTTTTACCCCGCAGGATTTGCAAGGAACAGTTGTGCTTGTTAGCGCAGGTCCCACAAGGGAGGCGATTGATCCCGTCCGTTTTATCAGCAATCATTCCACAGGAAAGATGGGATTTGCCGTCGCCAAAGCGGCTCAACAAAGAGGTGCCCGTGTCATCTTGGTAAGTGGTCCAACGAATACCCAAGCACCGAGGGGGGTAACTCTTGTCCCTGTTAGCAGCGCCTTAGAAATGCGCCTAGCAATCTTGGAGCATTTTCCCTCCGCAACAATAGTGGTAAAATCCGCCGCCGTTGCCGATTATCGGCCACAGGCAATTGCTAAAAACAAAATTAAAAAGAATGAAGGAACATTGAATATCGTTTTGGAGAGAAACCCCGATATCCTTGCGGAGCTTGGCGCCCAAAAAGGCCAGCGAATCTTAATAGGATTTGCCATGGAAACCGAGGATTTGCTGATTAATGCACAAAAAAAATTGCTGGAGAAGAATTTGGACATAATCGTTGCCAACTCCCTTTGTGAAGATGGCGCAGGGTTTGCCGTGGATACCAACATTGCCAAAATTATCACCGCCAAAGGAACGATTGAGGAGCTTCCTTTGATGAGTAAATTTGATTTGGCGCATATAATTTTAGACCAGGCAGTGAGAATTCGCTCTCTGCAACAGACATGCTAAGGGAAAAAAACACGCCAAAAGAAGAAGCTTTATTGCTTATCGCCAGCCTCCGTGAAAGAATTTTAGCTCAACTTGATTCCCCAAGGAGGATCCTTGATTTTTGCCTCGCGACCAAGGAGTTTAACAGCCAAGTGCAAGAACATTCCACAATCACAGAACAAATGGATGCGCTTTACCAAGAAGCGTTACAGTGCCATGATTGCCCCTTGTCAATGACGCGCAAAAATCTTGTGTTTGGCGAAGGGAATGCCCATGCGCAATTGATGTTTATTGGTGAAGCCCCTGGAGCCGACGAAGACGAACAGGGAAGACCCTTTGTGGGCAAGGCGGGGCAGTTGCTGACAAAAATCATAGAGGCAATGCGAATAAAGCGAGAAGATGTCTATATTTGTAACATCTTAAAATGCCGTCCGCCAGGGAACCGCAATCCCTTGCCAGAAGAAGCAACGGCTTGTTTACCTAAGCTGCTGAAACAGATTGAACTGGTAAGCCCCAAGATCATCTGCGCTTTGGGTGCCGTTCCCGCCCATACCCTGCTGGGGATCAGCGCTCCCATTAGCGTACTGCGCGGCAGATTCCATGATTACAACGGGATAAAAGTCATGCCGACATTTCACCCTGCTTATTTGCTCCGCAATCCTGCGGCCAAAAAAAGCGTATGGGAGGATATGCAAACAATTATGAAGGAATTGGGGTTATGAAGTTAATGATACTTGCTAATTTAAGAAAGATTATCGGAATTGCGCTCTGTTTGCTGTTGTTGTTTTTTGGCGGCTCTCTTTTGGCCAAGGAAAAATCTGCTGCTGTTAACGCACCCAGTAAAATCGTGATGCTTAATGTTGCGGAGGTAATAACCCCGCCAACGGCCGAATTGGTGCAGGAAGGCATCAAGGTGGCAATAGAGGAGCAAGCACAAGCGCTTGTTATCGTTCTTGATACTCCTGGAGGATTGGATTTGGCGATGCGGGATGTGGTCAAAGCAATCCTTAACGCGCCTGTGCCCGTAGTGGTTTTTGTTGGACCTTCAGGAGCACGGGCCGCATCAGCAGGAGCGATTATCGCGGTAAGTGCCCATCTGGTAGCTATGGCTCCTAGCACCAATATCGGCTCCGCGCATCCTGTTAACATGGGCATTGGCGCTACTGGTGGCGATGATATCTTAATCCAAAAAGCACGAAATGACATGGTTGCTTATGCGCAAAGCATTGCCAAGATGCGGGGAAAAAATGAAAAATGGATAAAAGCGGCGATCGTCAATAGCTCTTCCATCACCGAAACGGTAGCGAAAGAGTCGGGTGTTATTGATTTTATTGCTAACGATGTAAACGACCTGCTGAAAAAAATTGATGGGACTGTTGTTTCTATGGGAACATCCCAAGTTACAATAGACACTCGCAATGTGGAGATTGTAACCCTAAATGCAGGGATTCGACATAATCTCCTCTCGGCGATTTCCAATCCCAACATCGCTTATATACTTTTTTTGATCGGATTGGCGGGAATTTACTTCGAGTTTGCATCGCCAGGGGCGATATTTCCTGGGGTTATTGGTGCTATCGCCTTACTCTTGGCGCTGTTTTCCATGCAAACCCTTCCCGTAAGCCTTGCCGCTATCGCGCTGATTTTACTGTCTTTGGTCCTTTTCTTTATGGAAACACAGGTTGTTAGCAACGGTATTCTGATAATGGGCGGCATAGTATCGCTGATAATAGGTTCTTTAATGTTTTTTGACTCTGCAGAGCCAGCGCTTCAGGTATCTTTGATCGTTCTCATAACTACCCTCTTATCGATTATTATCTTCTTTATTGCCGTTATCCGCCTTGCCATCAAGGCACAGGGAAGGAAAAAACTAAATGGGTCGGATGCCTTATTAGGCAACGAAGGAATTGCTTTAGAGGCTTTTGTAAAAACGGGAACAGTTTTGATAAACGGAGAATATTGGCAGGCGAGCAACGCGGGAGATGGGGAAATTCCTGCCAAGGCAGTCGTAACCGTGGTGGATGTTGTGGGATTGAGATTAGTTGTAAAAATAAAACAATAAAGTGGAGGTAATTTTTATGCTGTTAGAAAGTTTATTTAGCCCCGTGGTCATTGTAGTGGTGCTGGCGGTGCTTTTCTTGGCATCGTCGGTAAAGGTCCTCAACGAATACGAACGGGGGGTTATTTTCCGTTTGGGCAGAATTATTGACACCAAGGGGCCGGGGCTCATCATTTTAATTCCGGGCATTGATAAAATGGTAAAGATAAGTCTGCGCGTCGTTGCCATGGATGTCCCCACCCAGGATGTTATTACCAAGGATAATGTCTCCGTTAAGGTCAACGCCGTTGTCTATTTTCGTGTTGTTAACGCTAGTGCAGCGGTGGTTTCGGTGGAAAACTTTCTCTATGCCACCTCCCAACTTGCACAAACAACGCTCAGAAGTGTTTGTGGGCAGGTAGAGCTTGATGATTTGCTTTCTGAACGCGACAAAATTAACGCACGGTTACAAGAAATTTTGGATCGTAGCACCGACCCGTGGGGTGTTAAAGTTACGGTTGTGGAGGTGAAACATATTGATCTCCCTGAAGAAATGAAACGGGCGATGGCAAAGCAAGCGGAAGCGGAAAGAGAAAGACGCTCCAAGATAATAAACGCTGAAGGTGAAATGCAGGCAGCGTATAAACTTGTGGATGCCGCAAAGCTGATGGCGACAGAACCAATATCCCTACAGCTCCGTTATTTGCAGACGCTATCTCAGGTGGCCGCAGAAAATAACTCCACCACCCTATTCCCCATACCAATCGATTTGCTTACCCCATTCCTAAAGAGAGACAAATAGTTTAGGGGGTACTTTGCTCTAAAAACTAAGCGCGGGGAGAACCATCCCCGCGCTTTTGAACCATATTCCTGGTTTTTCCGCATTTTTCTGAAACACTCAAAAGAATTTATTCTCCAAGATTGGCAAGTTATGGCTAAAAATCAGCAGAAGGAATGATCGCCTTGCTGGTAATGTAGGCCGTAACCAACGATCTGGGCGTGATATCAAAGGCGGGATAAAGCGCCTTAACACCCGATAGCGAGTGTCCCGCAAGCACTTCTACGGGATCTCGCTCTTCAATAACAATATCCCGTCCCGAGGCGGTTTTCCTGTCTGGTCCACCATAAGCGAGGATATAAAAAGGAATAGCAAAATGTTTAGCGCTAATCGCGATGCCGAGCGTCCCTATCTTGTTAGCAACGCTACCGTCCAAAGCAATGCGATCTGCGGCAACGAAAACCTTGTTCGCCCTGCCAGTGGCAAAGCAATGTGCCACCATGTTATCGGTTATCAGGGTGGTATCAACTCCTATGGCTGCAAGAGATGATGCGGTTAGGCGAGCTCCTTGCAGATACGGACGGGTTTCCGTACAGATTACCTTAAAATCCCTTCCCTCCTGCTGCGCGTATTTACATAGATAAAGCAAACCCGCACCGGCAAAACAATGCGTTAATAGCGTATCTCCATTTTCAAGCAAACCCAGCGCGTTCCTTCCTGTTTTTTGCGATATCGCATCCTGCTTGCTTTGAGCATCTGATAGAAGATTGGCAATAATTTCGGCGCAATCACCCTCTTGGTTATTAACATTGTCCAGTATTTTTTCCAGAAAGCGTTGAAGATGAAAACCCGTTGGTCGCACTGCAATTAATTTACGGGCTGTTTCTTGTAGCAAGGATAACTGCGCTGAACGCGAATATGAGGAACGAGCTGCCAACAACAATCCATAGCCAGCACATATGGCGATATCGCCAGCTCCCTGTACCGCCATTGCCTTAATGGCATTGGCAACATCATCGCTGTTTGAGCAAACGATTTCCTTAATGTCCAAGGGAAGCAAGCGGCGATCAATGATAACCAGGGTATCACCCCGCAAAAAAACCGTGTTTTCCAGTTTTAAGAGGAGTGGTTCCGCGTTCATATTGATTATCCCTTCAGTGCTTATCGCGGATTTATCCCTTCAACGACAAATAGATGGTTTCTAAATCCAGTAACGCTTGCTCAAAGTTATCATTAATGACGAGGCGGTCGTACCACTTGGCTTCATTCATCTCGTTAAAAGCCTGGGCCAAGCGTTTTTCCCGCTGTTCTTTTCCTTCGGTTGCCCTATTTGTCAACCGCTGTTGCAAAGCTTCTAACGATGGCGGCATGATAAAAACAAAAAATCCCCGACCAGAGAGAACTGGCTTGAGAGATCTTGCCCCCCTTGGTTCAACATCAAAAATAACATCCTTGCCCCTACTAAACATGTCTTGAACCGCTGATCTGGATGTTCCGTACAAGTTCCCGTAATG
>JAIPED010000041.1 GCA_021737325.1 Deltaproteobacteria bacterium
GGCTATTAACCTCCTGTCCCTTCGGGACGGTTTGGGGAAAATGATAGGTGTCGGGTTAATCTCAACAGCCTCTACTGTCCCTTCGGGATACCCTGGGCAAAATGATAGGTGAGGGGTTAGTCTCAATCGTCCCTACGGGACGAAATCTCTTTTTCCATTTTCCCCGCAATAAATTGCGGGGTCATTGCCCTGCTGTCGCTTCGGGACGCCTGGAGAAGACGGTTAGGCGATTAACCCTTCTTTTTAAGGGGTGTCGTTTCTATCCCCCGGAAGATAATTGGAGGGAGGAAGTTTTATCCGATAACTCCCTCCAGGTAGCTTATTACCGCGAATTTCAGGGTTTAACTCACGGATCATCTTGATTGTTGTTTGGTACTGCCTAGCGATATCCAACAGCAGGATTTCCTTTTCGCTAAAAATATCCACGCTCACCGTCGGCACTGGGCGGTATCTACGAGATTTAGCAATCGTGAATCCGTAGAGAGAAGGACTGGCAAGAATCGTTTTTAGCGCAACAATTCGCGGAATATACATTTCTGTTTCCGTGGGAAGCTTAAGATCGTAGTAGGATGTCTGTCCCTGCTCGTTGATAGCCGCCGCAACACGGGTTTCGCCACAGTTATAAGCGGCGGCGGCAAGCGTCCATGAACCGAACTTGGTGTACAATGCGGAGAGATAGTCCAACGCCGCCTCGGTGGAGCGCTCAAGATTGCGTCTCTCGTCAATTGAGCTATCTACCCGTAAACCCATTCTTTTTGCCGTCGGTTCAATAAACTGCCAGAAACCCACCGCTCTTGCGGGAGAAACGGCATGGCTGTTAAAAAAACTTTCGACCACCATTATGTACTTCAAATCTTCCGGCATTTTCCGCGCTTTGAGCCTGCTCTCAACATAGGGGAAAAAACGGTCGGTTTTTTTAATCAAAATGATTGTACGGGAGTGGAAATAAGCAAAGGATAAAAACGCTTCCTCAAACGCCTCTGCAACATAATCGCTTTCCAAGGGCAGTGGCTCGCCGCAAAAATCTGCATGAATGGGGGGGATAAAAATGACATTCGCCCTTGCTTCTGAAGCAAAGCAAAGGAACAGCGACAGCAACAAAACCGTAGTGATAATTTTTCTATTCATAGACCGTAACACCTACGCCGCACACTTATTTTTTCGCATCCCCGTTTTTCTATCCGATGTTTTCTATGCAAACGCCACTTAGATATTAACCCACCACCCAAAATGCCTCGGGCGTAGAGAAAAGGCATGCGGCAACGGCAACTACTGGTGCATACCCACTTTGCCAGATTTTAATAGATTGCCAAAACGAGAGGGTTTTTCATTGGCGATACTCCCCATGTTAGCGGGAAAATTCTTTTAGCCCTCTATCTTCCGCCGCTTTTATTGGTACTGATAAAGAATTGCTAAGCTGGCATTTCTTCGTCTTCCAGCGTTGATGCATCCAAAACCACTGCTCGGGGTATTCACGAAAAACCTCTTCGGTCGCCTTGACAAACCTTTGGGTGTTTATCCGCAGATCTTCCTGATAATTTCCCGTTTTCTCAATTGGCACGGCGGGTTTGATTATGAATTTGTATCTCCCGTCCTTCTGGCGAGCCATAAAAACTGGCAAAACTGGTGCCCCTGTTTGTAGGGCAAACGCCGCAAGAGAAACAGCCGTACAAGCAGGTCTTCCAAAAAAATCGACAAAGACCCCCTGCTCCACAGAAATGTTCTGGTCAAGGGTAAGTCCAACCGCTTCATTGTTGAGCAGGTGCTTTCGTATCGCTTGGCCTGCCCTCCCCTTCGGAATAAGCCAGCTTCCGTGGGACATCCGAGCAAAGAGCGTAATCTCTTCCAAAAGCTGATTATCCAGACGGCGATAAATGATGCCAAAGCCATTTATGTAGGAGGAGCTCAAACCCGCCTGTAGTTCCCAATTACCAAAATGGGAGGAAAGAAAAAGAATGCCCTTGTTGCCGTTAAGCGCCTCGTTGTAATGTTCTTGTCCCTCCATGGTAACTTTTTGGCAAAACTCTGCTTTGCTCATAAAAGGCGTGTCAAAAAACTCCGCCGCGGTTATCGCCAGATTGGCATATGCCGAACGCGCAATTCGCTTTATTTCTCTAAGGGACTTTTCGGGAAAAGATTTACTGAGGTTGTTGAGCGTTATCAGCCGGTGCTTGGTAAATACCAAATAGTACAAGAAGAATAAGAAACGAAAAAACGCCCTTCGGACAATCAGAGGAATGCACCGCAAGACGAACATGATTAAAAAGGCTTTGCGCTTGTTATCCATCAATATCTAACATCTTTCCAAAACCACCACTTTGTTTTTTGTGGTTCTGGGTTTTCGTTTTCCGCAAAATACACACTGGAGCGACAGACATAAAGAACACAACGATCAACGCGCTTTCCTTGCTTCGCACATATTTGTAAATACAGTTCTTCTGGATCCTTTCCTACTAGGTCGGCAATTTTTGTTATTCCTACATCGCAAAAATGCCGCTCCATATTTTTGCCCACACCAGGAATGGTCTGCAATGACTGTTCATTTCTTGCCATCTCGCTCTAGGCTTTCTCTTCGTAAAAATTAGCACAGCTCACACAGTTGCTACCCTCAAGTGTTTTGCCGTATTCCTTAACCTGTGCCGCTCTTTGCGCCATTTCCAGCGGGTCGGCAAAAGGACCATCTTCGTTGGTAACAACGGACACCGTTACGGTTATCAGCGGAAATTGGTTTATTTTACCTTGCCTATCGCGCCCGGTGATATAACCCCTTTCGCGATCCTCAATGGAATAAAAACTGCTTAGACCAGAGGGGAGTTCCTTAACTAAGGCCTGCGACATTCTATCAGCGTTTTTCGGAGTGGCAATAATAACAAAATCATCTCCACCAATATGGCCAATGAAGGTATCCCTATCGTTAGGATCTTTAACCCTATCCGTTAGTATCTTGGCAACCTCCTTTATCAGCTCCGAACCCCAGGCGTATCCGTACTTGTCCACAAAGGGCTTAAAATGATCTAAATCAATGTGGCAAAGGGCAAAGGCCTCAGCTAAAAGAAGTCGTTTTTTCACTTCCCTTTCTATCGCTAAATTACCGGGCAACCCCGTAAGCGGGCTGGCATCTAAGCTTATCGCCTCCAGCACTTTCAGCTTTTCCATCATGCGGGAGAATGTCTGTGCAAGGGAGGCAAACTCATCATGGGATTCTATATCCAACTTATGGTCAAAATCGCCGAGCCCCACCCTCACCGCGGCATTTTCCAGGCGTTTCAGTGGACGAGAAATGTTGTATGCCAAAAAAATCGCGAGTCCGATGCCAACAAAAAGGCTACCGAGCGAAATTAACATGGTTACCCGTAGCGTGAGCTTGGTCGTTTTGTTTATCGCGGACATCTGCTTTTCCATATCTTCCTGCGATGCCTTGCGTAATTTTTCCACTATCCGCGCCATTCTTTCTACGGATTGACGGCTCTGTTGTTCTCCCCTCACATCGGGAGGAACCCCCGCCAACGATTCATTGTGTATCTTGGCAAAAAAGGATTGGTAATCTTTGTTGAGCGCGATAAGCCGTTCAATAGCTTTGGTATCACCGACGCTTTTTGTTCTTATCTCGTTTAGCGATTCGTCAATTTCCACGCTCTTTTCCCAAAAAACATTGGCAAATGTGGCATCCTGAAAAATAACGAATTTTGTGAAGGCTTTTTCTCTGTCAAGGAGGTCATTCATTAGCGCTTTGCTCTCCTCAACAACCACAACATTTCCGCGGATAATGCGGTGGGTATAGTCATTGAGATGGCGAAGATTGATGACGGCATAAAGGCTGGAAATTATGGTAAGAAACGCCATTCCTAGATAACCGAGAAGAAGTTTTTGGCTGATTTTTAGTTTCATGGAAGCTCGCTATTGTACGGCAATTGCCAAGGCGTATGCCAGAGGAACGGCTTCCTTGCAAGAAAAAATCTGAAAAAACAAGTCGTTACAGCAAGTTAACAGACATTGAAGATAGCTTGGCAATACTCCGCCCTTGGGTGCCGATAACAGGTTTCTCAAAAAATGGCGTTGCCATTCTTGCCCTTGCTGGTTCGCCATCAATGTTGCCACTCACCATCTCCCTTGGCCATTTAAAGAGACTTTTTCCCACGGCTACAACACATTGCCTTCCCTTCCTTGACAATACCAGCTTTCTTGGTTAACCCCCACAACCGCTGTCATAAGGAGGTACAATGAACAAAATCCCCATAACAAAAGAAGGTTGGGAGAATCTCAAAAAGGAATATGAGAGGATGCGCAATGTGGTGCTTCCGGCTAATGCGGCAGAGATAGAAGTGGCGCGGGCACATGGAGATCTTTCGGAAAATGCTGAATATAAAGCTGCCAAGGAAAAGCAAGCGTTTGTGTTGACAAAAATTAAGGAGTTAGAAAACAATATCCTCGCTTGCGAAGTCATCGATACCAAAGCGCTGAAAATGACTACGGCAGTCTTTGGATCCTGTGTAAAAGTTGAAGATGCCGCAGGAGAAATAACAACCTACATCCTTGTAGGTCCTTTCGAGTCGGATGTTGCTAAAAATCGCATATCGGTAACCTCCCCCCTGGGGAAAGCGCTCATAGGCAAGGCCGTCGGAGATGAGGTACAGGTGAATACCCCAGGAGGAATTCGTTCATTTGATATTTTGGAGATATCTGCCAGTGGACTTTAGCGTAGCGAATATCAACAAAAGCGCTAAGAGTGCCAAGACCGTCGGCAATCAATTGTTGAATTATTCTCTGACGGCAAAAGTCCCGCATTTCCCCAATACTTTTTCTTAACCGCTGTCAGCTTGACATTCGGTGCCATGGTTAATATCTTAGCGGGCGATTAAATTTTCTGATGGGAACAAAGATGAATAAGCGTTGTTATTATGAAGTGTTAGAAGTTACCAAAAGTGCCGATGACGAAGAAATCAAAAAGGCTTATCGCCGTGTGGCGATGAGATGCCACCCAGATAAAAATCCTGGAGATAAAAAAGCGGAAGAAGAATTCAAAGAAGCGGCCGAGGCTTATCAGGTACTCAGCGATCCGCAAAAAAGGCAGATGTACGACAGATATGGTCATGAAGCCATCAAGGGAAATCAAGGGTTTGCTGGTTTTGAGGATATTTTTTCCAGCTTTGGAAGCGTTTTTGGGGATATTTTTGGCACGGGCAGAGACAGAGGCAATCGCTCTGGCAAAGATTTGCGCTACGAATTAAACATCTCGTTTACAGAAGCGGTGTTTGGCACGGAAAAGAAAATTGAATTTGAGCGCTTGAAGGAATGCTCCACCTGTCATGGTTCGGGAATAAAAAAAGGAACATCCCCAGAAAAATGCCCTTATTGTGGTGGTACGGGTTACATCTCACAATCTGCTGGGTTTTTCTCCGTCCGTTCGACTTGTCGTCGTTGTGGTGGAGGTGGCGTACTGATTAAAAACCCCTGCGATAACTGTAACGGCACAGGCAAGGAGCGGGAAAAGAGAAAAATAAAGATTACGATCCCCGCAGGGGTCGAATCTGGTAGCAGGATGTTGCTCCGCGGTGAAGGCGAAGGCGGAATTGGTGCTGCTCCTGCCGGCGATTTGCATGTATTCATTTTCCATGAGCAACACGAAATCTATGAGCGCCGCCATGAACATCTCTTTGCCCGTCTCCCCATATCGTTTACACAGGCAGCATTGGGAGACACCATTACAGTAACAACACTTGAGGGAGAAGAAAAAATAAAAATTCCTGCTGGCACGCAAAATGGTGAGGTTTTTCGGCTTGATGCTCGAGGAGTTAAACGCCTGAATTCCTTTGGCAGAGGCGATATCTATTTGGAAGTTATCGTTGAAGTTCCCAAAAAACTAACCGAATACCAAAAAAAGCTCCTGCGCGATTTTGCCAAAGAGGAGAGGCCTCGTTCGTAACCGATAAGGGAGGAAGAAAATGATAGCCAGCGTTGTTGGTGCAATAGCGCGTAAAAATTTTAATGCTGGGCTACGCTTTGACAGCACTCAGCGGTCAGTTCTTCCGATAAGTGACGGGAAACATGAACGGCTACTTTATCTACACATCCCTTTCTGCGAACAGCTTTGCCCTTACTGCTCCTTTCACCGTGTTATTTTTGAAGAAAACCTATGCCGTGCCTATTTTTCCGCCCTCAGAAAAGAGATATTATTGTACAAAAAGGCCGGTTGGAGCTTTAGTGGGGTCTATGTTGGCGGGGGCACACCCACCGTGATGCTGGACGAGTTAAAAGAGACCTTGAAGCTTGCCAGTAACGAATTTCCTCTAAAGTCAATATCAGTAGAAACAAACCCCAACCATCTGCACGAAGATAGTGTTAAAATACTGATAGATAGCTCCGTTAGCCGTCTTTCTGTGGGGGTACAGAGCTTTGATGACGATTTACTCCGCAAAATGGGGCGCTATCACAAGTATGGTTCTGGAGAGGAAATTGCCCAACGGCTCAAATGGGTGAATGGATCCTTCCCCACGGTCAATGCCGATATGATCTTTAACTTTCCGACACAAACCAACACCGTTTTACAAACAGATGTTGAAACGCTTTTAGCCATCGGCATCTCACAGATAACATACTATCCCCTGATGGTTTCAGATTACTCCCGCGAAGCGATGCTCAAGGCGCTAGGCGGCAAGGTTAGCTACGCAAGGGAAAAACAGTTTTACCGTTTTTTGAGCGAGAGATTGTCCAAGCGCTACCACCACTCTTCGGCTTGGTGCTTCTCCCAGAATAGCAATAACAACACCGCTATTGATGAATATATCGTTGATTTTGACGAATACGCCGGAATTGGTAGTGGTGCCATTGGATTTCTGCGGGGCACCTGCTACGCCAATACCTTCAGCATCAAGGATTACATCAGCCTCATTAATGAGGGACTGTTTCCGCTAGCGGCTACCAAGATTTTTAGCCCTGCTGATAAGGCGCGTTACAATTTCATGATGAAATTGTTTTCCACAAGCTTATCGTTTCGCGACATGGAGGATTCTTGGGGCCATGTCTGGCAAGAGCTACTTGCCTTTAGGCTAGCAGGAGCGCTTAAAATGGGTCATGAGGAAATTCGCCTCACGGCTCGCGGACGATATTTGTGGGTGGTGTTGATGCGCGAATTTTTTATTGCGGTAAATAACTTTCGTGATCACTGCCGCTAAAAAGCGGGCAAATTACCTCCAAAGGGGAAATAAATAGCTGCATTGCACCCCATCTTTGCAGTGAGAACACTCACAAGGACAATGCGGCAATTATGATAAGCTCACAACCCATGACTATAACAAAAAGGGCAAAGGCTTCAGTGGCATAATGCAAATAACAAATTCCTGGATAAAAATCGAAATCACCGCTCCTGAGGAGCTCGTCGATGCCATTTCCAGTTTCTTGGATGACATAGGAGTCGCTGGTTGCTATCAAGAAAACTTCGTTGACGGGGAGGATGGTGATTTTTTTGCCAGCCCTGCAGTAGAACGCCTTATTGTGCATATTCCTCAGGATCTCCGTAGCGAAAAAAAAATAGCCCAGTTGGAAAGATATCTCGCTGAATTAAAAGAACTTTTCCCACAGTTAATGGCGCTATCCGCTTCTCACTCCACGGTGGAAAATCCCGATTGGAACGAGGCGTGGAAGAAATACTTCAAACCTTTACGAATAGGCAGAAACATCGTTATCAAGCCATCATGGGAAAGGTTTATCCCTCAAGCCGATGATATCCTTGTGGAGATTGATCCCGGCATGGCATTTGGCACGGGGCAACACGCTTCTTCCCGTCTTTGTCTGGAAGAGCTGGAGGTGCTACTAACTTCCCAACAACCTCCTTGGCGAATGTTAGATGTCGGAACAGGTACGGGGATTTTATCCATCTACGCGGCAAAGGCGGGTGTTGGCGAGATTCTCGCTATTGATCTTGACCAGGATGCAGTTACCATCGCCCAGGAAAACGCCAGGCTCAATGGTATCCGCCAGCAAATATCTTTTCGGGTGCAAACGCTGGAGGAAGTTAGCGGGGACTTCAACCTCATCGTTGCCAATTTAACGACAAAAACACTTATTGATAACCGTCATCGTCTTCTTAATGCTCTTATTAATGGCGGATTTTTAATCCTATCGGGGGTCATCGCAGAACATGGCGACGACATTGAACGGGCGTTTAAGATAAATCCCGAAAACCTTTGTCGTAAAAGAATGGCTAATGGTTGGGTTTGCTATGCCCTGCAACAACGGAAATAAAATGACAATCCCGCGCATTCGTTATGACAGCGCCATTGACGACTCGGCAATAATCTCGGGGCATGATCTGCACTACCTCAAAGACATTCTAAGACTACGAGAGGGCGAAGATGTTTTCCTTATCGCCCCCAACGGCGAATTTAGGGGCCATATCAGGGCAATCGGCGAGCATGAAATAGCGATAAACATTGTCGATAAAATCATCAGGAAGCAGTCTGAATGCCGCATTACCCTGGCACAATCGCTATTAAAAGCGGATAAGATGGAGTTTGTTGTGCAAAAACTCTGTGAATTGGGCATCTCCTCTTTAATCCCCTTCATCTCCCAGCGGACAATATCGCGCCCCGATAAAGAAAAGTCTCTGGTGAAGCGGGAAAAATGGGAGAAGATTAGTAGCGAAGCTGCTCGCAAAAGCCTGCGTAGCGAAGCGACAGTGGTTAAACCTGTTATCGGCTTTGAAGAGATGCTATTAGCCCCACCCGCAACATGTGTTAAAGCCATCTGTTGGGAAGAGGAAGAATCCCTTACGCTTAAAGAGTTTTTTGCTACTATTGCGTTTCCCTCTGCATCCACGATCTTCTTTGTTATTGGTCCTGAAGGAGGCTTTACAAAAGAGGAAATCAGCATCGCTCGCGGCAAGGGTTTTTCCAGCGTTTCCCTGGGTAAAGCACTGCTGAAAGCGGAAACTGCGGCAATCGCCACCGCCGCCATTATTGCCTATCTTACGGGACATCTTGGCGATAAGTAAGCGGCTAGAAAAAAAGTAACCGAAAAGGGAGACAAAATGGAAGATTATTACCGTTACGGGGGCTTTCTACAACGAGCGGTAGCGATGCTCATTGATTTTGGCATCCTTATGCTCATTTACCTGTTACTATTTTTGACGGAAGTCTTCATCACGGGCTATGCACCACAGACAAGGTATTGGCATTGGGAAGAACATTCCCCTACCCTCTTGCTGATGATGATTTTTCTCAATATGGTTTATTTCACCTACTTTCATTGCGTAACCGGACAGACCCCAGGCAAAAGAATGATGGCGCTCCAGGTTATGACTGTTGGAGGAGGAAGATTATCGGTAGGCAGGGCATTGTTGCGCTGGTGTGGATATGTTCCGTCTAAGTGGTTTTTTTTTCTGGGGTTTATTTGGGTATTGGGCAATAGAAAAAAACGCGGTTGGCATGACTTCATTGCGGGAACAGTGGTTGTCAGGCTGGGGGTACAACCTAGCCTTGGGGATTGTGGTGCCAGCGATGCAACGAATGACGGGCTACGAAAAAGATAACCAAAAATGCCAAAAAAACGGAGATGAAGTAGGCAATCCAAATTCCTTCAAAACCAAACCAACGGGGCAGAAGCAACACCAATGGCGCCAGAAAAATGCAATCCCGTAGCGACATTAGCACCAAGGCGGTGGTCCCTTCGCCTAATCCCAAGAACATGTTGATCCAAATGATCGTCGGCGCACTTAAAACAAGCGGTAGGGTAAACATGCGCAAAGCAAATACGCCATAATCAATGAGAAGAGCATCAACGGTAAAGATACCCACGATTGTCGGTGCAAAGATGATGATTATAACGGAACAAACAAGGGCCAACAAGGTGGCAACGATGTTTCCTTTACGCACCGTCTCTGCTAACCGCTCGCGCAAATCCGCCCCCTTGCTAAAGCCAATAATCGGCATAACTGCGTGCCCAATGCCGATTAGCACCATATTGATCAACCCCACGGTGCGCAAAGATATTCCTAGGCTGGCGATAGATGCCGCACCGAAGGGAGCAAGCGCATGGTTAAAAAGGACAATGGTAACAGTGAAGAGCAGGTTCATCACAATGGATGGCAAGCCTGTTTTATATATTGACCAGATGGTAAAAAAACTGGGCCTCATCTGTGCCCAGCCAATTTCATAGCGCGAAGCGCTTCGATAAAGACAATAACTAGCGAAGAGAGCCGCAGAACCTTGGGCTACCAGCGAGGCGAGAGCGGCACCACGCAAACCCAGCGCAGGAACAACTCCCCAGCCAAAAATAAATAGCGGATCTAAAAACAAACCAACAAGGGCAAAAACTAGGATTATCCCCATTGATGCTTTAGGTCTGCCCTCTGCACGCATCAGATTGTTCGTCATCATAACAAAAAGAAGCAGGGGAGTACCTATTATGTAGATGTGCAGATAATGCCTGGCAAGAGGAATGACTTCAGGGCTTGTACCCATAAAGAGTAAGATCTCATCACAAAATAAAAATACCAACAGGGCAATCCCCCCGCCAATGGTAAGCGACAAAAAAAGCGTCTGTCCCGCTACACGGCGCGCCTGTAACACATTATTAGCGCCAAACATGCGTGAAGCGTAGGAACCAGAACCAATGCCCGTGCCTAATCCGACGGAAAAAAGGAGCAATTGTAGAGGAAAGGAAACGGTATAAGCGGCAAGGGCATGGGTGCTTGAACGCGCCAGCCAAATCGCATCAACAAAGTTATAAACACCCATGACGAACATCGCCGCGACAGAAGGCAGGCTCATTTTTAGCAGTAAAGAGAGAATCGGCTCTTTACCTAGATCAAGACTTTTAACTTTCATTGATGACTTTCAGCGTGCAATGCTCTACGCGGGTATGTGAGCAATATCCCCCCGAGAGGGTTAAGATGGTGATTGTGCTATTCCCTCCTGCCCACGGCGGGAGGCGCTGGTAGCACACCCATGATGGCGATGGCAAGATGCTAAAGAAAAATCCGCTATTTGTGATTGGACCAACGGCGAGTGGCAAAACCGCTTTGGCTTTGCAGTTGGCGCACCGCTACAATGCCGAAATAATCTCGGCCGATTCTCGACAGGTTTACCGCAGAATGGATATCGGAACGGGGAAGGATCTTGCGCTCTACCAAGAGGCCAAGATCGCCTACCATCTGATAGATATCGTCGAGCCTACAGAAGAATTTAACCTCTATCGCTACCATGAATTGTTTTTTACGGCACTTTCGCGCATTGCCAGCGCACGCAAAAATGCCATCATCGCAGGAGGAACGGGGCTATATATTAGCGCGATGTTGGAAGGTTATCGCTTGCCAACCGCATCACGAAATACAAAACTACGGGATAATCTGAAAAGCTACTCGCAAGAAGAGTTGAACAAAGAGCTACTCGCGCTCGATTATCGCCCCCATAACCAAACAGATCTCGGCGAAAGGGAAAGAACCATTCGCGCCATTGAGGTTGCCCTTGCGCGAAGATTAAGCACGGAGCAACAAAATCCACCTTTTGAAAAACCACTAATAATCGGGATATCACTGCCGATGGACACGATACGGGAGAAAATTGTCCGACGCTTAAACGAGAAGATGAGGAACGGGCTCATTGATGAGGTTTTAAACCTAAGAAAAGAAGGAATTAGTTTTGTAAGACTGGAGGCCCTGGGGTTGGAATACCGCTATATAGCTCTTTTCCTGCGGGGAGAGCTCAGTTTGGCAGAGATGGAAAAATTGTTAGCAATCCGTATTGGGCAGTTTTCCAAGCGGCAAATGAGTTGGTTTCGCCGCATGGAAAAGAGAGGATGGAAGATACATTGGCTCCAAGGAGAGGAAGAAGCAGAAAAAATCATCACGCAAGAGTGGGAATAGAAAAATTCTCGCATACCCCCCCCTCTTTCTAAAGACCACTGCACGACCCCGCCCATTAACCACCAGAGACAATTGCACAAATCGTTCATCAGCCCGCGCAGATCTGCATTCCCCACATAAGACCCCTGCGCAACTCGTTCATCAAACACCGACGAAAGAAAAGGCTCCTCTACTAAAGAAAATAACTGAAACATTTAAAACACATCTGGATGCGCCATTTAAAAAAATGGCGGGGTTGAATTTCGCCCCGCCATCTCTGTGTTGCAACCGAGCTAACTAGTAAACAAACTTAATCCCCATAAAGGCGTTAACACCACCTACGCCAATGTTACCGTCACTATAACCGTTTGCGTAGTTTAACGAAAATTCCGTCTCAAAGGCCTTATCAAACTGCAAACCTGCCGTAATGCCATTGACGCTTCCCTTAGCGCTAAAAGAACCGATGTAGGCAACACGCATCTTCGCTTGTAAGCCAATCTCCACTTCAGAGCCTAACTCAAGCCCAAATTTGTGCATGTCGCTCTCATCAGTAACAGTGTTAACTATCCCCCTCCTACTTCGCTCCACCTCAACCGTCCGACCACTCAATAGACCGGTATAGGAAACATCCACAAAAGGCTTCATGCTTATACCCGCAATCTCATAGTGGCTACGAAGGTTAACCCCCGCAGACGCCTGCGCAAATGGCTGACTAAGAGCAGAATAGGAACTACCACGGCTATCGGTGTAAGCGGAAACACTAACATAATCCGTAACAAGACCAATACGAGGAGAAATCAACACGGGAGAAGCGAACGAGATGGAATCATGCAGATAACCAACCCTAACTTCATTACGGATATTGTAGGAATTGTAGCTCGCAGTAACGCTATTGCCATAACGATCGGCAGAATGCGCACCCGCAGAGACACTGAGAACATCCGTGATAAACCAATCCGCACGGGTATAGCCAAAGGTGCCGCCAAGTGTGTGGATTCCTATTTTCTCTTTATCCAAGCCTACGCTAGTAAAATCAATGCTGCGCTGAG
>JAIPED010000042.1:0-5000 GCA_021737325.1 Deltaproteobacteria bacterium
GAAATACAGATAACCAGCGCTGTGGGGATTGGCACCACAGTGGTGATATCAATACCAACATAGGGGTGTATGCCGTTGAATAAAATTTTAGTTATTGATGATGATAAGTCGATAAGGGAGATGTTGGAGCTCTATCTTGTCGAAGAGGGGTATCGGGTTTGTCTCGCCGATAGCGGGAACGCCGGGGTAAATGCCTTTATCCAAGAAGAACCCGACTTGGTCATTTTGGATATTCGCCTGCCTGATATGGATGGTTTTGCCGTTCTTGAAGATCTGCAGGAAGAAAATGAACGGGTTAAAGTTATCATGATAACGGCGTTTCACGATATGGAAACCACCATCAAAGCAATGAAGGGGGGCGCTTTTGATTACATCCACAAGCCGATAAATATCGGCGAATTGGATGTCGCGATTCATAAGGCGCTTTCTTCTTTAGAAATTGAGAGAAAGCTCAAGGGGATTCTTACGGAGCCATCTAGGCAGTTTAAGGTTGGCGATATTGTTGGTTCCAGCAAGGAAATGCAGGAGATCTTTAAAATAATCGGTATCGTGTCCCAAAACCGGGCCACGGTTCTTATTCAGGGAGAAAGTGGCACGGGCAAGGAACTCATCGCCCGTGTCATCCACAACAATACCGATATCCAAGAGCCGTTCATCGCTATTAATTGTTCAGCAATAGTGGAGACCCTTTTAGAATCGGAGCTATTTGGGCACGAAAAAGGTTCGTTTACCGGAGCCAGCGGCCGCAAACTTGGCAAGTTTGAACTGGGTGGCTGTGGAACGGTGTTTCTAGATGAAATTGGCGAAATGTCCTTCGGTTTGCAAGCGAAGCTTTTAAGGGTGCTTCAGGAGCAGGAATTTGAGCGTGTTGGCGGCAAGGATACCGTGAAGATGCAAGCACGGGTCATTGCCGCGACAAACAGGGATTTGCGCTCCTTGGTTAGCGAGGGGAAATTTCGTGAAGACCTTTTTTATCGCCTAAACATCGTTTCCATCCGTATTCCTCCGCTACGGGAACGCAAGAAGGATATCCCGCTTCTAACCGATGTCCTATTAAACAAAATCTGCCGCGATCTGCACAAGGATTCAATCCAAGTTACCCCTGAAGTAATGGAAGAATTCTTCCGCTACCCTTGGCCTGGGAATGTACGGGAGTTAGAAAATCTATTGGTGCGAGCCGTTGTTGTCGCCAAAAGTCAGGTATTGTTGCTAAGCGATTTTCCTTCACTGTTTGCCAACACAGAAATTGGAAGAAGACATGAACAAGCGCCACCAGAAGGGAGCATCTCTTGCCTTGACGAACAGGGCAAGCTCCTCACTCTTGAAGGCATGGAGGAGCGCTATATCCGTAAGGTTTTGGCACAGGGCATTAAAACCAAGGGGGAAGCCTGCGATTTGTTGGGGATCACCCGTCCGACGCTGGAACGGAAATTGGAAAAATTGAAAATAGTTTTTGAAAAGGAATAGCGGAAAGGTTGAAGATGAAGATAAAGTCAGCGAGTTTCATGAAGTCCGCCGTAAAGATTGGTGATTGTCCTATTCATGAATGTAAAGAAATAGCTTTTGCGGGTCGTTCCAATGTTGGCAAGTCATCGCTAATCAACCGTCTGGTCCTCAGACGCGCCTTGGCAAAAACGAGCAACACGCCGGGACGCACCAGGCTTCTCAATTTTTTTTTAGTTAATGAAGAGGTCGTTCTTGTCGATTTGCCCGGTTACGGCTTTGCCCGCGTTTCGGCGCAAATGAAAGAAGAATGGGGCGAGATGATGTCAAATTACCTTTCGCAACGCCCCAATCTGGTGGCGGTGGTTTTAGTCGTGGATAGCCGCCGCGAGATCGGTTTTGAAGAGACTTCCTTGGTTGAATGGTTGCATGAAAGGGATGTAAAGGTGGTGTTGGTCATCACGAAGGTCGATAAGTTTTCCGCCAATCAATTAACCAAACGCCTTGCCCAATTCAAAAAATCCTGCCCTTACGGCATTGAAGGGGTGATAATCCCTTTTTCCGCCAAAACGGGAGAAGGAAGGGATTCCCTTTGGAAGGCAATAAACGCGGTGATAGCTGAATAGGGCGATCAGCACTTTTTCCTATCTTCGGCGTAATGCGGCACGCTCTAAACGCAGGGCAAGCAACATTTGGCGTCAGGTTGTTTGGGAGTGTAAAGCGATCAAACAGCGTTGCCAAGGGCGTGGGCGAGGCAATGCCGAGTTTTTTGAAAGGTGGGCAAAAAAGTAGGTAATGCAGATCTGTATTCCCTACAGGATCAACCAAAATGTATTTATCAAAAATTATTCATGAATTTAAATCATCGGTTACCCGTGAAATTCGCAAACAAGTTGATGATTTTGATTTCGGATGAAAAAAATCATTTTACGACCACATTATTCGTGATCAAAAATCGTTGAACAGTATTCGCCAGTATATCATTAATAATTCCATTTGAAGGAACTGCTTTGGGTTTACAGAGGATTAAAGAAATGCCGAAAAGGAAAATGATAGATGAAATACTGGGAAAATAACCTCCCAAAATCCGCATTATGCCCAAAAAAATAAATAACCCCTTCATATGATGATGGAGGGGCAAACCTTTCAGTTGCGGCAAAGGTTTAAGGGGTTTTTGATGGGATGGCGAGCCGTGCTTTCCAACGGTGCTATTGGCACCAAGGTCTCATCGGTCTGCCATCCTATCTATCTTCTCAGCAACTTCACAAACCTAATACCATAGAGCAAACATACAATGTCTCATTTATTAGTTTCTATCTCCTTTATCCAGAGCGGATGGCGATGTTCGGCATAATCGCGCCGTACCTTGCCCGTAAAGATACCTCGTACAAGTGGCCAGTTCGGTTTTAATAACAGAGCGCCAATGTGGGCAAAAAAAGCTAAGAAAAACAGCACAAATCCCAGATTATGGATGGATGTCATGATAAGGAGCAGGCTACGATCCATGTCAGGATAAAAAATGTTTTTTGCAGTCTTGAATATACCGGAAACGATCAGCAACAATACCGGTACTGCGATAAGCACATACGCGAGTCTCTGTTCGGGAAGGTACTTGCCAAAAGGTGGTTCTGGTTTCTTGGTGATTAAGCTTTGAAAAACCTTGATGGACTCTTTGATATCACCCTTGCGCGGCAACATTCCGGTTTCTTTTAGTATGCAGTGATAAACAACATGGAAAACCACGCAGGCAACGAAGAACACCGAAGCGAGGTAATGAATTTGAAGTGTTATAAAAAAATCTCCTGACCATGAAAACCCCGGAATAGCTGTAATTTTGTAGCGCCCTGCAACAGGGAGCTGAAACATGCCGCTTAATAACAACGCCAGACCAGAAATGGCGATTACCCAGTGTTCAAATATTTCCACGGCGCTATGCCTTGTTATCAGTTTTTGTTCTTTCATCTACTCTTCTCCTTTTTCCCCCTCACTTGCGACCGAGGGGGATTTTTTTCTCCCGGACACTCCCGCAAATACCCCCGCAAGCAAGCCCAACAGAGGGGCGGCCAAAATGGCACCAGCAAGTCCATCACTTTTTGCCATTTTGCGTTCAACTCCGACAAGAAGTTGTGGGATCCCAGGCTTGCCGACAATTTGTGCATCGATGGCATTAAAGGGTATTGGCGAAACATAAAGCGTTGCAGTACCGCCATTTTCCTCTTTGCCAAAAATATATCCTCCCATCGCTTTCACGCGGCGCTGTGCTTCGGCGTATATCTCATTTCGTTCGCCAATGAGCATGGCTTTACGCGGGCAAGAATCAATGCAGGACGGCGTTTTTCCTTCGTTAAGAAGGTCAATGCACAGGTCGCACTTATACATGACGCCATTTCCCATGAAGTTTTTCGCCACCTTTAGGTAAAGCCCTACTCCCGATTGCCGCTGGGGAATCTTCCAGGGGCAAACGCTACGGCATTTTGCACCACCAAAGCAAAGATCCTGATCTATCACTACGGCTCCGGTCTGGTCTTTGGTGTTGGCGGCGAATGGGCAAAGAGTGGCACAGGCGGGGTTATCGCAGTGCATACAGCGACGAGGGATATATAAGGTCGTTTCCTTTCCGCTATGCGTTAGGGTAATGGGTTGGATAAAAATACGATTGTAGGGCGTTAGCCGATCGCTGATGTCCTGCTTTTTTGACCAATCTTCAACGATATTGGTTGGATACGGTACGGGGATGGGCTCTTCAGGGTGAGGGATGGTGTGATTTTTTGCTGTTTTACAGGCGGATACGCAAGCGGGGATGTCTTTGCCCACGCACCCATCGCAAAGGGTGAGGTCAATCATTGTTGCGAGTTTTCCCTGCGGTAGCTGTGCCTTTAGGGTTTTTGGTAGGGAGAAGAAAGCGCCCGAAGCCGCCATTAAAGCGATAGAAGCTTTTAGCAATTTTCGTCGGGATACCCCCCCCTGGATATTGTTTTCCATAAGTCTCCTTTCTTTTTGGTTCAAAAATTATCGATGTTTCCGGCAAATACCAGAAAGCTATTGCCTTAATAAAGATAAAATTGTGAGCATTATAATGCAGACTTCTTTTTATATTGTTTAACAAGGGGTTTATTCGTTTTCCCCATTCCTAAGACATGTTTCTCCTTCTGCTGTTTTTTGACTGTAGCGACAGCAAGGTTATGCCTACGGGAGAAGTCTATAAAAAGGAAGCAACACGAGTGGTTTATGTGCTATAATTGCGTCAACGAGGTGTAGGAAATGTCGGAGAAGAGAATAATAGGAAAAGCAGAAACGATTTTAGAGAGCATTTCTGATGGCGTTTTCACTGTGGATACGAATTGGCAAATAACCTTTTTTAACCGTTCTGCCGAGCAAATAACGGGGATTAAAAGGGAGGATGCTCTGGGCAAGAATTGTGCGGATGTGTTGCGCTCCAGCAAATGTGAAAGCGATTGTGCTCTTAGGCAGACGCTATCCTCGGGTGTGCCAGTCATCGGGAAAACATGTTACATAATTAACGGTAATGGCAAGCAGGTGCCCATTAGCATTTCCAC
>JAIPED010000042.1:10000-12535 GCA_021737325.1 Deltaproteobacteria bacterium
GGAGCATTCTATCACGGGATGAAGCCGAACCGTAAGGATCGGTGGACTTGATAGAAGAGATTATGCTGACATAAGTAGCGATAAAGTATGTGAGAATCATACTCGCCGTAAACCTAAGGTTTCCTGAGTAAAGTTCGTCTTCTCAGGGTTAGTCGACCCCTAAGCCGAGGCCGATAGGCGTAGGTGATGGAAAACAGGTTAATATTCCTGTACCTCTGAATATTGCGATGGGGGGACGGAGAAGGGTAGGCCATCCGGGTGTTGGATGTCCCGGTTCAAGCTGGTAGGAGGGGGTTTTAGGTAAATCCGAAATCCCGTTAACTCCGAGAGGTGATGAGGAGAGATTTATCTCATAAACTGGCTAATCCCATACTTCCAAGAAAAGCCTCTAAGCTTCAGATATTCGGAGATCGTACCGTAAACTGACACAGGTAGGTGGGGAGAATATCCTCAGGCGCGTGAGTGAAATCTCGTTAAGGAACTCGGCAAAATGACACCGTAACTTCGGAAGAAGGTGTGCCCTGTTAGTGTGATACGATTAGCTCGTGGAGCATGAGAGGGTTGCAGTGAAACGGCCCAAGCGACTGTTTAGCAAAAACACAGGACTCTGCGAAGTCGCAAGACGATGTATAGGGTCTGACGCCTGCCCGGTGCTGGAAGGTTAAGGGGATTTGTTAGCCGCAAGGCGAAGCTTTGAACCGAAGCCCCAGTAAACGGCGGCCGTAACTATAACGGTCCTAAGGTAGCGAAATTCCTTGTCGGGTAAGTTCCGACCTGCACGAATGGCGTAACGATTTGGGCGCTGTCTTAACGAGAAGCTCAGCGAATTTGATAAACCGGTGAAGAAGCCGGTTACCCGCAACTAGACGGAAAGACCCCGTGCACCTTTACTATAGCTTGACAATGAGCTTTGGGCTGGTTTGTGTAGGATAGGTGGGAGGCTATGAAGCGGCGCCGCTAGGCGTGGTGGAGCCAACCTTGAAATACCACCCTGATCATTCTGGAGTTCTAACCTGGGCCCGTTATCCGGGTCGGGGACATTGTCTGGTGGGTAGTTTGACTGGGGCGGTCGCCTCCCAAAGAGTAACGGAGGCGCGCGAAGGTTCCCTCAGGCTGATTGGAAACCAGCCGTAGAGTGTAAAGGCATAAGGGAGCTTGACTGCGAGACATACAAGTCGAGCAGGTGCGAAAGCAGGTCTTAGTGATCCGGTGGTTCCGAATGGAAGGGCCATCGCTCAACGGATAAAAGGTACGCCGGGGATAACAGGCTTATCCCGTCCAAGAGTTCATATCGACGACGGGGTTTGGCACCTCGATGTCGGCTCATCGCATCCTGGGGCTGAATAAGGTCCCAAGGGTTTGGCTGTTCGCCAATTAAAGCGGTACGTGAGCTGGGTTCAGAACGTCGCGAGACAGTTCGGTCCCTATCTGTTGTGGGCGCAGGATATTTGAGGGGATCTGTCCCTAGTACGAGAGGACCGGGATGGACAAACCGATGGTGTTCCAGTTGTCACGCCAGTGGCAGCGCTGGGTAGCCAAGTTTGGAAGGGATAACCGCTGAAAGCATCTAAGTGGGAAACCCACCTCAAGATTAGATATCCCTCTTGGTGGAGACGCCAAGACTAAAGGACCCTCGAAGACTACGAGGTTGATAGGTCGGATGTGTAAGCATAGTAATATGTTTAGCTGACCGATACTAATCGTCCGTGAGGCTTGGTCATAATTTTTCATGTTGAGTCATTGGCAGCTTAATAGATGTGCAATTAGTTAATGATTTTTTCCCGGTGGTTATAGCGGAGAGGCCACACCCGTTCCCATCCCGAACACGGAAGTTAAGCTCTCTGGCGCTGATGGTACTGCATGGGCGACTGTGTGGGAGAGTAGGTAGCCGCCGGGATTTTTATTGTTTACTTTTTTCCCCTCGCCCCTTTCTTTCTTTGAAAGGTGATTTTGCGAATAGTTTGTGCTAAAGACTCTTGCACAACTGTACCGCTTGGATTGTTATCCCCATTCCCGCGAAAGCGGGCAACCGCAAAAAGACAAAATGTAATAGAATGGCGCATCCAGATGTGCTTGAAATATTTTGGTTATTTTCCCAGTATTTCATCTATCATTTTCCTTTTTATGCCCTTCTTTAATCCTCTATGAACCAAAAGCAGTTCCTTCAAATGGGCAAAACTACCTTTCAATGAGTTGGTCGTATTTGGTATCTTCAATGATGGGTAATCCTGATATGTATAAAGGTAAGCAAGGTTGTTCTTCAGGCTAAAATAGGCAGAGCGTAGCCTCTTATAAGTTTAATGCCACCACCTGCCCGTCGTAATGTTAAGCGTTCGCTCTTTGATAAAATCTCCCCAACGATTATGCCACTCAGATAACAGCTTAATGAAGCCATTCTTCTTACTCCTGCAAAGTTTGAGAGACAAAGATTTTAGCTCAATACCTGCTGTGAGCTTTGGCCTGTTCGTCAGCTTACGAGTGATAATCGCCTGCTGATGAAACTGGCACATCTGCACAGGAATGCCCTCAAAAACA
>JAIPED010000043.1 GCA_021737325.1 Deltaproteobacteria bacterium
CGTGTCTGTTAATTCCCGTGTAACTCAAGCTGGCATCCTCGTAGCGCTTGAACTTGTAAACCGCGTCATTCATCAGGGCGCTATTGAACACGCCCAGACTGAGCAGTAACTCAAATTCCTTCAGGCTTAGCCCCGTAACCTTCTTAAACAAACTGGGTTCGAGTTGGGTAATAACATCCTTCAGCGTCCGTTCGCGGTAGTCAGTCAGGTACATAAAGATGGGAAGTCGCGTTGCGAGCTTGATTAGCTTATCCTGAATCTGCTTGCGCAGGTTTTTGTATTCCTTTTCTTTATCCGAAAGTTCTTTTTTCCCCTTCGTCGTGAGCTCATCGGCGTTGGCCTCTTTACGGGCCTTTTTCACTGCTTCCGATTTATTGATAATGGTCTCAATTTCCTGATTTAGGTTGCGGAAACCCTCGATGCTCATGAGGGCGTCCATCGCATCCTTGTTGGAAATCAGGCGGCGCAGGGTGTTGTTATCCACATTCACGAGCAGGGCGCTTTCCCAGCGCCGCGCCAGCAAGGTGGCCGTCGTGCCGCTCATTGCCATGGTGAGAATACCAGCGGCATCAATCTGCTTCATGGAACTACCGTCGTAGGCCAAAACCGGCAAGAAACTAATGAACTCCTCGACCTTCTTTTCCATGCTGGCTTCGTTGACATTCAAGCGGCAACTATAATTGGCAATCTGGCGTAATGCCCGGTCGGGGGCAAAGTCGAAAACATAACACTCCTTCTTGATGATATCTTCCATGTTTGGGGATGTGCCGTCGGGATTGCGTACCGTCCATGGCGATTGAACCCGAAAAGCCGCCTGAAAGTAGGTTTCCGGGCTGGAGGAGTTGCGTAGCATCAGAATCCCCGTCCACGGCTTTACTGTAACTCCCGTCGTCAGTTTACCGCAAGATAGGGTGATGGTCTTGGTGGTGAGCGGATTGTCCATCGCCTCCAGTATTGGGGGGAGGGCGCGTGCACCAACCCCTGCGGCGCTTCCAGCGGCCACATGGACAGTGTAGTCGTGGTAGAAGCGATTCTGTTTCTTCGCCATCAGGTTGCGCATGGCATGGCAGGCCGCTACGCTGGGCAGAAACCAGAATGTATGCGAAAGCACATCCAGCAAGCGCGCATCAGAAAACGGCATCGGCGGTTTCTTTCTCCCGAGCTTGAGGTTGTCCACGCTCGTCGGCATGAAGGCGCCTCGAATCAGGTCCAGCCATTTCTGAACTTCATCCTGGTACTTGAACATTGCCTTTTTGCCGATGCCCTCGGCGAAGAAAAAGAGATTCAGATCGAACTCATTGAACTCACCTTGCATGGCGATTTCGCGAATGGCGTCCGGCAGTTGGTAGGTCAGGAGCACCATTCGGGGCAAGGCGGCGTAGGGATTGTTCTGGCCTTTCCAGTCCCGCTTGGCTCGCTGTTCGTCAGCATAGGTCCAATTGTAGATTTGCTCTTCAATGAACTCGCCCGAAGCGATGGCCCGGAATGGCGTTCCAGATAGATAGAGATAGCCGTCCGTGGTGTCTTCGTCGAAAAACTCAATGCCTTCACCTTCTCCAAATGCGGCCTCAATCTTGTCCTCAGCCTCAAAAAGCTCCTTGGCGTTTTCGCGCCATGCACCATAATGGTATTCATCCAGAATTACGCAATCCCAATTTGTTGCATGCACCCATTCGTTTTTCGTCTTGATCCCGTCCGTGCTGGGGTTGCGGCCCAGGTAGTCCTGAAACGAGCCGAAGCAGACGAACGGTTTTTTCTTATCCGCCTGCTCGTAGGTCAGACCGCCGGGCTTGATGAACTGCCAGCCATTGAAATCCGCATGGCATTTCAAATCATCTTCCCAGGCGCTCTGCACGGCGGGCTTGAAAGTCAGGACTAACACTTTCTTCCAGCCCATCTTTTTCGCCAATTGGTAGGCGGCAAAGGTTTTTCCGAAACGCATCTTGGCGTTCCAAAGAAAGTGCGGCGGCTTGTTCTGGTTATTTCTGTCATTGCGCCAACTGACGAAATAGGCGGCAGTCTTCTCAACCGCCTCTACCTGTTCTGGGCGCATCTTGAAATCCAGCGACCGGTTTTCTTCGTTCAGTTGCCCCGTACTCACGGCGATAATGGCCGCCTTAACTTGCTCTACCGTACAGCGAAACCACTCGCCGTCGGGATTTTCTATGCCGCTGAGCCGTAGCATCTGGTGGACATCGTGATCGGTGAACGCCGTTCCGTCGTTCCGCATGGCGGATTCTTCCAGAACAATCAGGTACGGAGGCTTTCCCGGCTTTTTTGTCGGATATTGCTGCGCGACGCGGCTTTGGGCGTCCACCGTTGTATAGCCGACCTTGAGGAGACCCGCGTACTGTGGGTTTGTATCTTCATAGGCATAGATCGTCGGCCGCGATGCTGGTCGCTGCGGGAAAAATTCTTGTTTATCCACCGAGGACTCATATTTTCGCAGAGGATTGTCTCTGGGCATTGTCTCGGCGCGCGTCTGCGGAATCTCTGGAAAATATTTCTTATTCATACCTGTATTTATCCTCTGCGTTCATTATCGCTATTGATACATTTTTAACGGCTGCATTTGCGCCTTTGTTGTTCAGGCGTTTTTTTAGCACCCGCGAATAGACCGCATGGTTAGCACTTCCCGTGAGCGCAAAAGCAATTTCGCCAACGGAAAGATGTATATCTTGTTCTTCTCATCGAAAAAACTGCGGATTTTATGACTTTGGTAAGCAACAAGTGAACATTTGTTCCCCATGCTCATTTTCCTTCAATCCTATTTTTTATGATTTGAAGTTCGTGATTTATGTACATCCGTGATTACTTACTCATCGCTCGCCTTTTCGCCTTTTTTATCATCAACGGCGGGCATCGGGCGCACCATGGACTCGATGAAGGCGATCTCATCCTTCGTCAGGCCAAAGTGTTCATAAAGTTTCTCATCCGTCCATGTTTGAGTCATTGAAAGAACGGGGACGAAAGCGAAACGATCTTTAGTAATGTGTTGTGTGTTTTTCCGCAATCCAACTAAAAGCCGAGGAAATCTGGTTCGCAGATAAGAGGCAAGATTCACGGCTTCATTTTGAGAGTTGTAAGCTCCAACGACAAGATATGTTTCAGTGCATGCGCTTGGCGGTGCAGCTATGATCGGTTTGCCAATGATCATGCGCGGATATTCTCGTGCTTCCCCCCCCCCTCACCATAACCCATCGATATTAACACCTTCCATTTATTAAGCATTTCCGTTCCTGTTGTAATTAATGCCTCATCAATTTTTCCAACTGCCTTGTTGGCATACAAAGTAATATTGCCGTGTTTCTCTGGTTTGACAAATGTACGTAAGCCGAACGGTTTCTGTCGCGACACTTGATCACTCATCGTTGGATATTTTTTAGAAGCAACTTTTTTAAGGATGGAAATAGCTTTATTGAAGCGGACAAATGTGTCGAATTCATTTAATTGGCGCGTCATCGTGTCCGTTTGATTATTCATATGTGTCGTGACTTTACATGGCCCCTTGTAATCGCGTTCCCATAAGAAAAAACATATTCCGCCGATGACTTTCACGCCGGGAAAGACATCAGAGGCAATTGGATAGTCAACAAGATGAGAAATACGGCTATCGTGAAGCATAGTATCTCGAAAATTATCCAACCCTTTGCCACCGGCAAACCAGCGGGATGGGATTATCATTGAAAGATAACGCGGGTTCAGTTTTTTTGCCTGCTCAACAAATTTGTCATAGATGGGTGATGAGCCTGTGCTATCGCCAGCATCGCTCAATTGATATGGCGGATTGCCTATTATGGCATCGAATTTCATATTAAATATCTCCTCGTGATGCTGCGTAGTGTGAATAAATTGATATGCGTGTGTTTCTAACTGTGCGCCGCGATCGTATGCATTTCTGCTGGCTCCGCATTGCTCACAACGACCATTCACCCAGGTGTGCTCCACGCGTTCGAAGCGGATATTGCCCTCTGGGTTGTCAAACGACTCGCAGACGGAATATTTCCCGTTGGCGATTTTGGAGCAGTACACGGAGCGACGCGATAGCAGGGCGGTCAGTTCCGTGATGGCTATACCATAAAGTTGCTTCTTCAAGATGTGGTTAATCCGCTTCTGGCGGTCGGGGATTTGCCGCTCCAGCCCCTTGTCCAGCCGCTTGGCGATTTCTCGCAGAAAAACGCCTGACTTACAGCACGGATCAAGAAAGGTGGTTTTGCTCTCGCTCCAGAGTTCCGTCGGTAGCAAATCCAGAATTCGGTTCACCAGTTGCGGCGGAGTGAACACCTCATCACTGCTTAGGTTGGCGATGCAGGAAAGCACATCAGGATTGTAGTTATCGTTGTACATGGGCGATCTCCAAAAAGTGAACAGGGGGGAAATCTGGCGGAATGGGCTTGGGAAGAAATACATCTTCACCAAGATCGGAGAAGAGCGGCAATTCCTTGTTCCCCTCATGATCCAGTAAATCGCGAAAGACAAAATCTCGCCGCTTAAGCATACTGCCGTTGACGGGGGACCATTCGGAAAAAACGATGTACTTCGGTTTCTCGCCGATCGTCTTAAGGGTAAGGGCATCGCCCCAGATGATGTTGCGTTCAAAAATAAATCGGACTGCTTCGCGGCACTTATTCTTGGTGCTGTTCTTGAACAGGCGAGAATAATTGAACTCAAACACTCCATAAAGTCGATCTTGGCATTGCCGAACATTGTCTTCTAGAATGTCAATTCCGTAGATTGAGGAAATTGCCAGGACGGCATAGCGCTCAAACTCCAGTTGCGACCTGCTGTAGCGCTTTTCGACCACCGCCAATTTTCGTTCCAAAATCACGGTCAGGAAGTTCCCGTTGCCACAAGCTGGTTCGAGGAAACGGGAGTCAATGCGTTCCGTTTCCGGCTTTACCAGATCAAGCATGGCGTTGACCTCCTGCTTTCCGGTCAACACCTCGCCGTGATCGGTTACTCGCTGTTTCGATATGACTTGTGATTCCATCTACTGTTCTCTCTGGCTAATGTTCAAGGTCGGTTACGCCTATCTGTGGTGCGATTCGTGTGGTGCGGGCTACACCACTTTGTGATTCGCCGTCACTCGATTTCAAAGTTTTCTGATTTGAAATCGCTGTAATACCGCCCGTTTTGTGCGGTAAATTTTAGGACGCAATAATCCAGATCAGTTACGCCCTTGGCGTAATACATCTCATCCCCGTCCCTCCAGATCATTTGCTTTGATTGTTGGTCATGCAGAACCTCCATTGTTCCCTTAAGCATGACGCCCCTAAAAAATCTGTGGTCAAAGAAATAAACGCAGGCCTTCGGATTGTCGGTGTATTGCTTTACTCGCATTGAGGACATGTTGGTCGTGAAATAAATATGTTTTATGCCCTCCCGTTTGCGGGGAGGGAGCATGGCTTTTGCGTTTGGGAATTCGTTCTCGTCCACAGAACCAATAATAGAAACGGAAACCTTGTCGATGATATTGCCAATCGTTTTCTCGGCGTTGCGCATCATTCCACTTCTTACCTCCTATCGTATAGTTTTACCCATCACTTCGTAGTGCGTTAGCGACGATAAAGTGTAGGCGGTGGTTCGGCATTTGCTGTTTTCAGATAGCCAGATCTTCTTTGATCTCATCGCCTGCCGTGTTCGCTGGTAGAAACAGAGCAATCCCAAATAGCAGAGGGCCTAGTCTCCCAACAAACATTAGCATGATGATAATCAGTTTACCGATTGGTGATAGCACTCCGGTTATACCTGTGCTGAGCCCGACTGTTCCCAGAGCCGAGGCCGCCTCGAAAAGCAGTCCTTCAAAGGGGTGATTTTCAGCCAATGCCAAAAGGTAACAGCCGATGATAAGTGCCATGATGTAGAATCCGATGCTGGAAATCGCCAGTCTCATGCGCTCTTCGGGAATCTCCTTGCCCCAGAAAGTAACGCGCTCGTGTCCTCGTATCACACTTCGGATCATGCCAAATGCAGCCGTGAAAGTGGTTGTCTTTAAACCGCCTCCTGTTCCCGAGGGAGATGCTCCGATAATCATAAGCATGATGATCAGGAACAGAGAGGCGGTGGATAATCCCCCAATGGGTATGGAGTTAAACCCAGTCGTCGTAATTGCGTTCATGACTTGAAAAGATGAAGTAACAATCCTGTCATAAGGCGGAAGATGCTGAATGTTGGGTTCCGCCACGAAGAAGAGTATAACCCCTGCAACACTAAGCCAGAGGGTAGTCGAAATGATGATTCTGCTTGTTAGCGTCAAGCGTTTGGTTTTGCCGATGATGCAACGCCATCCATCAACAAACACGATGAAGCCAATGGCTCCCAAGTAGCTCAATATCCCCAGTATGATGTTGACAGGCACATTGCCTTGAAACGCTTCAAAACTGTTATCGTAGAGACTGAAGCCTGCCGTGCAAAAGGCGGACACGCTGTGGAATATAGAAGTCCAAAGCGGGTTACTGATGCCAGCATTCATGAAAGCAATATAAAGCGCAATGGCGCCTATAACTTCGGTAATCAGTGTGAAAACGATAACGCTGCGGATGAATTTATCGACACGGAACTCTTGCGGCATGCTGAACACAGTCTTACCCACATTCTGCCTTCTTGCGGAAAGGGTAGCACTTCGAGAGAGAACGACAAAAGAGCCGCATGTCATGTAGCCGAGTCCGCCAAGCTGGATCAGGATAAGAATGATGATCTGTCCGAACAGGGTAAAATCGTTTCCAGTGCTTGCCGTTGCAAGTCCTGTCGTGGAGACGGCCGAAGTAGAGATAAATAGCAAGTCCAACGCCGATACCTTGCTGGCCACCGTACTGACGGGTAACGACAGGAATAGCCAACCCATGAGGATGTATGACAGATAACCGAAAGCCACTAAGCGGATTGGATGGATTCCGCTCAAAAAGTGGCAAAAACCTTCCCATTGTTCTTTCACGCTGTTTCCTCCATTGTCGAACAGTGCGACTGTCCTGACATCGTCAAAATGGCAGTCCTCGAGTTCTGAACGGCACCAATACTAATCCATTTGTGCATTTGTCAACGGATTGAAGTTGTGCGGCGATGGTCATTAGCGGCGGCGGGTTTGGTTGCGTAGCGCCATGATGAACTGGTAGATCAGGAAGGCGGAAATAATTTTGAAGAAAACCTTCCCGGCAGTAAAATCGCTGATAAGCCGATTATCCCCTTCCATTTTTAGCGAAAATCCAAAGGGATTAAGGAAGCGCCAGAACTCAGCGTTATACGGTTCCCATGAAAACCATTGGATCGTTTCTCGATAATCAAGGCAGTAGCAGATAAATCCGATGACGAAATATCCAATGATGGGTCGCAACCAACTTTGAGAAAAGTTTGAAGAGGCTTTATTAAGATAAAAGACAAGGAACTCGCCAAGATTTTTGCCAAACCCGTGCGATGTGTTCCTGTTATTCTCAGCGGCTTTACTTGTTGGTGCTTGTGGCGGTTGGGGAGCCTTGCTTCCCAATAGCCTGTGTTTTGCCTTCGCTATTGGCGATTTCCAGCACTTGTAGCTACATTGCGATAATTTTTTCTGGAATTCAGTTATTAGCAAATTGAAGTTCTCGCGGATGCCCTGCCGCAATTCTTTTTGATACTCCGCCATTTCTAGAGCATAAAAGCGGTTTGCCTCAATGATGTTGCCTTGCTGTTCGTTTGCCCATTTGAGCTGACGGAAAATATCGCGGCTTGCCTGAAAGCGTTGTTCATAACCCCCAACGCTCAAGTCGCCCCAACGGATATTGTTGAAAATACAGGCGCTCAAGGTGGAGTTTTGAATTCCAATCTTTTTACACTTGCTAAAATTAACATTGTTGAACTCGGCTTTGTTGAGGTTGGTGTCTTTGATTATAAGTGTGTCGGTAACTTCCAAGTCGGTCAGCTTAAAGGCGCTACTCTTGTTTACTGTAGGAGATAAATCCAGATGTTTAGCGATGCCGCCAAGGGTTACATGGCTCTCTTTCTCTAGAGTGGAGCCGTAAAAGCTCGCCTCTCCATAGAATTTCGCATTCCAGAAGTCCGCCTCTCCATAGAATTTCGCATAACTGAAGTCCGCCTCTCCATAGAATTTCGCACTCCAGAAGCATTCCTCTCCATCGAATTTCGCATTCCAGAAGTCCGCCTCTCGATAGAATTCCGCCTTCAAGAAGCTTGCCTCGATATAGAATTTAGCATCCCTGAAATTCGCCTCTCCATAGAATTTCGCATCAAGGAAGTTCGCCTCTCCAGCGAATTGCGCATCACTGAAGTTCGCCTCTCCAGCGAATTGCGCATGCTGAAAGCTTGCCTTGCTATCGAATTTCGCATGCTGAAAGTTTGTCTCGCTATCGAATTTCTCCACGCCATCGAATTGCGCTCCAGTAAAGTCCGTCTCACCAGCGAATTTCGCATACTTAAAGCGTGCCTTGATAGCCAATTTCTTCGCATACTGAAAGCTTGCCTCGCTAGCGAATTTCCCCACGCCATCGAATTGCGCTCCAGTAAAGTCCGTCTCACCAGCGAATTTCGCATCAATGAAATTTGCCACGCCATCGAATTTCGCCCCATAGAAACTAATCGTCTTGCTAAAAGTGCCGTCCGTCAGCCCAAAATCATCTTTTGCGTTCTTGATGGGAGGAAAAACAAAGTAACTAAAATCGTATTCGTCAGATTCTTCATTCGCCATGATTTTTTCACGAAGCTCTTGCCAAAAGCGTGTGATTTTCTGTTCAGACTTAAGCCAATTCTTTGTTTCTTTGCCATCTTTGTCTTTTTCGCTGTCAAACCAGCCGTCCTTAGAGCAATGAAAAATGCAAAGCTCATTTTGCACATCATCAAAATGGGCTTCGCTTAATTCTCGCAGTAAATCGGTGCGCTCTAGTGCTTTACAATCCTTGCAGACTGCCATGTGTCGCTTCTCCTTTTGCAAACAAGCAGGTAATGTTGGGCAACCTTGGAATAACTGATATTGCCTTGAGAGCTTTGCGTAACGAACACTATGCTACCGTTTATTCTGTGCTCGGGGGCTGGCAATATAAAAGTAAGACCCTTGCATAACCGACATTATGTTGACGGCTATCTTGCGGCTAAGGGGTGATACGATGACGAAAGCATAATCATTACAAAACATTCTGGATTCCCGCTGAAGCCTGCACTCGTGAAAACAGGTGCGGGAATGCCGATAACATTTCCAAGTGGCGCAGTTATGCAAGGGTCTCAAAGTGCAATTATTACAAAATTTTATAGTTATCCGCTGGAGCCTGTACTCGTAAAGACGAGTGCGGCAATGACCACAGCAAGCCAAACGGGGCAGTTTGGCAACAGTCCTTGGGGCAGCGCCAAAAAATAACAAAAACAAAATAATATCAATGAGATAAATAGCTATTCAGTGGCGCCTGTTTAAGGGTTTTTAAGCGTTATCAGGGATAACGGAGAGGGGGTGTTCCTAAGTGTCCCTTTTCTGAAATTTCTCCGTGCGTAAATGGTTGATATTATGGCTGGGGGACCAGGATTCGAACCTGGGTAGTAGGTTCCAGAGACCTAAGTCCTACCGCTAGACGATCCCCCATCATGGGGCGGGCGGATAAACTAAGTGCGGGGCAAAGTCAAATACAGTTACAGCATAAACGCATAAACATCTTGCCGATAAGCAATCATGGTGTTACCGGCCCCGCCGTAAAATTCGCTCCGCGGAGGCTCCATGAATATCTTCAAACCATTTAAAGCGGTAATGCCGCGTCAGGATCTAGCAAGGTTCGTTTGTTCCCAGCCCTACGATGTATTGTCAGCACAGGAAGCGATGCAAATTGTTGAGCAGAATCCTCTGAGCTATTTAGCGATAGAAAAATCGGAGATTAATTATGAGCATAGCGATCTTCAAGGCAAGGCGCTACACCTGTTAGCAAAGGAGCGCCTAGGGCGAATGTTATCGGAGGAAACACTGATACAAGAAGATAGCGAGAAGTTTTACATCTATCGCCAGGAAATTGGAGGACACCAACAGCATGGGATAGTTGGGACAATAAGCGTTGAAGAGTATTTACGCGGAAGGATTAAAAAACATGAAAACACCCGAGTGGATAAGGAAGCGGAAAGGGCAGAACATATTGACGCGGTAAACGCGCAGACGGGCCCTGTTTTTATTTTCTACCCCAAGGAAATGACCATTGATACGATGGTCAAACAGATTGTTAATACGCCTCCCTACATTGATTTTGTCGCGGATGATGGTTCTCGTCATAGCGCCTGGAAAATTGAAGATCACATCACGATAAGCAAGATTCAGAAGAAATTTTCGCAGATAGATACATTTTACATTGCTGACGGTCATCATCGTGCGGCGGCCGCGGCCAGGGTAGCCCGAGAACGAGGGAATTATCAGGCGCAGGAGTGCGGGTATTTTTTATGTGTTGCCTTTCCTGACGACCAAGTAAAAATCATTGATTACAACCGTGTTGTTAAAAACTTAAATGGTCTTTCGCCGCAAGATTTCCTCCACCACTTGGAGCAAGATTTCCTGATTCAAAAGGAAAGTAAGCCGCTAAAGCCCACGAAAAAGGGTGAATTTGCTATGTATCTGCAAGGTGAGTGGTTTCTGCTAAAATTTAAGTCAGAGCCTAAGCCGCGATTGACGGGCATGTTGGATGTTTCTATTCTCCAAGATTTTGTCCTTTTTCCGCTACTGGGAATTGCTGATCCTCGTTCGGATAAAAATATTGATTTTATTGGGGGAACAAGGGGGATTGCGGGAGTACAAAAGTGCGTCGATTCAGGAGACTTCTCCGTTGGATTTCTGCTCTATCCCACAAGTCTATCGGAGCTAATCACGATAGCTTTAGGGGGAGAAGTTATGCCACCAAAATCCACTTGGTTTGAGCCCAAGCTAATGAGTGGATTGTTTACCCACCTACTGTAACAAGCGTGAGCAGTGCCCACCATGCAACTTAATGAAGATGAAACTTTAGATGGCATTGGTTCTGGTGCAATTCGTATCATTCAAAAGAAAAATGGCTATCGCTTTTCCCTTGATGCCATTTTGCTTGCCTCCTTTGTTACTGTTGACGGTCGTGTTCGGGTGTTGGATATTGGCACGGGAAGCGGTGTTATCTTGCTTATTCTATTATCGCGCAAGGCTACACTGGCTGGTGTTGGGGTGGAAATACAGCCCCAGTTGGCCGAGATGGCTAGCCGCAACCTTGTCCTCAACAACATGCAAGAACGGGCCTACATAGTAAATCAAGATATTGGGACCTTTACGGAAAGGGTTGCGGGAAAAGAATGTTTTGATTTGATTTGTTTTAACCCGCCATATCGTCTTCTCGGCTCAGGGAAAATCAACCAAAGCGAAGAAAAGGCAATTGCCAGACACGAACAGCGGGGGTCTCTATCCGCATTTCTTCTTGCCTCTAGAAGCCTTATCAATCCGCGGGGTGAAATTTATTTCATCTACCCTGCTTCACGATTCAACGATGTGCTGGGCGCCATTAAGCAAGCGGGGATGTACAGTAAAGCGATGGTTTTTGTGCATTCACACCAAAATTCTGTCGCAGAATTAGTTCTTTGGAAGGTCTCTCAAGCAACACAAAAAAGAGCGCAGATACTGCCACCGATATTCTTGTATGCAGACGCAAAGGGAAGAGAAACAGAGCAGATGCGCGAGCTGGTTAACTCTATTGTCCCAGCAAGCGGCGACGAATAGCCGCCTTTTTCAACACCCGCCTGACGATGTCTTTGAATTCCTGATCATCAACCTCTAGGGAAGCGACAGTTGCTTCCACAAAGCGCTTTTCTTTTTCCGTTAAGGGAATATTGACGACTTTCATCCTGCCATCGGTATGCTCCTTGGGGAAATCATCAAGGGAAAGCTTTATCTTGTTTATTTCTGGTGCATCGGGGATCTCCCTTATTTTTTCTAGCAAGATGCTCGAATTTATTGAAATCTGTTGTAACCACGATGAATTGCTCACTGCCACATGCAACTCTTTTCCCTTTAGTTTAAAGGGTTTAGAGTGTTCACAGATAATGCTCCCCGCTGCCGAAAGCCACAATTTTTGTAAGCTAATGCTTTCCCCGATAAATTTCAGGCGATGCTTTTTTAGCGCTATGACAAGCGTATCGCTGATATGTTCTAATTTCTCTTGTGGTTTTCTTGCCATCTTCCCGCCAAAATTGTTAAATTACCTTAAAAAGACCCTTGCGCAACTCGTTCATCAAACACCAACGGAAGAAAAGGCTCCTCGATTAAAGAAAACAACTGAAACATTTCAAACACCTCTGGATTCCCGCTGGAGCCTGCACTCGTGAAAACGGGTGCGGGAATG
>JAIPED010000003.1 GCA_021737325.1 Deltaproteobacteria bacterium
AAATCCTGGGCAATCTCACTTGCTCGTTTGTTGAGCGCCGCCATTTGTTTTATCGCATTGGCAATAACGGCTTCTGGAGCGGCTTCTCCCTTGATGGCGGTGGAGACTATCCCCATACCCAGAGGCTTGGTCAAAAGCAACGCATCGCCAGCCCTAGCTCCCCGATTAAAAAAGATGCGCGATGGGGCAACAACACCAGTAACGGAAAGGCCATATTTAATCTCGTCATCTTCAACGCTGTGGCCACCAACGAGGAGCGCCCCCGCCTCCCGAATTTTTTCCATCCCACCTTTTAAAATCGCCCGGAAGATATCATTTTCCATCTTGCCGATGGGAAAGCAGACTATGTTCATGGCTGTTAGTGGCTTTCCTCCCATAGCGTAAATATCGCTTAGGGCATTAGCAACGGCAATCTGTCCAAAAGCGAAGGGGTCATCAACAATAGGCGTAAAAAAATCAAGCGTTTGGATAAGTGCGGTTTCATCGTTAAGCAGATACACTCCTGCATCCTCGCTATTTTCAAAAGAAGTTAAAAGCCGTTCGTCGGCAAGCAAGGGCAGATCTTTTAGGATATCAGAGAGGTCCCCCGGACCTATCTTACAGGCTCAACCAGCGGCTTTGACGCACTGTGTTAGGCGGATATTGTTGGCCATTTCTTCGCACCTCCCTGTGCTATGTCCCATAACCTACAAGCAAAGTTGGGTCAATGAGAGAAGCATTTCCTGTCAAGATTAAATTCATTGCCCCGTTTTATGATACGCGATTCCTCCTAAAAATTTTAAAAACATTCTTGCCCACTTAAGAAAAATGACAGAAGGTCAAGCCTTCTGGGAGAGAGGGCAAAGAACATGACCTACGGCAAAGCAAATAGGGCAACCGCGAGGGTTGCCCCTACATATGCCGATATTCCCGGTTTTTGTGCGTCGGTTTCCATCAATCGGGTGCGCGGACTGGACTATGTGCTCACACTGGGCAGCTATGTCGGACTTCCGGACGATGAGGACGAACAAAAAGCTATCGCCTCGGTGCTCTCCAGCCTTGATGACAAAATCGACCTGCTCCACCGCCAAAACAAAACCCTCGAAGCCATGGCCGAAACCCTCTTCCGCCAGTGGTTTATTGAGAATGCGCCTCAACCCTCACCCCAGCCCTCTCCCAGCGGGAGAGGGTGTAAAAAAGAAGCTCAGGAGGATTGGGAGGAGGGCAAGGTTAAAGATATTGTCGATGTACTCTCTGGATTTGCATTTAAAAGTTCAGTCTTCGTAGAAGCCGGTACATATCGATTGATAACTATCAAGGCTGTGCAGGATGGTTATCTTGAAGTCAATGGCGCTGTCCAAATTGAGGATGTGCCTTCTCAGACCCCTGGCTACTGCTTCCTAGAACATGGAGACATTCTACTTTCGCTCACAGGGAATGTTGGACGATGTTGCATGGTTGATGCTGAAAAGTTGCTGCTTAATCAGCGTGTTGCAAAACTTCGGGCTAAAAATGAGCGTGATTGGGCGTTTGTGTATGTAATGTTTCGACAGCAGTCGATGCGGCAAACCCTTGAGGAAACGGGGAAAGGAACTGCTCAATCGAATTTGAGCCCGGTTGAGATGAGTAACATGCCGATGCAAGTACCTTGGTCAGAGTTGTTGGCGAAGTTCAGCCTCAAAACAACACCAATGCTGAAAAAAGTACTCACGAATAAGATACAGATACAAAATCTAGAAAAACTCCGCGACACCCTTCTCCCCAAACTCATGAGCGGTGAAGTGAGGGTCGATATTAACATCGAGCCGAAGGGTGAATGCGCATGAGTAAGCTGCACTCTATTTCGATAACCAACATAAAAGGGATAGGCGCACAAAAGACATTCGAATTAGGCTTGTTTCCGAATAAGCCGAGCTTGCTCGTGGCACCAAATGGTTTCGGAAAAAGTTCATTGGCTTGCGCGTTCAACTCAATGAATGGCAATAGAATCGATTTGGCCGAGAAAGACTACCATGAGAAAAATGCTGCGAATCTTCCGATAATTTCGATAAATTTTGACGGCACACAGTATGATGCAACGAATGCGACGAATGCCATCGCCGGTGCCTTTGACGTCTTCGTAATCAACAGTCAGGTTGTGGCTAAGGCTACAAAGCGGAATATGGGACGGTTCACTACTGTGTCGGCAAGTTTAGATGTCACCTCTGTCGTGTTGATTGACAGAATTCCTGCCAAAGTGGATTTTGCATATAGTCACCCGCAGTGTAAAAGGACGTTCGGCACTAATGGCAAAATTTTGCCCGACGCGACACCTTTGCTCAACAATTTGGAGTTTCTTGCCCGTTTGGAAGCCGGGACTGACTTTCACAATTTCGGGCTGGTAAGGGCGTACAAGCTTCTTGTCGATCCAGTGATTGATAATATTAATCGGCAGCCGGGCTCAGGCGACCAGATTAAGGTGTGGATGAGCACAAATGTGATGACCGATCTCGAAGCGATCGCTCCATTGAAAGCGTTGAAAACAGTCATTAAGGAAGTGACGGGAAACGATGATGTCGAATCCTATTTGCTTGCGTGGCAGTTGGCACGGGAATCTCAAGATGCAAACTTTAGGGCCGCGTTGGAGTACAAGCTGTATCTGCGAGAGAAGAAGTTTTACGACGAACTTTTAAAATCCTTTGACACTACACGGCACAACATTTGCACCTCCGAAGACAAAATTGATAAAACGAAAAAAAAGCTTGTGGTCAATTTCCCGCGTGCAGATGAAATATCGAATGGACAAAGAGATGTGCTCACTTTTGTGGCTCAATTGCATCGAGCTAGAAGAAAGCTGAAGAAACCCAACTGTATTTTGATTATCGACGAAATCTTTGATTATTTGGATGATGCCAATCTTGTTGCCTTTCAATATTACATCACCCAATTCATAGAAGAGTTCAAAGCGCAAACCAGGAATCTTTATCCGCTTCTGCTAACGCACTTGGATCCTGCGTACTTTCGGCATTTCTGTTTCAATCGACACAAATTGCAGGTCAGATATTTGAACAAGGATGCGGCTGCAACTCAGTCGGCCTGCTTGAGCCTTGTTCGGAAGCGGGATGATCCTTCCATTGAAGCCGCTGTGAGCGCACACCATTTTCACTTCAACCCAGCGGAGCAGGACTTACAGGCTGAGTTTGGTGCTTTGGCGCTGAATGTAGCGTGGGGCAAGTCGCATGAGTTTTATGTCTATGTAAAGGGTGAGGCGGAGAAATATCTCCGGATCCAGCAATATGATGCGATTGCGGTATTGCTTGCTGTCAGGATTTGTATCGAAACTTTAGCGTACAATAAGTTGCCTGCTGATGCAAAGCAGGGGTTCATTGATACACACAAAACCGCAAGTAAACTCGATTATTGTGAAGAACATGGCGTCGCCATACCAGAAACATACTACTTGTTAGGTCTGATTTACAACGACGACTTGCACTGGAGGGAGGGCCGGGATTATGACACCCCTTTAAGGGCGAAGCTTGAAAACCTGACGATTAGAAATATGATGAAGGAGGTTTTGAGTGAAAAGAGTACAAGTTAAGAGAAGTTTACGAGAAGACAGCGGAACGGATGTTTTGTAATTTGCTGATTATCAGAATCTTACTTCTCTTGATTATACTCGTGATTTCTGCGGTTTTAAGAGAAGCTAGACAGGGAACGCACAGTCTTATGAGCAAATTAATTACCGAGTCCGCCATCGAAACCTTCGCCATCGAGCTGTTTGAAAAGCTCGGGTATCAGTATGTCTATGCTCCAGATATCGCGCCGGACAGCGTTACGCCCCTACCCATAACCATATCCGGAGAAGTGCAGGTGGAAATATGAGCAATAACCATCTCCCGGAAAAAGCTCAAAACTTCGTCATTTTCCAAACGGAAACGGGCAAAATTAACATAGAAGTCTTTTTTCACAACGAGACCCTTTGGCTTACACAAAAAAAGATTGCAGAACTGTTTGAAAAAGACCGCAGTGTAATCACAAAGCACCTGAAAAATATTTTTAACGAAGAAGAATTGGATGAAAAAGTGGTATGTGTAAATTTTGCACACACCACTCAACACGGCGCCATCAAAGGCAAAACCCAGCGGGGACGGCATGAAACACAATCCTGACATTCTTCATCGCCGTTCGATTCGTTTGTGTGGTTACGATTATTCACAGGCGGGGTTGTATTTTGTGACGATTTGCACCCAGGGGCGGCACCATCTGTTCGGCGATATTGTGGATGGCACGGTTCAATTCACCGACGCTGGAGAAATGGTGCGCACCGTATGGGAGGGAATCCCATCCCATTATCCGGGTGTCGAAATCGATCAATTTGTCGTCATGCCCAACCATTTTCATGGGATCGCGGTCATCGTAGGGGCAGGCCCCCGTGCCTGCCTTGATGGCGATGGGCAACCGGAACAAACAGGGCAACCACATCCAATCGGGCAACCACGGGGGGTTGCCCCTACGGGGTATTCATTGCCGGACATGGTCCATCGGTTCAAAACCATGACCACAAAAAAATATGTGGATGGGGTTAAATTACATGGCTGGCAACGATTCGACGGCAAATTGTGGCAACGCAATTATTGGGAACATATTGTCCGTAACAAACAGGAATTGTTTCGCATCCGGCAGTACATCGAAACCAACCCCGTCCAATGGGAAAACGACAAATTGAACGGCGGTTCGGGCAATCAGGTTTTGGAACCGCAAACAGAATACGGCTGGGAATCATGGATGGTATGAACATCACCGAATCCGCTATCGAAACCTTTGCCATCGAGTTGTTCGAGAAGCTCGGGTATCAGTACATCTATGCCCCGGACATCGCACCAGACAGCGAAACGCCAGAGCGCGAACGCTTCGAAGATGTGTTGCTGCTGGAGCGGCTGCACTTTGCGGATTCCGGACTAACTGGACAACGAAAATACGATGGAGTTGGACGATGAACGCATACGACAAACTGAAAGCTTTGCTTGAATTGCCCGCTGAGACCGAAACGGTCGAGTTCAAGGAGGCGAAGAACGGCTACGATTTCACGAAGCTGGGACGCTATTTTTCGGCGCTGAGCAACGAGGCAAATCTGAACCGTCATTCGAGCGCATGGCTGGTTTTCGGCGTGAACAACGCACGCCAGGTGGTGGGGACGAAGTACCGTAGTAACCGGCCTGATCTGGACCATCTGAAGGAAGAAATCGCCAACAAGATCAGTCATCGTATTACATTTATTGAAATCCATGAGGTGCCGCACGAAAACGGGCGCGTTGTTCTGTTTCAGATTCCTGCCGCGCCCAAGGGGTTGCCGATTGCTTTTGAAGGGCACTATTACGGGCGCGACGGCGAAGCGCTGTCGCCGCTGAATCTGGAAGAGATCGAGCGCATCCGTGCACAGGCGACGCAGGAGGACTGGAGCGCCGCCGTGGTGTTCGGTGCCGGGCTGGACGATTTGGATGCGGAAGCGCTGGCGGTGGCGCGGAAGAATTTCAAGAACAAACTTCCGGATAAAGCTAGTGAGGTGGATGGCTGGGACGATATGACATTTCTGAACAAGGCGAAGCTGACCATCAAGGGGCAGATTACGCGTACGGCGTTATTGCTTCTTGGTAAAGAAGAGGCGGAGCATTTCCTGTTACCAGCGGATGCCAAGATCCGCTGGCTGTTGAAGGATCATCAGGGTAACGACCGCGATTATGCGCTGTTCGGCGTGCCGCTGCTATTGGCGGTGGACAAGGCGTACGCCAAAATCCGTAATCTGAAATATCGTTATATCCGCGAAGGAACATTGTTTCCGGAAGAGACAGATCAGTATGAACCGTATGCGCTTCGCGAGGCGCTGAATAATTGTATTGCCCATCAGGACTATACGCTGGCCGGACGAATCAATGTGGTTGAGCGCGAAGACAGTCTGACCTTTACCAATTTGGGGAGTTTTGTGCCGGGGGATGTTCAGCGTGTGGTGATGGAGGATGCACCCGAAGAGCATTACCGCAACCGGTTTCTGGCGACGGCGATGTTCAACCTGAAAATGGTGGATACGGCAGGCGGCGGTATCCGCAAGCTGTTTATGTTTCAGAAGCAGCGGTTTTTCCCGCTTCCCGACTATGATCTTTCTAATAATCGGGTTCAGGTTACGCTGACCGGAAAAGTGCTGGATATGGATTATGCGCGATTGCTGGCAGGTAATGGCGATCTGACACTTCAGGAGATTATCGCCCTGGACAAAGTGCAGAAACGTAAAGCGTTGGATGCGGGAGAAGAAAAGCTGCTAAAGACCAAGGCTCTCGTCGAAGGGCGCAAGCCGAATTTCTACATTGCCAAATCCATTGCGCAAAATACGGGACAAAAGGCTTCCTACAGCAAGAACCGGGCGTTTAATAAGCAGTATTATCTCGATCTGATCTGTAAGGCGGTTGGCGAGCACGGCACCATGTCCCGCAAGGATATTGACGAGCTTCTCTGGAATAAGTTGCCCGAATGGATGGGTGATAAGCAGAAGAGGGGGAAAGTCGGGAACCTCATCACTGAGTTGCGCAAGAATGAAATGATAGAAAACATTGGAACGATCAAATACCCGGAATGGGTTCTCTTAAAATGATGCCAAGCGCACAAGTTAAGAGAAGTTTATGAGAAGGTAGCGGAACGGCTAATTTATAATATGTTGATTATCATAAACTTACTTCTCTTAATTTCACTCATGAGTTTTGCTGTTTTAAGAGAAGAGAGGTAGGGGAAACGCAGTCTATGAATAAATTAATCACCGAATCAGCCATCGAAACCTTCGCCATCGAGCTATTTGAAAAGCTCGGCTATCAGTATATCTATGCCCCGGATATCGCGCCGGACAGCGAAATGCCGGAGCGCGAACGCTTTGAGGATGTGTTGCTGCTGGAGCGGTTGCGCTCGGCGGTGGCGCGTATCAACCCGTCCATTCCCGCCGATGTTCGTGAGGAGGCGATCAAACAGGTTCAGCGGCTGAACTCGCCGGAACTCATCGTCAACAACGAAGCCTTCCACCGCATGTTGACCGAGGGCGTCAAGGTCGTCTATCAGGACAGAGGGAATGAACGCGGCGATTTGGTATGGCTGATGGATTTTGCCAAGCCCGAGAATAACGAGTTCGTCGTGGCGAATCAGTTTACGGTGATTGGCCACCACACAAATCAGGGACACCAGAGCAATCGCCCGGATGTTGTCTTGTTCGTCAACGGCCTGCCACTGGTGGTGATTGAACTCAAGAACGCCGCCGATGAAAACGCCACGATCAAATCCGCCTACCAACAATTGCAGACCTACAAAGAGGTAATCCCCGCCTTATTTACCTACAACGGCATGTTGGTGATCTCCGATGGCCTGGAGGCCAAAGTGGGATCACTGTCAGCGGGCCTCTCCCGATTCATGGCGTGGAAAACAGCGGACGGCAAGCTGGAGGCATCACGGCTGATCAGCCAGTTGGAAACCTTGATCAAGGGCATGTTGAACAAGGCGACTCTGCTGGATTTGCTGCGCCATTTCATCGTGTTTGAAAAGTCGAAAAGAGAAGACCCGGCAACGGGGGTTATCAGCATCAGCATGTTGAAGAAGCTTGCGGCGTATCACCAGTATTATGCGGTCAACGCGGCGGTGGCTTCCACCTTGCGGGCGGCACGAGAAGCGCCACGGATGGCGGCGGAAACGCCAGAGGGTTACGGCTTGGCGAGTGTGAAAAACCAGCCACCGGGGGATCGCAAGGCCGGTGTGGTGTGGCACACGCAGGGTAGCGGTAAATCGCTGTCAATGCTCTTTTACACCGGCAAGATCGTGCTGGCGCTGGATAATCCTACGATTATCATAATCACCGACCGCAACGACCTGGATGATCAATTGTTCGATACTTTTGCCGCCTGTAACCAGTTGTTGCGGCAGGAGCCGATGCAAGTGGATGACCGCAAAGAGCTGAAGCGGCTATTAAGAGTAGCGTCCGGCGGGGTGATTTTCACCACCATTCAGAAATTTCAACCGGAAGAAGGCAATATCTATGAGGAATTGACCGACCGCCGCAATGTGGTGGTGATCGCCGATGAGGCGCATCGCACCCAGTACGGCTTCAAGGCAAAAACCGTGGACAAGAAAGATGCTCAAGGCAATATTACCGGCAAACGGGTAGTTTACGGTTTTGCTAAATATCTGCGCGATGCCCTGCCGAACGCAACCTACCTTGGTTTTACCGGCACGCCCATCGAAAAAACCGATGTCAACACCCCGGCGGTGTTCGGCAATTATGTGGATGTGTACGACATTGCCCAGGCGGTGGAAGACGGCGCCACCAAGAAGATTTATTACGAAAGCCGCCTAGCCCGAGTTTCGCTCAGCGACGAGGGCAAGAAGCTTATTGCCGAATTGGACGAGGAACTGGAACAGGGCGAGTTGACCGAGACCCAGAAGGCCAAGGCCAAATGGACAAAGATGGAGGCATTGGTCGGCGCAAAGCAGCGCATTCGAAATGTGGCGCAGGACATCGTGGAACATTTTGAGAAACGCCAGGAAGTTTTTGCGGGCAAGGCCATGATTGTGGTCATGTCGCGGAGGATTGCGGCAGAGTTGTATGAACAGATCATCAAACTGAAACCAGAATGGCATTCACTCGACCTGACCAAGGGCGTCATCAAGGTGGTAATAACGGCGGCCTCTGCAGATGGCCCGAAACTGGCAGGGCATCACACCAGCAAAGAACAACGCAGGACGATTGCCGAGCGCATGAAAAACCCCGATAACGAGTTAAAGTTGGTTATCGTGCGCGACATGTGGCTCACTGGTTTTGATGCACCCTGTATGCATACGCTATACATTGACAAGCCCATGAAGGGCCACAACCTGATGCAGGCTATCGCAAGGGTGAATCGCGTTTACGGTGATAAGCCTGCGGGTTTGGTGGTGGACTATCTGGGCATTGCGGCTGACCTCAAGCAGGCCTTGTCGTTCTATGCTGATGCCGGTGGCAAGGGCGACCCCATGCTGGCCCAGGAGCAGGCCGTAAAAATGATGCAGGAAAAGATTGAGGTGGTGACCAGTATGTATCACGGCTTCCCTTACGAGGATTACTTCGATGCCGACACTTCCGGAAAACTCGCCATGATCCTGGCGGCTGAGGAACATATCCTCGGCTTGGAGGATGGCAAGAAACGCTATATCGACCAAGTTACCGCCTTGTCGCAGGCATTCGCCATTGCCATTCCCCACGAGCAGGCCATGGATGTGAAGGATGAAATCGCCTTCTTCCAGGCGGTGAAGGCGCGGCTGGCGAAGTTCGACAGCACGGGCACGGGGAGAAGCAATGAGGAAATCGAATCAACCATTCGGCAGGTAATCGACAAAGCGCTGGTCTCAGAGCAGGTCATTGATGTGTTCGACGCTGCCGGAATCAAGAAGCCCGATATTTCGATTCTTTCCGAAGAGTTTTTGCTGGAGCTGAAGAACAAGGAGCATAAAAACATCTCGCTCGAAGTGCTCAAAAAGTTGCTCAACGACGAAATCAAAGCGCGGGCCAAGAAGAATCTGGTACAAAGCAGAACTTTAATGGAAATGTTGCAAAGTGCCATCAAACGGTATCACGCCAAGGTACTCACAGCAGCAGAGGTGATGGATGAGCTGATCAACATCAGTAAGGAAATCGTTAAGTCCGACAAGCAAGCCAAAGAGATGGGCATGAGCGACTATGAGTACGCCTTCTATACCGCCGTGGCCAGCAACGATAGCGCCAGAGAACTAATGCAACAAGACAAGTTGCGCGAGCTTGCCGTTGTGCTTTTTGAGAGAGTAAAAGCCAATGCCTCCATTGATTGGACAATCAAGGAAAGCGTAAAGGCAAAACTCAAAGTCATTGTAAAAAGAACCTTGAGAGAATTTGGCTATCCGCCTGATATGCAGAAGCTGGCAACCGAGACGGTGCTTAAGCAGGCGGAGATGCTGGCGAATGAGTTAACCAGAAACACAACCACGGGATGATAAATGAGCTGTTCCCCCCACATATGGCGCGGTTGATGCGTGGCAAACGAGTTAGCAACAAGAAAGGATTGAAGCTATGTATAAACCACTGGCAAACGATTGGATTGAAGAAATGGTGGCAGGAGGAAAGCTTGAAGCCATGTCCACCCAAAAAAGGGAGCAGCTGGCGGAAGAGTATGCCATGATTATTGAAGAAACAATCGCCGCCGAGGCGCAAAAAACCCTCGCGACGATGGGCAAGGCTGACGAGTACGAGCGGATGAAGCTTTTTGACGGGCAGTATCTTAACAAATATCTAAACCAAACGATCCCTGCCTTTTTCTCTTTCAAGATGGAGGCGATCGCTTTGGCAAAAGAGATTATTCTTGCAAAGGGAAAGTCATGAAATTTTTGGCACATAGCCACCCCGATGAACCCCTCCAACTGGTTGGCGAACCGCAGGTGGCGGTGGGAATTAGCGAAAAAGCAAGGGCCGTTACGGGAAGGCTACAAGGAACCTTTGTCGTCGCTGGAAAGACCATCAGCGGTGATTTTAGCGCGGAGATTATTGAGGGGGGAAATGTCCTTTTGCGCAATCCGCGGATAACTATTCGTGCGCCGCGGATCGAATTGGAAAATCATCAAGGAGGGATTTTTGCGCTTGATGATGTCATTATTGGCAAGGATTTTCATTGGGAGCGGCGAGAAAAACAGGAATTTCGTGGTTCATTGGTGCTTCAGGCAACGACGGAAGGAATCAGCGTTATCAACGAGATCGGTTTGGAGGAATACCTTAGCGTGGTGATTGCTTCTGAGATGAGCGCCGCGGCGCCGGTGGAGTTTCTGAAGGCCCAAGCGATTGTCGCAAGAAGTTGGTCTCTTGCTCGCCTGCTTAGCGAGGAAAAGGACGAATATCGGCAGGAAATCCCCCCTACAGAGGTTGTTTGCTGGTATGGTCGGGGAAGGCATAACGATTTTGATTTCTGTGCCGATGATCACTGCCAACGCTACCATGGCATTACTCGGGAAACGGCAACACACAACCTTGCCGCAACCAGACAAACCCGTGGATTATTTTTGGTTAGCGGCACTCAGGTATGTGATGCCCGCTATCACAAGGCATGCGGCGGTCTTACGGAACATTTCTCTGTGGCTTGGGAGGATAATGGTGCGCCTTATCTGGTGCCCATTGTCGATTCTCTTGCAAAACAACCCTTTATCACCACTGAAGAATCCGCCCACGCTTGGTTATGCAACTCCCCCAACGCGTATTGCCGTGTTTATGATGAAAAATTGCTGGCAACGATTCTCCCTTCGTTTGATAGGGAAACCGCCGATTTTTTCCGCTGGCAGGTAACATATCGGCGCGAAGAGTTAGAAGCAATCATCCAGGAGAAGGCAAAGAGGCATCTGGGAGAGCTGAAAGAAATTATCGCGCTCCAGCGGGGAGCTTCAGGAAGGATCTATCGCCTTCGTCTGGTTGGCTCACGGGAGGAAATGACTATCGGGAAGGAACTGGAAATCCGTCGAGTGCTTGCAATAAATCACCTCTACAGTAGCGCGTTCGTCGTGGAAAAACGGGGTGGAGGAGTCTTTCCTGACGAAATTGTCCTTCACGGTGGCGGTTGGGGGCACGGTGTTGGGCCCTGTCAAATTGGTGCCGCCAACATGGCTCTCCAAGGATTTAGCTGTGAGCAGATACTCGGGCACTATTTCCCGCAGACGAATTTGGAGCAACTTTATTGATTGATGAAAGGCACCTTGCCTGTGGCTTCAAGTTGCCACTGAGAGCTACACCAGGGCGAATTGAACAACTTCAGGAATGCCGAAAACCAAGAACTGATTCTCAAGAAAGAAGGAGGAGGAGGAGGAGGAGGAGGAGGAACGGAAATGCCTGCTTTAGACGATGCGATTGATGAAATTTTAGCGACATACTTTTACTATGTTGCGGGAATTGCGGAATGGGAAGTTATTCGCCAGCAGGGCTTAGTTGCCGACGACGGGGGCATGATCGCCGCGATAAGCGGCTATGATGCTGATTTATTTGCAGAAGTAGCAAAGAGCAAGGGACTTTCCGAATATATCGTTTTGCGATTTAACCCCACCACCTGGGGCGTTTCTCCCACTCCCCACGAAGGACCCAAGCGCTGTCAGCTTCGGTGCCCAATTATTGGCCCTTGCCTAATTGAGCGGGTCCCATTCTCCCCTTAGGGCATCAAACCTTTACATCACCCCACCCTTTTGTTAGGTGTCCACCGATTTTCTGATGGGATTTGGTGTCGTTCCGACAAATGCGGCTAAAAAAATTGGAAATTTCTGGCTTTAAATCCTTCCGTGACAAGGTTGTTTTTGATTTACCCGAGGGAATCAGTGCGTTCGTGGGGCCTAACGGTTCGGGAAAGAGCAATGTTGTTGACGCCATTCGCTGGGCAATGGGCGAACAGCGCGTAAAATCGCTTCGCGGCAAAAAGATGGAAGATGTTATCTTTAACGGTTCCGAGGCAGTTGCGGGCGCGGGCATGGCGGAAGTTACCCTCACTTTAAGCAACGAAAATGGCGTTTTTCCCGCACCCTATGCGGAAATGGCGGAAGTTTCCCTTACCCGTAGGCTCTTTCGGGATTGCGACAGCGATTACTACATTAACAATGCTCCTTGCCGTTTGTTAGATATCCGTGAATTTTTCATGGGTACGGGGATGGGGGGTAGAAGCTACGCCATCATTGAACAGAATAGTGTTACGGGCATAATAGAAGCAAAACCTGAAGAAATTCGCTATTTTATCGAAGAGGCGGCAGGAATTTCCAAGTACCGCTCACGCAAGGAAGCGGCTTTAAGAAAATTAGAAGCGGCACAGGCAAATGTTACCCGCGTTCACGATGTTTTGCGCGAATTGAAGAACCAGCTTAACACCCTTTCACGGCAAACAAAAAAGGCGCAGGCTTTTAGGGATGCCCGAGATGAGTTAAAAAACGCTCAACTCCTCTTGGGATTACAGAGATGCTGGGATTTGGCGGCCAAGAAAAAAGAAATTTTAGAAAAATCTTCCAAACTTGCCAGCGATATTGAGCAGCTATCCGCCACTCAAGAATCTCTGGAAGCGGAGAGCGGCGCACTTAAACTTACGATCTTGGAAGAAGGCGAACGGCTCGCCAGTGCACAAGAAAATATCTATGCAATTAAAAACGAAATGAGCGCGAAAGAACACCGCATCACATTTAATAAACAGCAGGTAGCGGAGTTGCTCCTGCGTCGAGAGACGGCGATGCGGGAGATTGCCATCTTAACAGAGAAGGTCGCGACGACGAAAGAGACGATCGGCGCCAATGCCCGCCAGATGCGGGAATTAAGCGAAGAACTCGCCAAGTTGCTAATAGAAATTGCCGCCGCCGAAAAGTTGGTTGCCCAGCTCAAGGAACGGGAAGCAGAACTTTACAGAACGATAGAGCGGATTAAAGCCGATTATGTGGAGGCTGTTACCGCCAAGACAAACCATCGCAATATGCTACTTAACATTGCCAAGGTCTGCGAAGATTTGGAAAAGCGCCAAAAACGGGGGGCAGGAGATTTAGAACAGATGCGGGTAAATTGGCAAAACGCCGTTTCCGCTCAAAAAAGCTCGCTTCTTGGCGTTGAGGAACTATCCATCAAAAAAGCTACCAGCGAAGAACAGTTGCGAGAAATCGTGCGCCGTAAAGTGCAATTAAAGGAAGAAATTGCCTTCACGGAGGAGGATCTGGAGGAAGCGAAAGCACGGTTGACACAAAAGACCTCACGCTACGAATCTTTGCAGGAATTTCAACGCGGATATTCTTGGTGTTCGGAAGGAGCGCAGGCCTTGCTATCGGAGAAGGGCAATACCATTCCTGCAGATCTCCGACAGGGTATTGTTGGCACTATTTCCGACCATATTGATGTCGCTCCAGGTTTTGAGACGGCAATAGAAGCGCTTCTAGGGGAAAAGATGGGAGCCGTTATCGTTTCCTCATGGGAAAATGGCCTCCGCTCCATAGATTACATCAAATTTTCTGCCTTAGAGCGCTCCAGCGTTATTGCCCTACAGGCCCAAGGAAGAGTTGCCCTCCCGGATATCCCTGGAATGAAAAAAGCCATGGATGTTGTGCGTACCAATAGCTCCTCGCAGGAGTTGGTAGAATGGTTATTGCGAGATTCCTACATCGTCCCGAACCTGGCCGAAGGGGTGCTCCTGTGGCAAAAAAATGGCGGCGGGAATTTTGCAACGCCTGAGGGAGATTTGGTCGTCAGTAGCGGGGTTATCAGTGGCGGAGCACGGCCGCAAGCAAGCCTGTTTAAGAATAAGCGGGAACTTTTTGAGCTAGCGCAGGAAAAGGAAGAGCTGGTAAAAAATATTGCCCTTGCGGAAGAAAATAAGAAACGCAACGGGGCACTTTTAGAAGCGTTGGAGGAAGAAGAGGCGCTCACCCGACAATCCGCGCATCGTTTAGCGACAGAGGTGGAAATAGCGATAAGGGAAGCGCAACACCGCGAAAAAGAAGCGAAGATCTTGCAACAACGAATTGATGTACTGCTCTTTGAAAAGCAAAACATTCAAGAAGAGCTTGTTCAGGCCCAAGCAGGTATTGCCAGCGAACAACAGGGAGAAAAAGAAAGTGCACACAAAGAAGATATCCTGAAAAACGAGCTGGCAGCTCTGCAAGAAAAATGGGCGAGGGCAAAGGAAGAGCTTGCCCAGGCTCAAGAAATTCTTACCACCAAGAAGGTTTCCATCGCTCGATTACAGACGGACATCCGCGCACGAGAGGATGCGGTGCGGATGCAACAAGCGAGCCTTGCCGAAAGCGAAAATACCATAGCCCAGCGAACCACAACGATTAATGCTGCTGCTATACAAGCAGAAAGCTTGACACAGGAGGAAGAAACGGAACGAGCCTGCATTGGGGAATTAGCGGCACGCTACACCGCCATGGAAGAAGAGTATCTCTTGCTGAAGCAGGAAAACGCCGCGAAGGAACAACAGCGAATAAAAGCCGAAGAAGCACTACGCGAATTAAACAGGAAAAAAGAAGCGGAGCAACAGCGAAAGGCGGAGTTGCAGACGGAGTATGCCAACGCTACCTATCAGCAGGAAAGCCTGATAGAATCCTTGGCGGAAAAGGGCTATGAAAACCTGACGGAGAGCTTGGCAAACTTCCAAGGCTTGTTGCCGCAGGAGATTGACGCGCTTAGCGAAACTGCGGAAAAACGGAAACGCGAAATTGATGGCTTTGGGGAAGTAAACCTTTTGGCGATTAGTGAGTATGAACAGGCAGAGGAAAGGCACAACGCGCTGGCGGCACAGGAAGCGGATATCAACGACGCGATTCAGACGCTTCAGCGTACCATCACCCGCATCAATAACATTTCCCGCAGGCGATTCGCCGAAACCTTTGCCGAAATAAATGTCCATTTCCAGAAAATTTTCCCCCGACTGTTCCTCGGCGGCAGGGGCAAATTGAGCCTTACCAACACCGAGGATTTGCTGGAGACGGGCGTTGATGTGGAAATTCAGGTGCCTAATAAAAAGATGCAATCGCTATCTTTGCTTTCTGGTGGGGAAAAATCGCTATCCGCCATTGCGCTCATTCTCTCCCTGGTTTTTTATAAGCCGTCATCGTTCTTAATCATGGACGAGGTTGATGCCGCGTTGGATGATGCGAATGTGATGTTGTTTAACAATATTCTCAAAGATGTTTCCGCTCTTTCCCAGGTACTGCTCGTTACCCATAACCGTAGCTCTATGGAATTTGCCCACAGCCTCTACGGAATTTCCATGCGTCACGATGGTACTTCAACAAGTCTTTCGGTAAGTCTTAACAGTTAAGGAGGTAATGCGGATGGGAATGTTGAGCGCCCTAAAAAGAGGGCTTGCCAAAACAAAGACCGTCTTTAGTGCGAGTATTGAAGCTATTCAGGGGCAAACCGCTGGGGAGGATTGGGAATCCTTGCTCATCGCTACCGATATGGGTGCCGCATTTGCCGCTCGGGTGACCAAGCAAATAAAAGCTCAGGGGGGTACGGATAAAAAACGGGGAAAGGAAATATTGCGAGAGATTCTAATCGCGACGCTACTGCCGAGGCAGAGCGATTTTTTCAAGGACGCAAAGATGCCGCTGGTGGTCATGGTTATCGGGGTAAATGGTACGGGAAAAACAACAACCATCGGAAAGATAGGCGGAATGCTCAAAAATGAAGGTTATAGGGTGATGCTTTGTGCGGGTGATACCTTTCGTTCCGCCGCCAAGGAACAGCTTGCCATCTGGGGCGAACGCAATGACATTCCTGTTGTATCCAAGGTGGCAGGTGCGGATCCCGCTGCGGTTGTATTTGAGGCGCTGGCAAAGGCGCGTGCAGAAAAGACCGATATTCTCTTAGTTGATACCGCTGGTCGCTTGCACACCAAGTTCAACCTCATGGAAGAGTTAAAAAAAATAAAAAGGGTAATCGCCAAGGATACGCAGCAGATGAAGACCCTATTGGTTTTGGATGCAACAACGGGGCAAAACGCGGTAGGGCAAGCAGAAGCCTTTAATGACGCCGTGGGTGTTGATGGCATTGTGCTCACCAAGCTTGACGGCTCCGCCAAGGGTGGCATTATCGTGCGTATTGCCGCAGAGCTTAGCATTCCTATTGCTTATATCGGAGTTGGCGAGGGTGTTGACGACCTGCGTAGCTTTGATGCCAGAACCTTTGTTGACGCGCTGTTAGATTAGCGGGAAAAGGGGGATAGGGGCATGGAGGAGCAATTGTATCTCGTAAAACCTGCCGAGCCGTATTGGACGGCAATGCGTCTGATTGCTCATAGGGAACACATCATCGTTCCCTATGATTCCGAAGGCGCCATGTTCATTGGTGAAATTCCTATAGTCGCTTCTTGTGCCAGCAACATTGAGCCATTGCTGGATGGTCGCCGTGTTGCGATTATCCGTGAAAAGGGGATCATGATTAGGGCACAAAACAAAAAAATGGCGGGACTGCTCCAGAGCGTGGCTTGCTTTTCTTGCGTGGTAAGGTTTCTGGTTGATGCGGTAAAACAGCCGCAAAAGGGGTACGCCTCCCATGCGGAGTTCCGCAATCTATTTGCTGGCCTCACCGCCAAGCATCAGGAGGTGGGTGCTCTCAAGAAGGGGACATTCACCAAAACGGAGATAGCGCGGGAGGCGATGGTTGAAGCGGGGAAAGAGGTTGTTCGCCTAGGTTTGGTCAACGCTTCCTTTGGGAATATCTCCTATGTCATTGGAGAAACCCTGCTTATCAGCGCTACGGGGAGTTTTTTGGATGACCTAGATAATTCGCTCGTTGCGGTTCCGTTGCTTCAAAGTAGCCCCCAGGATAAAAGTGCTTCTAGCGAGTTACCCGCGCATCGCAAAATTCTGTTGTTACAAGGGTTGCGGGCTGTCTTACACGGACACCCCCTCTTTACCGTGGTGGCATCGCTTATTGCTGACTCAGAGAGGATAAACGGCGTGCCGGTGGTTCAGGGGGAAACGGGCGGCGGAAAACGGGGATTGGACAAGGTTTTGCCACAAGCCTTGCAGAAAAGCCCTATCGCCATTGTTCAAGGGCATGGAGTTTTTTGTGTTGATGGGACCGATTATCGTCAGCCAATAAAGAGGATGTTGCAGTTGGAAGAGGACTGCATGCGCGAATATAGCGATGCGTTGGAAGGGAAAATTGTGCACGGGATGAAAGTGAATAATGTTGTGCCCAATGGGGATAAGAAGCGCCCCCAACATCCGATGCCCGATTTTGTTAGGCGTTCATTGATCGACAGCGGTTTGTTAGCCGCATATCAAGCCCGTCCACCATATCAGCGGAACGACTATATCGGTTGGATAAACAGAGCAAAGCTGCAAAAGACCAAAGAAAAACGGCTCCTCCAGATGCTGGAAGAACTAGCAAAGGGCGGCGTTTATATGAATATGGCGCATCCCCCATCCAACAGGGGAAAATAGCCAACAGCCAAATCAGGGGTTGATACGGAACGCACCTTTTTGCCCTTGTGCCTACAATCCCCCAAAAACCTCGTAGCAACAAAGTTCTCCGATTAAAGACCCTTTCGCAACTGCAACACTTGGCTTGTTGTGGTCATTCCCGCGAAAGCGGGAATCCAGATGTATCTGAAGTAATTCGGTTATTTTGGCAAGCAAACAAGATTCTGCTTCCGTTACCGTTTGGAAGAATAGGTCATGCAACAGTCTCATGATTACATTTTTCACAGCATCGGTCATTAGCCACAAGATAGCCGTAAGTGTGATGTTGGTTATGCAAGGGTCTTGATTATTGACAGAGCGGCAGAGTCGGTATCGCGCCTGCCTTAAGGAAGAGGATAAACACCCTCAACTGTTACCTTGCCCTGCAAGGCGATGATAACCGCTTCTTCGCTATCCGCAGAAAATTTGAGGCAAACGCCACAATCGGAGCTAAGTTGTCGTGGCACGGGGATTATTTTATAATTTAATCCCTTTTCTACGAGGATCTTTTCGGCACATAAAACATGATAGATGGATTCGAAAATCGCCACCTTCTGTTTTTCTTCCATGCCACCTTCTCCTCCCTTATCGTTGGAGAGTTTAATTGGTGCTACCATGTAAATGTTATCCCGCTGTTAGGAAAGACCCATTCAGAAATTGCCACCTCAATCCGTTTGCCTTCTTGATGGTTAACATTTGGATAGAGGCTTTTACCCGCAAAAAAGCAAACCTCCTTAGGGTTAGTGATATCCGTTTGTGAATAATCAAAAGTAACTTCCACGCCGCGGGTGGGATATACCAGAAACACCGAAAAGGTGTTCGCATCTTTGCGCTTGCGGGTGATAATCTCCAACGCCAGGCGTGTCTGCTTTGGTGGCTGAACTTCAGCCACTTGACACCAAACCTCCAAGCCACGAGAGTTTTTTTTGACACTCGTAACTAGCGCTTCTTGTCCCCCCACCCTCGCTCGCGTTAAGCGAAAATCTTGCGGGGTAATTTCCCCTTGGGGTTGATCCAGCAACCAGCGATATTCGCAGGATTTTTCTTGGAAGAGCGCTTTTAGTTGTTCGGAGTTTTGCGCACATCCGACCATGAACCGACTGCCGGAGAAGGATTTTTGGTATTCAATCTTTATGGTAACCTTGTAGAAATTTTTTAACGAAGCGTTATTCACTAGCTCCGCCTTGCCAAATTCGCTAAGCTTTATGCGATAGCGGAGATTTTCCCGCAGTTCTAGCGGCGTATCATCCCTACCGAAAAGCATCTCCAAGACTTCGGAATAGATTGCATCACCAACCTCAACACTTTTTGTTCGCACTTGCAGACTTTGGCGGATAATCTTGCTGATACGCGAGAGGGATTTTTCTTCGTCGGGAATGAACATGCGTCTTAAGCGGGGTTCCACGCTGGCAGTTTTGCCGTTTTTGACAAAAATTCTTGGGGCGCGTTTACCCAGCGAACAAAGGATTTCGTAGCCAATAGTTCGGGCGTGGCGGGCGATCTCCTCGGCATCAATGGATGCTCTTCCCTGGGAGCCGAGCAAAACCACCTCATCGCCAACAGCACACTGAGGCAGGCGGGAAACATCAATTGTACACATATCCATCGAGATACGACCAACCAAAGGGCACCTCCTGCCCTGCACCAAAACCTCCCCACAGTTCGATAGTAGCCTAGGCAAGCCATCCGCATAGCCCACGGGAATAGTGGCGATGGTCGTTTTTTTCTTCGTGATGAAGGTCCTACCGTAGCCAATGCTACTTCCCGCAGGGAATGCTTTTAGCAAAATGATGAGCGTTTTAAACGAAAGAACCGGTTGGAGTTTTACTTTTCCCTTAAGCGATTCATCGGGATAAACTCCATAGCTCATAAGACCAGGACGCACTAAATTGAGAGAAAAATTGGGAAAGTTAAGAATCGCGCCGCTGTTGGCGATGTGTTTTAGGGGGATAATGATGCCCTCTTTTTCAAGAGCGTAAACCAGCTCGTTAAAAAGGCGGAATTGCTCCTCGTTGCAGGCATCCGGCGTTTCACTAACGGCAAGATGGGTGAAAATGCCTTCAATAAAAACATTAGGCAGGGCGGCGATTTTTTTAATCACCTTCAAGCCTTCTTGGCACATAATTCCGCCTCTGCCCATACCCGTATCAACCTCAATATGGAGTGGCAGAATGCTCTGGCTTTTTTTCCCCCTGCGGGAAAGCTCCTGCGCGAAGGAGAACAGCGAGACCGAAGGGATAAGAGAGTGGAGCTGAATTTCAGGAATCTCCCCTTCGTCCGAAGGGCTGAGGATAACTATGGGGGCGGAAATCCCCCCTATCCGTAACTGCGCCCCTTCGTCGGCGTTGGCAACACCAAGCATTGTTGCGCCGCAAGATAACGCATTGCTGGCAATTTCCACCGCTCCATGCCCGTAGGCATCGGCTTTTACCACCTGCAAAATATTGGCACGCCCATTGATGAGCTTTTTAATTTGATGAAAATTATGCCGAAAAGCGCCCAGATTAACTTCCGTCCAACTACGGTAGGGCTTCGTGGTGGTTAGCAACGGGGATTCTCCTTAGAGGCATTGGTGTGGCAGATAGCAGAAATGGCTTTGTTAGCCAAACTAAAAGACCACACTTGCACATCCCCGTGCCTGATGGAGTATCGGATTGCAAGCACGCAACGATTAGGCTACAAGCGAATTCATGAAAAAGTTTGGCATTTTACTTATAGGTTTTCTTTTTTTGGTGGGATGTTCCGTTGCCGAACATCCTCAAAACACCTCGGGAGACATTATCGTTACTGGTTCCATCGGTGATGCGAGTAACCTCCTGCCGCTACTCGCAAGCGATAAAACATCGCATGACATTGCTTCCCTTGTTTACAACGGGCTCGTTAAATATGATAAAGATGTTAAAATCGTTGGCGATTTGGCGCGTTCTTGGGAAGTCTCTCAAGATGGTCTTACCATTACCTTTTTCCTGCGCGACGATGTGCGTTGGCATGATGGTGTGCCCTTCACCGCTAACGATGTTCTTTTCACCTATCAGTTAACGATAGATCCGCAAACGCCAACCGCTTACTCAGGCGATTTTCTCAAGGTGAAAACGGCACGGGTTATTGATAATCACACCTTCCAAGTAACCTACGGTGCACCCTTTGCCCCCGCCTTGATGAGCTGGGGGAGCGCAATTCTTCCCCGCCATCTACTTGAAGGGCAAAACATCACCGAAACTCCACTGGCACGGAATCCTGTGGGTACGGGCCCTTTTAAGTTTAAGGAATGGATTGGAACGGAGAAGATCGTGCTGGTTGCCAATCCCGATTATTTTGGGGGCAAGTCAAAGCTCAGCGCCTTTGTTATGCGCGTCATCCCCGATCCTGCTACGATGTTTTTACAGTTGCGCAGTGGTGGGATTGACCTAATGCGTTTAACGCCGATGCAGTTTTCTCGTCAGACCGATACGGTTGCCTTTCGGCGCGATTTTAACAAATGCCGCTACCCAGCTTTTAGTTATACCTATCTGGGCTTCAACCTCGCCTCACCCACATTTAGCGATAGAAGAGTACGGAGGGCAATTGCCCATGCAATAAATAAACGAGAAATCATTGACGGGGTGATGCTGGGTTTAGCACAGGAGGCAACAGGTCCCTATCCCACTAGTTCTTGGGCCTACAACCCAAGGGTAACAAAATATGAGTACAGCCCGCAAAAGGCTAGGAAATTATTGGCCAGCGCGGGGTGGAGCGATACGAACGGTGATGGCATTCTGGACAAGGAGGGCAAAGCATTCGAGATTGAGATTATCACCAATCAAGGTAACGATGTCCGTGCCAAAACCGCAGAGATAATTCAGCGCCGCTTGTTGGAAGTCGGTATTGTTGTCAAAATTAGGATTGTAGAGTGGGCAGCATTCGTTAAGGACTTTATCGGCAAACGCCGTTTTGATGTGGTCATCCTCGGGTGGAGCGTGCCCTTTGATCCTGATAACTACGATATCTGGCACTCGCACAAGACTGGTCCTAACGAGCTTAATTTTGTTTCTTTCAAGAATGCCGAGGTTGACAAGCTCTTAGAGGCAGGTAGGAACACCTTTAATACAGAGCTCCGTAAGCGCTACTATTGGCGCTTCCAAGAAATCCTCGCCGAAGAGGTTCCCTACATTTTTCTTTATGTACCCGATGAGTTAATCGCTTTGCAATCCCGTTTTCAGGGGGTGCTTCCTGCAAAATTAGGAATCGAATACAACCTCCACGAGTGGTTCGTTGCCGCCGAGCAGCGGCGCTATGTTTTTGCCCCCTAGCGTCTTTCACTCCTTTTGCCCCTGTCAGGTAACCTTGACACCCCCGATATCGTGGCTATATTCGCTCGCACGAAACATAAGGAATGGGGTTGGCGATGGAAGATTACATAGTGCGCTCAGCACAGGAAAGCATCAAGGTTGTTGATGCCTTTTTCCGTGATAACACCAAGGATGTCGCCAAGGCGATTAATGTTATCGTTGCTGCATTAAAGGCAGGTAACAAGGTGATGTTTTGTGGCAACGGAGGAAGCGCGGCAGATGCCCAACATCTCACAGCAGAATTTGTGAATCGCTTTCAGATTGAGCGGCCACCGCTTCCCGCTATTGCCCTGTCCACGGACAGTTCGGTACTCACTAGCATCGGTAACGATTATAGCTTTGATGATATTTTTTCCAAGCAAATACGGGCGCTGGGCAAGGATGGTGATATCTTGGTCGCCATTAGCACCAGTGGAGCTTCCGCCAACATCCTTAAGGCGTTGGAACAAGCGAAACGGCAAAAAATGTTTTCCATCGCGTTTCTGGGCAAGGATGGCGGCGCGGCGCGGCAACTGGCAGATTTATCCCTGGTCGTACCTGCCAACTCCACGCCGAGGATTCAAGAGGCACACATTCTGCTGGGGCATATAATTTGTGAGATGATTGACATGAGATTGTTTCAGAATCCTTATGAGAAATAGGTGGCGACAGTGTTGAAGAAAGACTCCAAAAATATTGAGACGCAGGAAGAAGAATTCGTAATTGCTGAAGAATTACCAGATGATAATAGATCGTCAACTGTTCTTCAAGAGGGACAGGTTGTCAAAGGACTCATCGCCGCGGAAGCGGAGGCGCTTGCCAATTACGATAAATATTTACGCGCCGTTGCCGAGCTAGAAAATTACAAAAAGCGGGCACTGCGAGAAAAGGCGGAGGCGATAAAATTCGGTAATGAGCGACTAATCCGCGACCTATTGCCCATTTATGATGCGATTGGTTGGGCGATTGCCCAAATGGTTGCCGCAGGTGGCGAGCAGGCGCTGGGCATCAAGGAGGGGTTAACGATGTTGCAGGGAAAGCTTATTGATGCCCTCGCCAAGCACGGAGTGGAAGCTATTGAATGTCTGCATCGTGCTTTTGACCCCAATTTTCACGAAGCATTATTGCGGAGGGCAACTGAAGAGTTTCCCCACAACACCGTTATCACCGAGATAGAGAAAGGGTTCACGCTTAATGGAAGGTTGCTCCGACCAGCGAGAGTGGAAGTTAGTCAGAAGCAGGAATGTTTATAAAACAAAAAACAACAAAGGATTAACAAGGAGGATTTATGGGAAAGATAATCGGAATAGACTTAGGAACGACAAACTCTTGTGTGGCAATAATGGAGGGCGGCGATCCTGTTGTCATAGCGAATCAGGAGGGCAACCGCACCACTCCATCAATGGTCGCATTCACGGAGAATGGCGAGCGGGTGGTGGGACAGGTGGCAAAACGACAAGCGGTAACGAACCCCGAGAATACGGTGTATGCGATTAAAAGACTCATCGGTCGTAAGTATTCTTCCAAAGAGACGCAATTAGACAAGGCTACCGCGCCTTACAAAATAGTGGAGGCCAGCAACGGTGATGCGCAGGTGGAATGCCGTGGCAAGAGCTACTCGCCCACGGAAATTTCCTCCTTCGTTCTCACCAAGATGAAGCAAACGGCGGAGGAGTTTCTTGGCGAAAAGGTTAGTGATGCGATTATAACTGTGCCCGCTTATTTTAACGATGCACAAAGACAAGCGACCAAGGACGCGGGAAAAATAGCAGGGCTTAATGTTTTACGCATCATTAACGAGCCTACAGCCGCCGCGCTTGCTTACGGTTTGGAGAAAAAGAAAGATGAAAAAATCGCCGTTTTTGATTTGGGTGGTGGCACTTTTGATATTTCCATTTTGGAAATAGGCGATGGTGTCTTTGAAGTTAAATCTACCAATGGCGATACCCATCTCGGTGGTGAAGATTTTGACCAGCGCATAATTGATTTCCTTGTTACCGAGTTTAAGAAAGACCAAGGGATAGACTTAAGAAATGACTGTATGGCTCTACAAAGGCTAAAAGAAGCGGCGGAAAAAGCAAAAATGGAGCTTTCGGGCGCAATGGAAACCGATATAAATCTGCCCTTCATCACCGCCGACGCCAGTGGTCCAAAACACATGAACATCAAAATGACACGAGCGAAGTTGGAATCGTTGGTTGGAGACTTGGTAAATCGTACCGAGCATCCTTGCAAAACCGCGCTCAAGGATGCCGGTTTAACGCCCGCCGATATTGATGAAGTTATCCTTGTTGGTGGAATGACGAGAATGCCCTTGGTGCAACAGAAGGTTAAGGCGATGTTTGGCAAGGAACCGCATCGTGGGGTTAATCCCGATGAAGTGGTTGCTATCGGGGCGGCGATTCAAGGCGGGGTCTTAGCGGGAGATGTTAAAGATGTGCTGTTGTTAGATGTTACGCCACTTTCTTTGGGCATTGAAACCCTCGGCGGGGTGATGACAAAAATTATCGAAAAGAACACAACGATACCAACAAAGAAAAGTCAGATATTTTCCACCGCAGCGGATAATCAACCTGCTGTTTCCATCCATGTTTTACAGGGTGAGCGTTCCATGGCAAATGATAACCGCACCCTCGGAAGGTTCGATTTGGTGGGTATTCCTGTTGCTCCACGAGGAATGCCGCAGATTGAAGTTACCTTTAACATTGACGCCAACGGAATAGTCAATGTTGCGGCGAAGGACTTGGGTACGGGCAAAGAGCAGAGCATTCAGATAACCGCATCTTCTGGCTTGGACGATAAAGAGATCGAAAAACTGGTAAAAGAAGCGGAAGCGCACTCCGATGAGGACAAAAAGAGGAAGGAATTGGTAGAGACACGCAACCAAGCCGATGGTTTTGCCTACTCCGTAGAGAAAAATTTGAAGGAATTTGGGGATAAGATTGATGCCGCCGAAAAAGCAAAGGTAGAAGAGGCACTTGCTAAAATGCGGAAAGCCTTGGAAGGCGATGATGTTGCCGCCATTAAACAGGCGCAGGAGGAGTTGACAACCGCCTCGCATAAACTCGCAGAGGCAATGTATTCAAAGGCTTCCGAGGAAGGCAAGGAGAAAGAAGCACAGGCAAAGCCGCAACCTGCTAGCGACGATGTTGTTGACGCTGATTTTGAGGATGTGAAGTAGTTAGCATATTGCTTTTCCATCCGTAGTTGATTTATCGGACAGAAAAGTGCTGATAGCTCGGGAATGTTTTACGGATGAGATAATAATCCTGTAGCGATTCCGGTAAATGCAAAAACATATTCAAGCGGCGAGGCGAGAAAATACGCCTCGCCGTTTTTTATAACGGCGCCATCATGTAAACTCCATTTTTCTGGCAAAAATGAGGATATTTTTCCCTTGGCTGCAACAAGGAGCAACATTTGCGTTGCCATTGAAATGGCTTTTTGTTATCTGCCGCAAGCTTCGGATGGTGGGTGTAGCTCAGTTGGTTAGAGCGCCAGGTTGTGGCCCTGGAGGCCGAGGGTTCGAGCCCCTTCACTCACCCCATTCTCTCGTTGGTTGCATTTATGGAACAGAACCATTTACCTTGCCATGATCGCATTAATCTCGGCAGTTATTATACAAAGCCCGCGATAGTTTCCTTGGTTCTCTCTCTCTTGCATAAAAATGTGGGCGACATTGCGGCTTATGCGTTGGTGGATACCTCCTGCGGGTATGGTTCATTTCTCGCCACCGACTTCCCTTGCCGCAAAATTGGTGCGGACATTGATAAAGAGGCGCTGAAGGTGGCTTCTGCACAAGTACCTGCCGCTACCCTTTTTTATCATAACAGTCTTAGGCATGTTTCCCGTAGGCAATACGGTTTATCCGCCCATGATAAAATCATTATCATCGGTAACCCTCCTTATAACGATGCCACATCGCTGGTAAGGAGGCAGTTGAAACGGAAGGCCATGGAGGTGGATTGTGAATTGAAAACACGGGACATTGGAATTTCGTTTTTGCGTGCCTTTAGCAAACTCCAAGCCGACTACATTTGCATTCTGCATCCCTTATCATACCTAATAAAGCGGGCCAATTTTGCCCTGCTAAAGGATTTTGCGCAGGGATATAGGCTCCTTGCCGCACGGGTTATCAGTAGCGCCGAATTTGCGGAGACTTCCAAGGCAACCACTTTTCCTATCATCGCTGCTTTGTATCAACGCAATGCTGCGGGGATGGATTTTGCCTTCATCGAAGGCTATCCTTTTATTACTACAGAGGAAAAGACTTTTCGGCTCTCGGATTTCGACTATGTAACTGGTTATCTTCATAAGTATCCCAACCAGCGCCATATCCGCCAGAGCGAGGCGGTTGCTAAATTTTGGACATTGAGGGATATCAATGCGCTTAGAAGGAGCCGAACATTTGTTCAGAAAACAACTGCCAGCACCGTATTAGTAACGACACAGATGCTGGATTATTACTGTTATGTCGATGTTTTTAAACGCCATATCACGCACATTCCCTACTATCTCGGGAATTGCGACATTATTATTGACAATTATGCTTTTCTGGAAATCAAGGATGCTTTCCGATTCCTCAGCCTGCAACACAACCCACAACTCGGGTTGGAAATTGGTAGCGGTTGGGATGGCGATAATTCCCGTAAAGCGGTTAGTAGCTATATGAAAAATTTACTGCATGAGCATTACATTAATGGCGTATAGACACTGAATGGAGGAATACTGTGGGAAGCTTTGCTATCTTTGTTGTTGGTCTTGTTGTTGGTCTCATTATCGGTACGCTCGTTACGATGCTTTTTAAGGGAGTTACTTCACGGGAAAAGGAAGAGCTTGCCAGCAGGATGATAGAAGAAGCGAAGAGGTACCATAGCGAAGCTACCAGCGCTATCTTGGAACAGGCAAGAATGTCGTTTGGCTCGCTTTCCCGTAATGCACTCTTAGAAAATTCTGAAGAATTTCTTAGGCTTGCCAATTCGACGCTGGCAAAAGAGCGGAGCATGGGTGCGGGCGAATTGGAAGGTAAGAAAGCACTGATTGATGGGCAACTGGAATTGATGCGCAAGGAGCTCCAAAATGTAGCAACAATCGCCAGTGATTTGGAAAAAGATCGCGTGGAAAAATTCGCCCAACTCAGCAAGCAGATACAGATGACCAGCGATGTTACCAGCCAATTGGCGCAAACCACAGGAGCGTTGAAAGAAGCGCTTTCCTCATCACAAAAACGAGGGCAATGGGGTGAGCGAATGGCGGAGGATATCTTCCGCACGGTGGGGCTTAAAGAGGGAATTAACTACACCAAACAAACCACCATTGAAGGAACGGGCAAGCGCCCCGATTTTACCTTTCTGCTGCCCGGCGGGGTTAAGATGCATATGGATGTCAAGTTTCCGTTGGATAACTATCTGCGGTTTTTGGAGACAAGCTCCCCTGCGGAAAAGGAAAAATATCGGCGCGATTTCCTCGCGGATGTGAAGATGAAAATAAAGGACATAGCCCGCCGTGAATATATCAACCCCGCCGAAGGAACGGTTGATTGCGCCTTGTGCTTCATTCCCAACGAGCAGGTTTTTTCGTTTATTTATGAAACTGATGCGGGGATAACCATGGAGGCGATGCAAAGCAAGGTGGTCATTTGCTCGCCAATAACCGTTTTTGCGGTACTTGCCCTAATCCGACAGGCGACGGAAAATTTTAATCTGAGTAAAACTACCGATGAGTTGCTGGGGCTATTAGGCGCATTCCGCAAGCAATGGGAGGAATTTGCCGCCAAGATGGATGGGCTGGGTAACGATATTAATAAATTGCAAAATAATTATGAGGCCTTGGTAACAACGCGCCGTCGTGCCTTAGAAAGACCACTAAATAGAATAGAGAGCATCAGGGAGCAAAAAGGAGTGCTCGCGATTCCGAGCATCACAGAGTAGATAGTTGACAGGTGCCACTGAAGGTGGCAGTGGCGGCACCGCCCTTCTTTTATTGTTAAGTAAGCTGGAAAAACGAACAAGTAACAAACGCGCCCGTAGCTCAGTTGGATAGAGTCGCAGACTTCGAATCTGTTGGTCGCACGTTCGAGTCGTGCCGGGCGCACCATAATTCTATACAAAATTGCACCTGACACAAGCTCCTCCCACCAAAATGTAGTGGAATAATTTTCCCCTTTCATATATCCCCCCGAGCCACTAATTTTAGGGATGGAACAGGATGAGATTCGAAATTTCCAAAATCGGTAGCGGGCAAACCTATGAAATTCGCAACATTGTTGCGATAGCGCAAAAGTTAGAAAAACACGGGATAAAGGTTCATTACGAAAACATCGGCGATCCGGTTGCAAAGGGAGAGCCTCTGCCGGGATGGATGCGAGAAACCATCAAGAGTGTTTTGGCGAACGATTCGGCTTTTGCCTACTGCCATACCAAGGGAGTTACGGCAACTCGCGAGTATCTGGCGAAGAATAACAACAAGCGAGGAGGATGCCAGATAACGCCTGAAGACATCATTTTTTTTAACGGGTTAGGTGACGCCATTGCGCGTTGCTACAGCGCGTTACAAATAGATGCACGGGTTATCTTGCCAGAGCCGACATACACTACGCATTTTTTATCGGAGATACATCACGCTTCATTTCCGCCAATAACCTACAAAATGCTCCATAATTCCTGTTGGCATCCCGATATTGCAGAAATGGAGAAAAAGGTAAAAAGCCATCCGAATATCGTGGGGATACTGGTAATCAATCCCGATAATCCCACGGGGTTCGTCTATCAAAAGAGCACCCTGGAACAAATTGTAAAAATCGCCAAGCGCCACAACCTCTTCCTTATCTTTGATGAAACTTACATCAATATCGTTTATAACGACAAAAGCACAGCATTGCTATCCGATGTTGTCGGCGATGTGCCTGCCATCAGCATGAAGAGCATCTCGAAGGATTTTCCCTGGCCTGGAGCCCGTTGTGGTTGGTTGGAGATTTATAACGGCGACAAAGACCCCGCTTTTCAGCGCTACATTGATTTCATCTACCACCAAAAGATGTCTGAAGTTTGCTCCACAACCTTGCCACAGGTTAGCATCCCGTTGATAATGGAAAACCCCGAGTACAAAAATTATATGCGCGAACGGGTCGAGCATTACCAAAAGCTTTCTAATATCGCCTTCGACACGCTTAAAAGCAACAAGTATGTTATCGTGAACCGCACCAACGGTGCGTTTTACTTCACGGTAGTATTCAAAGATATGTTGCTCAACAATAGACAAAGCCTAAAAATAGAAAACGGGGAAATAGAAAAATTAATCACATCGCTCTGCGGTGACAAGCTGGAGTTGGATAAGCGGTTTGTGTATAATTTACTTGGTGCCACAGGGATTTGTGTGGTGCCGCTTACTTCGTTTTCCACTTCTTTGCAGGGATTTAGAATGACGCTACTGGAAAAGGACATTCCCACCTTTGAACGCATTGTGCGCTTAATCGGGGAGAAAATTACCGAGTATGTGGAATCGGCAGGTTAGGTTTTGTGCAAGAAACCGCGACGGGGCATCCTTGGTAATTTGTAAGGGACAGCGAGCGCTTAGTTCCTTGACAATGCCCACGCTTTGCTGTTACTCGTCGCCACCATTCAGAAAGGGTATTTCAGTATGTTAGCAAAAAAAATAACCATTATCGGCATAATTATTAGCGGAGGTTTTCCGGCTAGGTAGTGGTTTTCCTTTTATTTTTAACCGTTGCCAGTCGCAAAGCTGGCAACGGTTTTTTTTTGTAAAAATCTTCAAGGAGGTGAAAGGTGAAAATTTCGGGAGCGCAGATTTTATTCAAGGCGTTAGCGATGGAGGGGGTGGAAGTGATTTTTGGCTATCCCGGCGGAGCCGTAATCGGCATTTATGACGAGATGACGCGACAGAACATTCGTCATATCTTAGTGCGTCATGAGCAAGGGGCAATACATGCTGCCGATGGTTATGCGCGAGCTTCGGGCAAGGTTGGAGTTTGCCTCGCCACTTCTGGACCAGGGGCAACCAATACCGTAACGGGTATTGCTAATGCCTATCTGGATTCCATCCCTGTGGTAATTCTTACCGGACAGGTGCCAACAGCGCTGATAGGCACGGATGCATTTCAGGAGGTTGATATCACGGGGATAACCCGCCCCTGTACCAAGCATAACTTTTTGGTGCGTAATGTCTCCGATGTGGGAAGGATTACGCGAGACGCTTTTGCCATCGCTCGTTCGGGGCGCCCAGGCCCTGTTTTGATAGATCTACCCAAAGATATCATGCAGATGGAGCTGGAAGAAGCGGATGTTAATTTTAACGGTGAGTATAACTGTGAAGAAGAACCCGTTGATCGTAGCCAAATTAACAGGGCTGTTGAAATGATAAGGGAAGCGCGAAAACCCGTTATCTTTTCTGGCGGCGGTGTTGTCATGGGCGGAGCATCTGCAGAATTACGCGAGTTGGCACGGATAACGGGTGCACCGGTAACTTCTTCGCTGATGGGATTGGGAGCATTTAACGCTTCCTCACCTCTTTGGATGGGAATGCCTGGAATGCACGGAACCTACTGCGCGAACATGGCATTTAGCCATTGCGATTTGATTATCGGTGTGGGGGTGCGTTTTGATGACCGCGTAACCTCAAAGGTGGATCTCTTTGCGCCTAATGCCCGTATAATCCATATTGATATTGATCCCGTCTCAATTGATAAAATTATCAAGACAAGCCTTGCCATCGTGGCGGGGGCAAAAAGTGCCCTATCCGCCATCAATGCGGAGCTAGCTGAATATAGCCCCTCTTCCCATGTTTCCATTTGGCAGGAGCAGGTGCTAAAATGGAAGCGGGAAAAACCGCTCAGCTACAAAAAAAGCGAGGCAATTAAGCCACAGTTTGTGGTGGAAAAGCTCTACGAAGTTTCTCGGGGAGAAGCGATTATCGCTACCGAGGTCGGGCAGAATCAAATGTGGGGAGCGCAGTTTTACCATTACAAAAAGCCGAACACCTTTATTACCTCGGGTGGCCTAGGAACAATGGGATTTGGCTTACCGGCGGCTATTGGAGCCCAGGTAGCGCGCCCTGATGCTATCGTTGTTGATCTTGCTGGTGACGGCAGCATTCAGATGAACATCCAGGAACTGGCAACGGCGGTACAGAACAACATCCCCGTGAAGATAGCAATCCTCAACAACAACTTCTTGGGAATGGTGCGCCAATGGCAGGAAATTTTTTATCAAAAACGCTATTCGCATACCGATTTGCTGGGCAACCCTGATTTCGTCAAGATTGCCGAAGCCTACGGTGCGAAGGGACTGAGGGCAAGCAAGGTCGAAGAGGTGGAGATGATTATCAAAGAAGCATTTGCGACAGAAGGAGTGGTGGTGATGGAATTTATCGTGGATAGAGAAGAAGGGGTTTATCCGATGGTAAAGCCAGGATCTCCACTTACCGATATGGACCTTGGTCCAATGGCTCCCGAGGAGGACAGCAGAGCGGAGATAGGCGACGATCCCTCGACACGCTCGTTTAATTAGCGGAAAGGAAAGAAAAACATGGACGAAAGAGAAAATGTCATTTCCATCTTGGTAAACAACAAACCCGATGTGCTTGCCCGAATCTCGGGAACACTTAGCGGGAGAGGTTTTAATATTGAGAGTATCTCCGCTAATATAACTAAAGACCCGAACAAAACAAAAATTATTCTTACTACGATTGGTAACAAAACAACCCTGGCGAAGATACTAAAACAAATCGCCAAGCTTGTGGATATTATCACGGTGGAAGATTTAACGGGGAGAAAAGCGGTGCGTCGTGAAATGTTCTTGGTGCGGTTCAATTGGCAACTTGAGGGCAGAAAAGAAAAAATAGCCGCGCTGGTGGAAAAGAAAAAATGGAAACTGCTATGCGCCAACGATGATACCTGTATAGTAGAAATTACGGGAGAAAACGGCTTGGCTGAGGTGATGGCGCTCACCGATTTGGGAATGGAAGACTTCACCCGAACGGGTGTTGTGGCTATCGAAAAGGCTTGAAGAGAATGGCCGTAAAGGCACCATGCTGATGCTGCTCTATCTGAAGAAAGGAAAAGAAAAATGGCGAAGATAAATTTTGGCGGGGTTGTTGAAGAGATTGTTACTGCGGAGGAGTTTACCCTTGCTAAGGCGCAAGAAACGCTTGCCCATGAGACCGTGGCGATCATTGGCTATGGTGTCCAAGGCCCCGGACAGGCCTTGAACCTCCGCGACAATGGCATCAAAGTTATTGTAGGACAAAGGCAGGGGGGATATTCTTGGGATAAAGCCGTTGCCGATGGTTTTGTTCCTGGCGAAACGCTTTTTAGTATTGAGGATGCCCTCCAGAGAGCGACAATTATCGCGTATTTGCTTTCCGACGCGGGGCAAAAAGAAATGTGGAACACCGTAAAACCGCTCTTGAAAAAAGGGGCTGCGCTCTATTTTTCACATGGGTTTTCCATTGTTTACCATGATCTCACGGGCGTTGTGCCGCCCGCGGATGTTGATGTTATTTTAGTTGCCCCTAAGGGCTCAGGAAGAACGGTACGAACAAATTTTCTCGCCGGTAGTGGGATTAACGCATCATATGCTGTGTATCAGGATGCCACAGGACGGGCACAAGAAAGGGTATTAGCGCTGGGGATTGCTATTGGTTCTGGGTATCTCTTCCCCACAACTTTCCCTAAGGAAGTTTACAGCGATTTGACGGGCGAGCGAGGTGTGCTGATGGGCTGCATCGCGGGGGTAATGGAAGCGCAATACGAAACGCTGCGCAAAAACGGACATTCCCCTAGCGAAGCCTTCAACGAAACGGTGGAGGAGCTAACACAGAGTCTAATTCGGCTCATTGCCGATAACGGAATGGATTGGATGTATGCCAACTGTAGCACGACCGCGCAAAGGGGTGCCCTTGATTGGAAGGGCAGGTTTCGCGCTGCTGTTGAGCCCGTTTTTGCCGAATTGTATGAAAAGGTTATCTCCGGCCATGAGGTTAAAATCGTTTTGGAGAGTAACTCCGCACCTGATTACCGTAAAAAATTAGACAAAGAATTAACCGCAATGAAGGACATGGAGATGTGGCAGGCCGGGCAAGCGGTGCGCGCCCTGCGTCCCGAGAATAGGAAAAAAGGGTAGCTTTGCCTTTGTCGGGAAGTTTCTTCTCCTCTGCGGGCTTTTGTCCGTTGAAATCACCAATACCGTATGTTAGCGGTACAAACCAGGCTTGATTATTAGCGAGGTGGAACGATGGAAGAGCGATATAATCCCCAAGCGGTAGAAGAAAAGTGGCAAAAACGATGGGAACAGGAAGGCACTTTTACCTGCAACGAAGATGGTAAAAAACCCAAGTTTTACCTGCTGGAGATGTTTCCCTATCCTTCAGGAAGAATACACATGGGGCATGTGCGCAACTACTCCATCGGCGATGTCGTTGCACGGCATAAAAAAATGCGTGGCTTTAATGTGCTACACCCCATGGGGTGGGATTCCTTCGGGATGCCCGCAGAAAATGCGGCGATTGAGAACAAAATCCATCCGGCGACATGGACCAGGACAAACATCGCCACGATGAAAAAGCAACTCCAGCGCATGGGCTTCAGCTACGATTGGCAGAGAGAAATTTCCACCTGTGAGCCGGAATACTACCGCTGGGAGCAACTTTTTTTCTTGTGGATGTTGAAAAAAGGGCTGGCGTATAAGAAAGAAGCACTAGTAAATTTTTGTGAATCCTGTCAAACGGTGCTGGCAAATGAGCAGGTTGAGGGCGGCCTTTGCTGGCGGTGTCAGAAAGAAGTGAAGCAAAAACAGTTAGAGCAATGGTTCTTTCGTATTACCCAGTACGCGGAAGAGCTGTTAACCGACACGGACAAGCTAACTGGCTGGCCTGAAAAAGTCTTAACCCAACAGCGCAACTGGATTGGCAAAAGCGTTGGTTGCCATGTTTATTTTCCTATGGAGAATGGAACGGAAGCGCTAAGCGTTTTCACTACCAGACAGGATACCTTGTTTGGCGCCTCGTTCATGCTGATTGCTGCGGAACATCCACGAGTAACCGAAATTGCCAAGGGAAAAGATAACGAAGCTGAGGTTATCGCCTTTGTCAAAAAGGTGAAGAAGCAAGATAGGGTGCTTCGCACCGCGGAGAATTATGAAAAAGAGGGAGTATTTTTAGGTTGCCACTGCATCAATCCCCTCACCGGCAAAAAAATGCCCATCTATGCCGCCAATTATGTCTTAGCCGATTATGGCACGGGTTGTGTCATGGCGGTTCCTACCCACGATCAACGCGATTTTGAATTTGCTAAAAAATATGAGTTGCCACTGATTGTGGTAATTCAACCCCCAGATAAGGCGCTAAACATCACCACGATGACGGAAGCCTACACCGAAGAGGGTGTTTTGGTTAATTCTGGGCAATTCAACGGCATGAAAAATACGCAAGCAATGGAGATTATTGCTGATTATCTAGAGCAGGAGGGAAAAGGCAAGCGCGCCGTGCAATACCGACTCCGCGACTGGGGAATATCGCGCCAACGCTACTGGGGTGCGCCGATTCCGCTTATTTATTGCGATAAATGTGGAGTTGTTCCCGTTCGCGAGGAGGACTTGCCCGTTCTTCTGCCACAGGGCGTGCAGATAACAGGGGAAGGAAAATCACCCCTCGCTACCCTGCCAGAGTTTGTCAATACAACCTGTCCGCAGTGCGGAGGGCCCGCAAAGCGAGAAACCGATACGATGGACACCTTTGTAGAATCATCGTGGTATTTCAATCGTTTCTGCTCCCCGAAAGAGGAAAAAGCCCCAGGGCTCAACACGCAAAAGGTTCACTACTGGATGCCCATAGACCAATACATCGGCGGGATTGAACATGCGATTATGCACCTGCTATATTCGCGATTTTATACCAAGGTCTTGCGTGATTTGGGGGTGCTGAACTTTGCTGAACCCATTAGCAGGTTACTCACCCAAGGCATGGTTTGCAAGGAGAGCTTGACTTGCCCTGAGCATGGTTACCTCTATCCCAATCAGGTGGAAAATTCTCGTTGTACCATCTGCGGGCGGGAGGTGGTGGTCGGCAAAACAGAAAAGATGTCCAAAACGAAGAAAAATGTCATTGATCCCGATACCCTGGTGCAGCTCTATGGCGCGGATACGGTGAGGGTTTTTTGCCTCTTTGCCGCCCCGCCCGAAAAAGATTTGGAATGGAGCGATCAAGGCATTGAAGGATCCTATCGTTTTCTTAACAGAGTTTGGCGCATTGTTATGGAACATCTTGACCTCATTGCGGACATTGAAAAATACCACGGTAATGAAGATTTACCCGAACCCCTACGCAACCTAAGGAAAAAGACGCATCAGACGATTCGCAAAGTTTCCTCCGATTTGGAGGACAGGTTCCGCTTCAACACGGCTATCAGCGCCATAATGGAATTGGTCAATGCCCTCTATCTTCTGGAAAAGAGCCACGACACACTAACGCGACGGGTTGTTAGAGAGACCGTTGAAGCAATACTTTCCTTGTTGGCACCCATTGCGCCGCATATTGCCGAGGAACTTTGGGGGCGTATTGGTAACAAGGATATGCTTGTTACCAGTCAGTGGCCTGATTACGATAGAAATGTGGCTTCCGAAGAAGAGATAACGATAGTCATCCAAATCAATGGCAAGGTGCGCTCGCGCATTGCCGTCCCTGCAGACGAGAACGAAGAGAACATCAAGAAAACCGTGCATGAGGATGAAAGGATCATCAGGGCACTAGCCGACAAGATTCTCGTTAAAGAGATTTATGTCCCCGGTAAGCTCCTAAACATCGTTGCGCGGGATTGATGCAAATGAAGAGAATTTTTACGCTAATTATCTGCTTGGCAACCATTATCAACTCTTGCGGGTATGGCTTTTACGGCAGGGGGGCTACTATTCGTACTGATATTGTCACTGTATTCGTCGAGAGTTGGGAAAACTTTTCCAACGAAGGTAATATTGAAGTCGGCATCCGTAACGGCCTGATAGATGCCATTGTTGCAGGCGGGGGCGCACGGTTGGTATCCGATAAAAACTCCGCGGATGCCGTAATCACAGGAAAGGTGGAAAGCGTTACCATCGCTCCCCTATCTTTAACCTCCGCAAACATCGCCACCCAAGCAAGAGTCACAATGGTAATCAGCGCCAGCCTATCGCGGCGGGATGATGGGACAACGATCTGGGAAACGCGGCAACTAGCGAAAAGCGGGGATTATTCCGTCGCTTCTTCTAATGTTGGCACTGATTTTATGGGAGCGCAAAAACAAGAAGCGCTCACCAATCTTTGCAGAGATGTGAGCGCCCTTTTATATTCACTTATGTTTTCAGGATTTTAAGCAAGTTTGTTGATTTTCTTGGCCATGCGGGAAATCCTACGAGCAGCGTTCTTTTTGTGCAACACTCCCCCCGCCACCGCTTTTTGCAATGCAGGAGCGGCAATGGCAAATAACATTATGGCGCCTTCCTTATCCGATTGCATAACAGCCTTGACAACCTTCTTCACCGCTGTTTTAGCACCGCTATTTATTGAAGAATTTCTCTTGCGACGAGCTTCATTCTGAATGCTTCTTTTTCTCGCCGATTTATGTCTCGCCGATTTTTTTTCCTCTACCTTTGCCAAGATACCCCAACCTCCGTTTTATTTTCCGATTGTCGGCGGCTACATAAGAACATAACCCCTGTCAAGGCGAAAATCCCTCAATGAAGTAGCATCGGCAATCAGACTTTTGGGGATTTTGGATAAGTTGGCACGACTTGCGAACATAAATCTCCATTATAGCACACTTGCAAGACTTCCATTTGAAGCCGCACCAGCAACTATAAAGACCGCAAGGTCAAATACAAATTTGAGCCCCACCAGCATCGTGTTGATGGCTATCTCGTGGCGAATAGGTGATGCAATGGAACGGGAAATCATTACAAAATATTCTGGATGCGTTTTTTGTTGCATTTTGTTTTTTGCGGTTGCTCGCTTTCGTGTAAATCAAGATGTACCTAAAATATCTCGATTATTTCATAAAACATGTAAGTTTCTTCGTTCGTTACTGCTTGAATGAATAGGTTGTGCGGGGGGCTTCATACTTGAGTTTCCGCCAGAAATGCTCGCTGTAGATATTGTCCGTTGCACGATTCAAGCCGTCCATGCAGAACAGCTTTACGAAAAATCCAAGCCAACCATCCCGCAAGCAAGATATTTTGACTTGGCTGTGGAAGATGGCACATTTTTTCTTGACAATGATAATTGAAGCACATAGAGCCACGCCTCTAAAATTACAGTGGAAGTGAAAGATATCATGAAGACCTTCAATCCCAAGGAAGTTAAGCAAGATTGGTATTTGGTTGATGCAGAAAAAAAGGTGCTCGGAAGAGTCGCGAGTGAAATTGCTTCAGTTTTACGGGGAAAAAATAAGCCCATTTTTACTCCGCATTTGGACGCGGGTGATTTTGTAATAGTGGTGAACGCTGATAAAATCCGTCTCACGGGGAAAAAGCTTACCGATAAGATTTATTATTCCTATTCGGGGTATCCGGGTGGTTTAACCGAAATGCCCGCGGGAAAGATGTTAGGCAAATATCCTACAAGGTTGCTCCATCTTGCAGTCAGAGGAATGCTTCCCAAAAACTCGCTGGGACGCAAGATGCTTAAAAAACTGAAAATCTATGCGGGAGCAGAACATCCTCACGAAGCCCAGACTCCCAAAATGATGGAAATATAACGCTGGAGAAAACGGATAATGACAAAACGGGTAGCCAGATACTACGGTACGGGGAAAAGAAAAACATCCATAGCGCGGGTTTATATGAAGGCCGGTAGCGGTGTCGTTATTGTTAATAAAAAAAGCTTTGACGATTATTTTTGCCGTGAAACTTTAAAAACGCTGGCGGTACAACCGCTGGAATTGACCTCCAACCGGACAAATTTTGATATCTATGCCAATATTACTGGCGGTGGAATGTCGGGACAGGCTGGTGCCATGCGGCATGGAATTGCCAGGGCGTTGTTAGAAATGAACGCGGATTTGCGGGCGCCGCTCCGCAAGGCGGGGTTTTTGACCAGAGATTCGCGGATTAAAGAAAGAAAGAAGTACGGTCAGCCTGGAGCAAGAAAGCGCTTCCAGTTCTCCAAGAGATAATTTTACTCCTAACACCAACTTTCTGTTACAGAAGTTTTGCTGAGTGATTATAAAAGCTGGGTGCACCCGTCATGAAATGGATGGTTCATTAATTTCCTCAAGGGTTCATTCCTATTTCTTAGCAAGAATAGATACTGCTCTTTTGGGATTTACTGTAAGAGTTGCGCAAAAAAAGTAACGCAAGATTTTTGGCTTTGTCCCTATCGTCTAGAGGCCTAGGACACCGGCCTTTCACGCCGGCAGCCGGGGTTCGAATCCCCGTAGGGACGCCATCTTTCCCGCCTCTCCGCTCACAACGGTTAAAAGTTAGCTTTGCCCTCTCGGCTTTAATGTTTCTGGACGCTATCAAAACCTATCTGAAGAATAATGGAAGAGTTGGCTATTTCCCCACCTTAAAAACCTTTGTACAACTAGCTCGTTAACCCGCAATAAAAAAACCCCTGCTGAAGAAAATAACTGACACATTTTAAACACCGCTGGGCCTGCTGAAGACGGATAGGCGAACCTCCCCAGGTGGATATATTGAAGACTCTTGCACAACTGTACCTCTTTGCTTCCGACCGTCATTCCCGCACCCGTTTTCACGAGTGCAGGCTTCAGCGGGAATCCAGAGGTGTTTGAAATATTTTGATTATTTTAACCAGAAGACAAGCTCCTTCTTTCGTTACTGCTTGGAGGAATAGGTTGTGCGGTGGTCTTTGGGTGGATATATTGTGCGGTTGTGCAAGGGTCTTTTGAGTTTCTCTTGGCTGCTGTTTCGTTGCCCCACGGGTTGCGCAAAAAAAGCGGGGATGGGTGTGCAACCCATCCCCGCTTTAAGAATTGTAACAGAAACTTATAGCATTGGCAGGTAGCGATCTAACTCGTACTGGCTGATGTGCGTACGATATAAATCCCACTCAATGCGTTTATTTTCTACAAACTTATCAAAAATATGCTCGCCCAGCGTTTCTTTTACCAAAGAGCTTTTCGATAGTAGCTCTGTTGCCTCGAAAAGCGAACCCGGCAAAGAAATGATGCCTGCCGCTTGCCGTGACTTAGCATCCATCTCAAAGATGTCTTCTTCAAAAGGAGCTGGCAGTGGCAACTTTCCTTCAATGCCTTTTAATCCCGCCGCCAACATTAGGGCAAAAGCAAGATAGGGGTTACAGGCAGGATCGGGGGAACGGAACTCAATGCGGGTTGCCTTTTCTTTTCCCGGTTTGTACATGGGAACGCGAATCATTGTGGAACGGTTTCGCCTTGCCCAGGCAACATAAACGGGGGCTTCATAGCCGGGCACCAAGCGCTTATATGAATTTATCCACTGGTTACAAACAGCGGTAATTTCCGGCGCGTATTTGAGTAGTCCCGCAATATAATGATTTGCAAACTGTGATAGCCCTGTTTGAGTCCCAGCATCAAAGAAGAGATTCTTGTCTCCCTTAAACAGAGATTGGTGGGTGTGCATCCCCGAGCCGTTCTGACCGAAGATGGGCTTGGGCATAAAGGTCGCATAAACACCGTTCTGACGGGCAATTTCCTTGACGCAGGTGCGGTATGTCATGACCTTATCAGCCATCGCCAACCCTTCATCATACCGAAGATCAATTTCATGCTGGGAAGGTGCGACTTCGTGGTGAGAATATTCCACGCGAATGCCGATATCTTGCAAGGCAAAGATGGTTTTGCGCCGTAAATCGGTGGCGCGGTCCACGGGAACACCATCGAAATAGCCGCCCTGATCAAGACATTCGGTGTCCCTATCGCTGGCAAAGTAGAAGAATTCCAACTCTGGCCCCGTGTAGAAAGTGTACCCTTCCTTGGCCACCTTCGCGAGCATTTTCTTCAAAACAAAGCGGGGGTCACCCTCGTAGTGCGTGCCATCAGGGTTAAGAATATCGCAAAACATCCTCGCCACTGGTTTGTCGGAGGGCCTCCACGGTATGAGGGCAAAGGTTGTAGGATCGGGCATGGCAATCATATCCGACTCTTCTATGCGGCAAAATCCTTGAATGGATGATCCATCGAAACCCATTCCTTCTTCCATGCCCTCCTCCAACTCTGAGGGGGTTACGGAAAAGGTCTTCAGCGCACCTAAAACATCGGTGAACCAAAACTGGATAAAGCTTACATTGTGTTCTTTAACCGCGGCTAAAACATCCTTTTTTGTCTTACAGGTAATCATCTCTTCTTCCTTTCTTTTGTGTTTATTCTTTATAAAATATTAGCATTTTCTTCCAACTGCCAAATCCCGCAGGGGCAGGCAGAGGCACAAAACCCGCACCCAATACAAGCATTCTCGTTTACCTTATAGGTAAAATCATCATCTGGTGTTTCCTCTCTGGTAATTGCTCCTTGTGGACAGATGGCCACACAAACACCACAATCACGGCACATCCCACAAGAAAAACAAGCGCAAGCGTTGCCATTCATATCTCCCATGCCGCTATCGCCAGGGGGATAGTACTCCATCCTGATCCGCTCCTTGTTCACCGGTTGAAGCTTTTTCGTTATTGTTCCTCGTACTTCGCTATCAATAGCCTGCACAGCAACCCTGCCCGCGCCAATAGCCTCAGTTAAGAGCCCTAGGCGAACAGCATCGCCAATGGCAAAAACTTGGTTGAGAGAGGTGCGAAAATTCTCATCAACAGCGATAAAACCACGGTTTGTCTTTATTTCTGCAGGAAGAAAGCCCAACTCTGGGGTATCGCCAATGGCAAAGATAACCGTATCTGCAGGGAGAAAGGATCCATCCGTACATTCCACTCCCCGATCGCTAATTTTTTTGCTGATCCTCGGCCACAGAAAATTCGCACCAATGGCTTCCGCGTACTTTCTTTCAATACCAAAAGAAGAAGGCTCTTGAATGTCAATGAGGGTTATTTCTTTGGCGCCCAAGCGATGCGCTTCGCTGGCGACATCACAACCGACATTTCCCGCGCCGATAATAACCACCTTATCGCCAACGCCCGTCTCGTTACGCTTACTTTGGCGGAGAAAATTGTTCGCGTTAAGCGCCTTTTCCGCCCCTTCCACCGCCAGAATACGAGGTTTCTGCGCTCCGACGGCGATGATGATGAAATCGTTTTTCTCACACAGACGGGCAAAGCAATTCTGATCAAGCGTCATGCGAACCACCTTTATTCGCTCTTTAACCCTGGCCAGCTCAGCGTGGATAACTTCTTCAGGGATACGGCTCTGGGGAATTGTGGCGCTTACCTTACCCCCCAATTCTTCCCTTTCTTCATAGATGGTAGCGTTATAACCCGCCAGATAGAGTTGCCATGCTGCGGACATTCCTGCAACGCCGCCGCCAAGAACAGCGACATTTCTTCCCGTGGGAGGAGCTGGTTGTGGAGCTATTGCAGATATGGATGCTTTTCCTAGAAGCCGCACATCAACCGCAGCAAGGCTTGCCATCGTTCGAGTGCAGGAGCTCATGCACAGATTGGGGCAGAGGTAGCCACAAACAGTTGCAGGTAGTGGCGAATAACACAAAGCTAAATCAATCGCCTTATCCATCATTCCACGACGCACCAAACTCCAGCGTTTTTGTACGGGTATGCCCGTCGGGCAAGCATTCTGGCAAGGCGCCAGCTTTTCTTCATTCTTCCAAAGAGGAAGATAACGACGCAAATCCCCCGTCGGCAGCAATGTAATTTGTGAACGGTCAACCTTGATGGTGGATAAGCCACCCAGAACTCCCCCTTCGCCTAACTCCTTGTTCCAGACATCACTAGCAAAGGCTTTTACGGAGCGGCGGTTTGCAGCAAGTTTTTCAAAGGGTTTTCTTGCTCGTAACACCTGCCAGTCGCTACGAATGGTGAGAGTTGCTAAAAGGTCGGGCTTTCTTATGGCATTTAAAAATTCCACGAGCTCTTGAGAGAGCCATTTCCAATCGTCATCACCAACTGTAGTAAGTATAGCGTCGTTGGTACTATAGCCACGGTGATTACCACGGAAGAAAACTTTTCCCCCAACCATCCCAACGCAAGGACGGTAGCCCAACACATTTTCGTAAGCGCTTGCATACCCACAGATAACCGCTCTTCCACCCGCCATAAATTCGGCAAAGAAGTCGCCAACTCCGCCTAGCACCCAAACCTCTGGCTCTGTAAAGCGAGGGTTATGCTTGGTCATTGTCATTGCCCGCGCACCCACATCGCCCGCGATATAAATTTTTCCCTGCCCCATGGCGTTAGCAACCCCGTTAGTCGCATGACCATGAATAATTATTTTAGCCCCCACATTGAGCCAGCCCACATCGTCGGAAGCGGGACCTTCCACTTCGATGGTTGTGTTGGAAAAACCCATGCTACCAACCCTTTGGCCTACCGAACCATTTACTCTAAGATAGACGGGTTCTTCCCCCGCCGCCCATAGCCTGCCACCTATCCCCTGTTGCCCAGAAGCCACTATTTCCAGCTTCCTCGCACCATCCCGCACGGCTTTTTGTATCTTTTCTTCCAGCCGCCTCGGATCCAGGCGTTTGCCATTTTCATTTCCATCTATTCGCATATAATCGTTGTTATTCATTCGCTACACCACATAAGATATTGATAGCCGTCGCGCCGCCGCCTCATCGCTAATGCCCAAAGCATCCGACATTCCTATCGGTAAAGAGGTTGAACGACCCAATGGGGCAATGATTTTTTTAAGCTCCTGGTCGAAGCTTAAAAAGATATCAACCACCCTCTGGGCAACATCGTCAGGATTAAGCCTGCGATAAAGGCGGGGGTCCTGTGAGGTTATCCCCTTGGGACAGATGCCGAGATTACAGACATTGCAACGGTCTGTTTCCGAACCCACACAACCTGCCGCGGCCTGCATGATATATTTACCGATTTGTATGCCACTGGCTCCCAGCATTATTAGTGCCAGAGCGTTTGCGGCAAGATTGCCATTTTTGCCAACTCCGCCACCCGCGAATAAAGGCAACTCGTTTTGCTTCCCCATCTTTACCAGATTGAGATAGGCATCGCGGATATTGCTGGCAATGGGATGCCCCATGGAATCCATGGAAACATTATAGGCAGCACCAGTGCCGCCATCCTCACCATCAATGGCAAGCCCCCCCGCGTAGGGATTACGGACGAGGTTATTAAGAACCGCCAATGTCGTTGTGGAACCCGATATCTTCGGATACACGGGAACGCGAAAATCCCAAGCCATGGACATTGACTGAATCATCTTTGCCACCGCCTCTTCAATAGAATACTTGGTTTGGTGGGTGGGTGGACTTGGCAGGCTAATGCCCATCGGAACACCACGAATTGCGGCGATCATCTGGTTCACCTTGTGCCACATTAACAGACCACCATCGCCAGGTTTTGCTCCTTGCCCATACTTTATTTCAATGGCGCAGGGGTCCTCTTTTATTTCGGGAAGGGCGCGGAGAATCTCATCCCAACCAAAATAGCCGCTGGCGATTTGCAGAATGAGATAGCGAAGAAAGCGCGAACGAAGTAACTTCGGGGGGCAACCGCCCTCACCAGAACAAATGACAACGGGCATTTTCATTTCTTCATTCAAATACGCCACTCCCATTTGCAGTCCTTCCCACATGTTAGGCGAAAGAGCTCCCAGGGACATTGAACCGATCATGAGGGGGTATATCTCACGCACGGGGGGAAGGTAGCCTCCCTCACGGGTGATTTTCATCATGTCCTCCGCTGGTATAAGTCTGCCTAGGAGGGTGCGGACTTCAAATTCATGCCTCCCCGCGTCTAAAGCGGGATCAGTAAGCATGGATATTCGGGTAAACTTGATGGCATCTAAAAGAGAGGCTGGGTTATTGCGTCGCCCACCCCTTCGTCGCGGATTCCCTCCCTCATTGATATGGAAACGGGCTTTATCCATCTCTTCGTTGCGGACAACCAATATCGCTCGGTTAGGACAAACTAACTCACACATCCCACAGCCCACACAGAGATGTGATAAATCCGTCTTTTGCCGAATACCATGGAAGATGCCATAAACATTGCTGGGCGTTTCTGTAATGCCCAACGCGATGTTAACAACCCGCTTCCGTTGCACCCCCAAATCTAACGCTTGCACCGGGCACACGGCGGTGCAACGACCGCATAGCCGACACTTCTCCTTATCCCACAGGATGCGCCAGAGAAGATCTTTAGGGCTTAGTTTTGAAGGGTTAATGCTTCCCACTGACTCCATTTTTCCACCTTTTCGCGTTGCGCAGAAACGCAAACCGTATCGTATTTCATCGGCTGAAAATCCAAATGCTTGTTTCTTTCGGGAACAACAACATCTAAACCACATTCCTCAGATGAAAAGACAAACTTTCCTACCCGACCGCCAACAACCCCAGGTCGTAATTTTTTGCTATCCTGCACCATGAACATTGTTTTATCGGGCAGACAACCAATAATACAGTTAGGACCATCAATCACCAAAGGACGACAGGAATGCTTGATCAGTTTCAAAATTTCTCTGTTGGGATGACTTTCCAGCTCGTTATCCATGAGTGGTGTAATTATATGTTTATAAAAAGGCAAGCCCAAGCATAACTGATTTTGCGCATAGTGGAGAATATGGGTAAAAACCTCCGAATCGGATTGATAACCCGTATAGCCTAAAAAATTTCGCGACATTAAATACTCACGGATTGGCACAAAAGCGGTATTCTCCCCGTTAGTCATTGTGGAAAACCCTTGAATGAAAAAGGGGTGACAAGCGTAGAGGTTAATGGCGTAGTTGGTGTTCTGCCTGCCTTGCGCCATGATAATGCGAGAACTGATACCCTGCGAATCTAATGACAGATAATCGTTTATTGCCAGAGGATCTCCCGTTTCTTTTAACATCATAACATCGTACCAGAAGCTGAAAACGGTCATTGCCTCATTTGCAAGTCCTTGTTGTCTCAACTTCATTCTGGTTTCTAACAAACGAAATCCAATATTTTTCTGTGATAAATCCTCCCACTCCGTGGGAATGTTATAGGCGCGGATGAGGTAATTATCTCTTTTTGGCGTACCAACCGGCGGCTCAAAAGTTGGCCTTATCAAAACTTCATCCTCACAACGAAAACCCTTCGATATCATTAATTCATCCAGTTCTCGTAACCCGTCATCGCTAAAAATTCCGGAAAGGGTAGGAAGGTTTTTATAGTCCTCCCATCTTCCCCCCAGGTCGGTTAGGAATAAACCTACCCCAGAACCATCGTGCCCCTCGCGCATGACATCAAGGGCCTTAAGAGCGGTACTAGGAACAAGTGGTTCACTGCTGGTTACGGCAAATAGCCTGCACATAGGAGATGACTCCATTCCCTTTTTTCTTATTTAATAGCAAAAATCGTGCCAAAACCATCAGAAATAAAATGAGTAAAATCAGCGATTTAACATGTTACACCGATGATTAAAGGTACATTTTGGGGCTTTATCAGTCATCTGGTTGTGAAGAAACATCAATACGGTAGAAATCATTCATTTATTACAGCTACATGCGTGATCGACACAATTTTGTCATTTTGCTTCTCCCCGTGTTTCCCTTTGGGCGTTCATTGAACTTTTTTGTTTTGTCAGGATACAGGAGAATGCGCTCACTCAAGAAAAAAGGTCGCCAGCAAAACTGGCGACCTTTTGGTGATGGCTAAAAAGCTAACTAGTTTTCGTCCTCATCGTCTTCGGACAGTGGATTCTTCGCTTCCTCAGGAACGGAAGCATTAACAGAGCGCATGATACCACGGGCAAGAATCGCCGCGATGCCAAAGAGGAGCAACACCGAGATAACGATAATCACTATAATCGTGCTCGCCCACGATCTGGATTCCTCGCGGATCTGCTTTGCCGCATCCGCGCCTAGAGAGTTGAACTTATCAACATCGACACCCATGCCAATCCAGCCAAATCCCTCGGGTGAGGAATAGCCGACGCAGTAGAACTTAATCGGCGCATAGGCAACCAACTTGGTATGTCCTGCGAAACTGTATGTCCTGATGCCCGTTTTTCCGGCAGCCGCTTCAAGAGCAACCTTCTGCAATTCGGCATCAATAAATCCCATGAGGCGAAGGTTAAGAACTTCCGTTCCCTCCTTGGCTTTGATGGCTGTATTCTCCTTGGTTAGCGGTAAGACTTGCTTGCCAGCTTTATCAAGCCCCACTACATGATAATCGGCGGGGTGGGAAATAACGAAACCGCGATTATCCACCATATACGCGTAGTTTCCTGTTGAAGGATCGGCTTCAAAAACATAATCCGATTGAGTGGGAACGATCCTATCCGTCATTTGCATTAGGTGACGGGCGTCAAGTGTCATGACCAAAACACCGGCAAACCCGTTCCGATCAAAAACGGGAGATGCGATGCGATAAATGCCCGCAAAGCGTTTGCCTTTTTCAAAGGAGGTGCGATCAACATACCAACCGGTCAACGGGGAAATGTAAATCTCGCCGCGGTTGAGTTTTTTTGACTTGGCAAAATAATCTTCGGAGAGGTATTCCGTATTCCGTATGTCGGCAACATTTCTCAGCTCCTTTGCAGGGACAACCTTGCCATTGGCAACCCTGATAACTTCCTGCCCGGCGGGGTTAATGAGCGCCATCTCTTGATAGAGCGGCAATAAAACCCGCGTTAGCTTACCATCTCTTTTTTCCCAGATGGACCTGCTTTTCTTCTCCAGAAAGTTTTTGTAAACACTACCATCTGTAGGCAGTATCGTGGCTACCATTAAATCATCCTGCCTCTCGGTTAGGAAACTTGCCACCTCATCCGCCAGCGCAATGGCACGAACCTTAATACTTCCTTGATACTTTTGGTCCATCACAACGACAGCACTTTGCTCTGCAACATCTCCCACTTTGAGAATGCTGGTCGCAAGCAAGACAGAAACTAAGGCGAGGGGAATGACGATAAGCAGGAAAAAGATTCTTCCCACAGTGAATAACTGTTTCTCTCTTTTGGACGCTGTCATTTCTCTATCCCCCTAGAATGTAGTTTTTGTTAAGTTTAGCTTATCCCAAAAAATACACCTTGAAGGGGTTTGCGAATAATAGAACGAGAGAAACGACGAGCGCGTAGATGGCAATTGACTCTGCCATTGCCATACCAATAAGCATTGTCATCATGATCTTTCCCTGTGCACCAGGATTTCTTCCGACTGCCTGACAGGCACCGCCTGCGGCAATACCAATACCGGCGCCCGCGCCGATTGCCCCACATCCGATCGCGATGCCTGAAGCGACCATCGCTCCTAAAGCAAAGAGAACATTGGAAGAAGAATCACCAGAGGGGATAACCTCTGTAGCGAAACCCGCAGAAGAAGTTGCAATTAACACACTGATAGTCACAAACAAAAACAGGAGCTTCTTTCCATGAATCGTTAGCATTGTACTTTTTCTCCTTTCATCTTGGTAAAACATTTTATTCCTCTCTGGTTAATAACCGCTTGAGGTTTTCGGTATATTCCTAAAGCAACAATTGTGCCACAAAGCGATTTCCTGTTGATTGCCGTTGCGAAACAGTTGTAACGATTAACAATATGGCAAATAATCGCCACCCCAACGCATTGTTTTAGGGGATGCTGTGGCAATCATCTCGTTAAAAAACCGACCATGAAATTTAACGGATATTGCAACGAACACCATGAGGCCCTTCCACAAAACATCTAAACACCTCTCGCAAGGCAAGCAAGTTCCGCCGCCATGAGTGTGTTTTTTAAAAGCATCGCTATTGTCATTGGACCTACGCCGCCGGGAACGGGGGTTATTTTAGCGGCACAAGGGGATACCGCATGGAAATCAACATCGCCAACCAGAGAACCATCGGCAAGCCTGTTTACTCCTACATCAACAACTACCGCGCCATTTTTTACCATCTGGGCTCCGACGAAATTTGCCTTGCCGATAGCGGCGATGAGCAGATCCGCTTGAGAAGCGATGGCTGGTAGCCCGACAGTACGGGAATGGCAAATGGTTACGGTGGCATGGCGTTCGAGGAGCATCAGCGACAGGGGTTTGCCCACGATGTTGCTTCTTCCGATAATAACGGCCCTTTTCCCCGCAATATCAACACCGCTTTGATCTAAGAGTTCCACTATTCCCGCGGGGGTGCAGGCGCGAGGGGCGGGCAAGCCGGCAAAAAGCCGGCCGATATTATAGGGATGAAAACCATCGACATCCTTATGGGGCACAATGGCCTCAATGATAGATTCAGGCGAAATGTGTTTAGGTAGGGGAAGCTGCACGAGGATTCCATGAATCATGTTGTCGCTGTTCAATTCGACTATCCTTTTTAGGAGCTCAGCTTCCGTGGTGCTAGACGGAAGGGTTATCTCTTGGGAATAAAAACCCGCCATGGCGCAGGCGTTTTTTTTGTTGCGGACATACACCTCTGAGGCAGGGTCGCTACCGACCAATACTACCGCCAAACCTGGCGTTATTCCGTAGGCGTCTTTCAGCGCTAGCGCCTTTCTTTTGATTCCCTCCCTGATTTGGAGGGCAATTTTTTTGCCATCAATAATTTGCGCCACAACTACTTCCTCCACAAAAAATCCCCCGCCAGCAAGCGGGGGATTGAAGCTCTGCAACAATATTTTTTAGTTCGTGCGATACCAATACTGGGTGCGACCGGCAAAAGAAAATCCGATAAATCCACGCACCTTTAACTTTGCGCCACCATCTTCAAGGGCGATTTTACAACTGTACACCTTACCTTTGTTGGGATCCATTATCGTGCCGTCCACATACTCATTTCCCTTTTGCACGAGGTTTTTAAGAATTACCAAACCGACCAGAGGCTTATTTTTGTCCTCTCCCGTACACTTTTCACAAAGGCTATTTTCTTTTCCTGGTGTCAGTATCTTGATGATTTTACCATATAACTTTCCATCAACATCGTAGATTTCCACTATCGACTTTTCGGCCTTGGTTTCATCATCAATGGTCTTCCACTTTCCTACCGGGCTATTTGCCCACAGAGCGCTCACGGAAAAGAGCACGGCAACAACAATGGCAACAAACAAACTTTTTTTCATTATCACATAACCTCCTTGAAGTTTGGCAGGCGGGCTACAACACCTCCACGGATAAAGTCAATGCTCCGCAAGCGCTCCTTCCGTCGGTGAAAGGAGAAACTATTTTGATTTTACTATTGTTTTATCGCTCCTCAGGGTTAGCCAAGCTCTCGAACTATAGTTTCAGCGATTCTTTGACAGATAGTTTTTGCCTGCTGAAAGTCTGGTGCTTCAACCATCACCCGGCAAAGGGTTTGTGTCCCCGAATAGCGCACGAGAACCCTGCCCGTTTCTCCCAGCTCTTTTTGTGCCACGTTGATTGCCGTCGCCACCGTGGGAACACCCATGAAATCGGTGCGGGCGGCGGTCTCCACACTTATTAAAACCTGCGGCAGCACCTCCATCTGATCGGCCAATTGCGCCAATGGCCTTTTTTCAGCTACCATCACCGCCAGGACATTTAGCGCGGTGAGAATGCCGTCACCTGTCGGAAGCGTGTTCGCAAAGATGATATGCCCAGAATCCTCACCGCCAATTGCCGCGCCGCTTTTGTCCATTCCTTCAGCGACAAATTTATCGCCAACATCCGTTATGAGGTAATCAATTCCGTGATCCTTAAGCGCGTTCGTCATGCCCTGGTTGCTCATCACCGTCCGCACAACAATGTTGTTAGTTAAGCGGCCTTGCCGTTTTAGCCACAAGGCGCAAAGGGTGATTAGCTGATCCCCCGTTAGCGTTCTGCCATGGGCATCAACGGCAATTACTCTATCGCCATCGCCATCAAAGGCAAAGCCACAGGATGCCTGCTGAGCAACAACCGTCTGCGATAGAGATGCGGTATGCTGCGAACCGCAATTAAGATTGATATTTTTGCCATTGGGCTCGTTGTGGATGGCAATGACATCAACCCCTAACTCGGCGAAAACGGCAGGGGCAACCTTGTAGGTAGAGCCATTGGCACAATCAAGGATTACCTTCATGCTGTGTGGTTTTTGGCTGAGGGGATAAGCTCTCAGGAGGAAATCAATATAGCGTCTCTCGGACAGCGCAAAAATACCGCTGGTGCCAATACTTGTTGGAAACGCAAGCGGCATTATCGTGGCAAGGAGGTGGGCTTCAATTGCCTCTTCGGCAGCGGTAGCGAGCTTGCATCCTTGGTGGGAAAAAAGCTTGATACCGTTATCCCCAAAGGGGTTATGAGAGGCCGAGATGACAATTCCGGCGTCAAATCCTCCTTCGGGGGTGAGATAGGATATCGCGGGCGTGGGAATAACCCCAGCAAGGGCGATATTAACTCCACCAGCGGTAAGCCCCGCCATGAGAGCGCTTTCCACCATGTCTCCCGAAAGCCTAGTGTCTCTGCCAATGATAACACTTGGCGAGTTGTCTTCCTTGATCGCCGTACTTCGTAAAAAAGCGGCTATAGCCAAACCCAGTTTGGTGATGGTCATCGGTGTCAGTGGTTCGCGATTAACCAACCCACGAACACCATCGGTGCCAAAAAATTTTCCCATTGCCACTACTTCTCCGCAGATGGTTGCATCGTCGCCACATCAACTAAACGCACATACTTCTCCACCAGTGAATAGCTTCCCACCACTTTTAACTTCTCAAAAAGAAAAGAGAATTGTTCTTTCAGGTCGCTCCTTATACCTTCCCGTAGCGTTTCATCCATACACCACAACTCCCGCTTGAAGGGGGCAAAACCTTTTTTACGGGTTTTATAGATAAATTGTTCTTCGGTGTCGTTTTCCTTGCGCTCGCTTGCCAGCTCCTTTTTCAGGTACTCGTATATTTTCGCCTTTATTTCTCTCGGTAGGTGCCCACCATCGTAGATCTTGTTTTGGAAGCCCGTGGCAAGATGCACCTCGGCAGTTTGGCAAGCGGGGAATTTATCAAAAGCTTCTTCGGGAAGGGTAGAAGCTCCATGCTGAACGGCTCCGGCTAAGCCATATTCGCTTATGCTTGCTAAGGAAAGATCGCGCAGAGTGTCAAAATCAAGCTTTACCTTGGCAATGCTACCATCTGGCATGGGGACGCCGCCATGCGAAGTGCCAGTTTGTACGCTGATTTTGCTAATACCTTTTATCTCGGTACCATGTTTGTCGAGTTCCTTACGGTAGCCATCCATGAATGCTTGTAACTCTGCCACGGTGGAATTTTTCCCCCCAACCTCGCCAATCTCACCGCCCACCGAAACGCAAATTCCCTCAGGCTCCAAATCCCGAACCAGCAGGGTTAACTCCGCGGCTATGGTAAAGTTTTCCCTTTGTTGCTCCAGCAAGTTGTCCTTCCCTATATCAACAAGGGTGGAGCTATCAATATCAATGTTGTAGAATCCCGCTTCCAGTGCCTCCCAAATAAGGTCCTTTACCTCCTTCAGCTCGGTACTGGCAGATTGGGCATAGCGCTTGGCGGAAACCTGGAAATGGTCTCCTTGTAAAAAAATGGCTCCCGCAAAGCCCGCCTTAATAGCTCCGGCAAGGATCGCAACGGCGTATTCGTCAGGGCTTTGCTTGGTATATTCTATTTCAGAACGAGCAATCTCAAAAACAACGGCACCAACATTTTTTTCCCGCGCCGTTTCTAAAATAGCCCGTGAAAAATCGTAGGTCAGGGTGCGAATGTTAACCGCAGGAACGGTAAAACCGCCCACCTCTTGCGCACCCATCGCATCATAAAGTCCTTGAATGGAAGCGGGAATCGCCCCTAACTTGGCAGCGCAACGGCGGATAAGCCAGCGGGCAAGAGCTATGGTATCGGCATCGACAGAAAATACAGCGCTGAAAACCATGGTATCAATCACGGTGTCGCGGAGAGTTTTTTCATCCAGGATAACGACATCGCCATCCCTGATGGCTAACACTCCGACAATATTATCCTTCAATTCATTAATGCTCTCACAAATCATGCCTTCCCCCTTGCTGTGTGTTGTTTGGCTAAAGCCACCTCATGTTTGCTTCCGATATAGATTGGCGCACATTGGTCAAGATGGTCAACTTTGATATCTAGGATATCTTTCTCTCCATTTGTTGCGGCACCGCCCGCACCTTCAAAGAGAAAAGCCATCGGCTGTAACTCAAAGAGCAAACGAAGCTTCCCTCGCGGATTGCTCCTTAATTGTGGATAGGAAAAAATGCCCCCTTGCTTAATTAATATCTGGTTAAGATCGGGGACTAAACCCCCGCTGTAGCGCAATTTGTAACCTTGCTCCTCTAGTGAATTAGCAAAAGCGGCATGCCCAGAAAGCCAGTCTTTGCGCAGACCTCCCAAGCTATAAATGGAACCTTTTTCCTTTAACTGGATGTTTGCTTGAGAAAGGACATACTCGCCCTCGCGGTTCAAGACAAATTCATGGGAACCCTTCCCTGCCGAATACACCATGGTGATTAGCGGTCCGTAGAGGATGTAAAGAGCCCCGCACAGGGTCTTTCTTCCTGTTGATCCTAGTGGTTCCTTTTTATGAATGCCGATTATTGTGCCGATAGTGAGATTTGTTTCCACAAGTGAAGAACCATCAAGAGGATCAGCGGTAATAATGTATTTTTCCGTCCCTGTGCCCAGCTTAATCGGTGCTTCCCGTTCTTCAGAGAGATACTCGCGAACCAATCCCGTGTTCGCAAGTTGGGCAACGAGGATTTCATCGGAGCTTCTGTCTAAGGCTAGTTGTTCTTCATGGTAGATGTTTTGCAATCCTGCCAATTTGCGGTTAGACTCCTGTATCTTGGCGGAGATGTATTTACCCGTTGTTGCTACCTGCCAAATGAGCCTTCTTAACTCGGTAGGAACGCCGCTAAGCCACATGTGTCTCCGCAGATCAACTATGTATTGTGTATAGTCAGAGATACCGCCACTCATATTTCTTACCTCTCCTTCTTTGGTCTGGCCTCGCTAACAGCAAACCCTCCTTTTGACAAGGGTAGGCGGTTATTTTGTAATGGCAGGCTATGCCTTGGTAGCAGAAAATGCGGGTGGAAGGGCGAATCAACTCAGGTCTCAAGAAATGGGGAGAAACCGTCCACAACAATTACCCTGTAAAAATTTGCTTCACAATGGCGGGTTGCTGTTGGCTTGAGGAAAAAAGCTCCTTTGATTATCTTCCCTTTTTTGGTAGCCTCCGCCCTCCTAAATAAGAGGAAGGGGAGGAAGCGTATGGAAGAGGGAAAAAAGGGATTTGTGGTCAAGGACCGGCGGGGAAGCGAGAGGGATGATAACGCCAAGATTGCGGAAGGCGGTAAAGCTACCGACACATTATCTAACGGGGAAGGTGAAGGGGTAACAGCCAGTAGTGATTCAGCGCTGGAGGAGGTTAATTTCTCCAGTTTTATTATATCGCTAAGCACGACCGCGATGCTCCACTTCGGTTTGTTCCCAGATCCTGAAACAAAACAAGCAACTCAAAATCTGCCCGCCGCCAAGCAGGTGATTGACATCATCGCCTTGCTACAAAAAAAGACAGAGGGTAACCTCACCACAGAAGAGGCTTCTCTCATTAAAGATGCCCTGTACAATCTGCGTATGTCCTACATACAATTGACCAAGCAGTGAAATAATGAGCAAGCTTTATCACGCACCAGCAAAAGTTAACCTACGCCTAACGGTTAAGAGCCGCCGTCCTGATGGCTACCATGAAATCGAATCGCTGATGCAAGCGGTAACCCTCCGTGATTCCCTGTTGTTTACCCCGATTGAGGAGGGGATAGAGGTTTATGCGGATAGCAAGGATGTCCCTAATGGCGAGAGTAACATCGCCTGGCGGGCGGCGCGCTTGATACTGGATGAGGCAAAATACAACCGGGGTGTTAGAATCGACATACAGAAAGAAATACCTGTAGCGGCGGGATTGGGAGGGGGTAGTTCCAACGCGGCGACAACGCTAACGGCACTCAACGAGATGTTCACACTCGGTTTTGACCAGGCGGATCTGCTCCGCCTAGGGACACAGCTGGGCGCGGATGTACCCTTTTTCCTGTTCCGAAAAAGCGCGTGGGCACGGGGAATTGGGGAGATTTTAACCCCCGCGGGCATCATTCCCCAATTTAACTATCTGATAATTAATCCTCTTTTCCCATTATCAACCGCCGCCGTTTATCGCGGAGTCAAAATTGGTTTGACAAACCCTACAAACGATTATAGCCCGCCCGGGCATCTTGCGGACTTGCATTATTTAGAAACATTGCTCGTCAACGATTTAGAGTCCGTATCGCTTGCAATGCACCCCAAAATAGGAGAAATTAAGCAGTTTTTGGTTAACGAGGGGGCTCTTGGCACGCTGATGTCGGGAAGCGGCCCTTCCGTTTTTGGTATTTTTGCCGATAGAGAAATATCCCTGAAGTTGGCACAAAAAGTCAGGAAAGAAACAAAATGGCTTGCCTTTGCCGTAACAGGGTTGAATAGCTGGTAAATCTGCTGGGGCGTCGTCAAGCGGTAAGACACAAGATTTTGGATCTTGCATTCGGAGGTTCGAATCCTTCCGCCCCAGCCAAGAATAAAGGAATGAGTCAGATGAGGGAAGATCTGAAGATATTTGCCGGTAACGCCAGTAGAAATTTGGCTAGCGCGGTCGCCGAAAAACTGTCCACCCCCCTTGGTAAAGCAAGTGTTACAACATTCATGGATGGCGAGACCAGGGTAGAGATTAACGAGAATGTGCGCGGCGCGGATGTCTTCATTATCCAATCCACCTGTTATCCCGCGAATACGACCCTGATGGAGTTGTTGGTAATGATTGACGCGATGAAACGCGCTTCCGCTGGAAGGGTTACCGCTGTCATGCCTTATTATGGCTATGCCCGCCAAGATCGCAAGGCCGCACCGCGAGCGCCAATCACCGCCAAGTTAGTGGCGGATTTAATCACCACCGCGGGGGCAAACAGGGTTCTATCCTTGGACCTACACGCGGCGCAAATCCAGGGTTTCTTTAATATCCCCGTGGATAACCTTTTTGCCATGCCGGTGCTAATTGATTACATTAAATCTCGTTACGATAACCGTAACCTTGTTATTGTTTCTCCCGATACGGGAGGGGTTGTACGAGCGCGAGCCTTTGGTTCACGGCTAGGGGTTAACATCGCCATTGTGGATAAACGGCGCGAAGGTCCCAACGAATCAGAGGTAATGAACATCATCGGGAATGTGGAGGGAAGGGATGTGCTCCTTCTTGACGACATCATTGATACTGCTGGAACGGTAACTAATGCCGCGGAGGCTTTAATGAAGGCGGGTGTAAGAGGTGTGTCGGTTTGCTGTACCCACCCTGTTTTGTCAGGGCCCGCAATGGAAAGACTAAACCAATCTTGTATTGAGGAGCTGATTGTTACAGACACCATTCCCCTGCAAGAGATTGCCGCAAAGTCTAAGCGCATCGTTGTTTTATCCGTTGCAGGGCTCATTAGCGAAGCCTTATCACGGATCCATAGTAACGATTCGGTAAGTTCTTTATTTGTATAGGAAGGAGTAAAGTTGATGGAAACATTGGATTTGAATGCTTGTTTGCGTGAGGGAACGAAAAAGGGAAACTGTCGGAGAATGAGAGCGGAAGGATTAGTCCCCGCAGTTTTATACGGGTTACACAAACAGAATCTCCTGCTTGCTGTGAACGCGAAAGAACTAAAAATGGTTGCCGAGAAGAGCGTTGATGCATTGCCCTTCATCCAGTTGGTATTCGCCTCTGGCAAGGATGAGGAAAAGCGCTTAAGCGTAATAAAAGAAGTGCAGAAGGATCCTGTTTCACGGCGCTTTTGGCATATTGACTTTTTTGAGTTAGACGCGCAATCGGCGACGACCTTTGAGGTGCAGATCCACTTCCAAGGAATGCCCATCGGGGTTAAAAAAAATGGGGGAGAAATGTTGCCGATAAAGACGAAGGTGCTCGTTTCTTGCCTCCCCAACGACTTCGTTCCTGTGATGGATGTGGATATCAGCGACCTTGATATCGGCGATACGCTAAAGGTTAGCGATATTTCCTTTGGTGAAAAAATAAAGGTGCTTGAGCCGCAGGATGCTCCGCTCCTCTCCGTTCATGTGATGCGCGCCGAGGAGAGTGTTGCCCCAGAAGAAGGAGCAGCCAAGGCAGAGCCTGAGGTTATCAAGCAAAAGTCCGAAAAAAAGGAATAGCTATCAATAACTATGGAAGCAAACAAGGGCTGCCATGCTGGGTGAGCCCTTTTTTTATGGCGTAGTCCAAGAAATCTCTGGAGCAGAACAGTGACAACACTCATCGTTGGATTGGGCAATCCCGGAGAAAAATACCGCTTTACTCGTCATAATAGCGGATTTTTGGCACTGGAAGAGCTTTCCGCTCGCTGGAATATTCCCCTCAACCAAAAAGGTTTTCGTAGCGTTTACGGCAAAGGCTTATGGGAAGGCAGGCAGGTGGTCCTGTCGCAGCCCCAAACATACATGAATGCCAGTGGTGGCGCCGTGAGGGATATCGCCGCTTTTTTTAAAATTATTCCGCAAAACATCATCGTCATTCATGACGACTTGGATTTTCCCCTTGGGA
>JAIPED010000044.1 GCA_021737325.1 Deltaproteobacteria bacterium
CGCCTGAAGGAACGCGGAAAAGCCGCCCTGGGCCAGCAACATGGAGCGAGTGAAACGGTCAAAATCCATGCCAGTAGCGGACTCGATCTGATCGGCCACTCCTTTAATTTTGGACTCAAAAATCTCGCCTGTATCCGCGTTGGCGATCTCCTGTTTCTGGGCCTGTAACTCACCGTCCGATTTTTTGCGTGCCCGGTGCTGGCTCCAGTGACAACGGTAACGCTCCGTCCCTCCTTTTCGATTCTGAGCCTCGAACATCACTTCAGCAAAGCATTCGCCGGTCTGGCGGGACATGATTTCATTTCCGCTTTTGGTGACCTTGTTCAAGCGAGGCGTCCGCCCGTAAAGGGCAAGGCAAATGGCATCAAGGATGGTGGTCTTTCCCGCGCCAGTGGGGCCTGTTATGGCGAAGATGCCGTCAGAAGCGAAGGCCGGGTGCGTCAGATCGATCTGCCATTCGCCGACCAGTGAGTTCAGATTCTTGAAGCGCAGGTTAAGAATTTTCATAGAAATTATCCACAGATTTCGCAGATTTGCGCAGATTAAAGGCGATTCTTTTCTGCTGGAGACTTCTTGCGCCAAAGTTGAGGAGCAGGGCTTTATGCAGTTTGGAGGCTTTGAGGTAGTTGATGACCTGGGCTTCTTCAATGCCGGAGAGTCGCGCCAATGCTTTCAGTTCGACGATAACCTCGCCAAAGCAAACGAAATCGGCCTTGTAGAAAGTTCGTAGCAATTTCCCGCGATAACTGACCGGTAACTCTTTCTCTCGCTCATAGGGAATGCCGAGGGTCTGAAACTCCAGCTCCAATGCGTCGTGATAGACCGCCTCCAAAAAGCCAGCCCCTAACTCAGAATGAACGGCCATCGCTGCACCGATAATGGCATAGGTTTGCCCGTCCTTGCTTGGATAATCTGCGCCCATCTGCGAAATCTGCGGATTATTCTGCATTAATATCATCCTCTGCCAATCCAATTACAACTTCGTTGTATGCCAGAAGCAGTTCAGGCCGTTGATCTTCAGACACATCATGAACGGCGAGGCATCGTTCGAACACGTCGTCCACATCCAGATCATCGAGGGTTTCATTTTCTGCGGCCGTACGGATCACCCGATCCATGACACAACGGTTTTTTATCCGCCGGATTTCCATAGCAGAACCGGCCATAGCCTCATCGAGCATCTCGCGCAGGTTGCCGATGATATCGCTGCCGGTATATTCGATCTCAAGCCATGCAGAGCTTTCTTCCTTTTTGAGTTCTTCCAGCTTTGTATGAATATCATCCAGCGACCCAACAATGCGGACCAGCTCCTGAAAACACGGCACAGGGATTTCTTGGATATTTGGCGTGGTGCTGTTGAACTCAGCGAGCACAACCTTCTTTTCCTGAGTCGCTTCGCCATAGCCCATCGGGAGAGGTGAACCACAGTAGCGGATGTGGTCAGCATTGCCGACCGCCTGAGGAACATGCAGATGCCCAAGGGCTAGATAATCGATTGACGGAGGGAAAAAATCCTCACCTACATGAGCCAGCGACCCCACATAAAGCACACGAACACCATCACCGTCAACGGTCTTACCGCCTGCCGTGAAGAGGTGTCCCATGGCAATGATGGGAATGCCATCATGCCCGGCGCTTTTGAATTCGGCTTGTTGCTGTTCGGCAATTGCACAAACATCGGCGTAATGGTTTTTCAGTCCGAGGGCGAGCTTGGCGTATTTATCATCGATGGTTTCTCCCGGCTCGACCGTGCGGATGTCCTTATCCCGTAAATAAGGCACAGCACAGACAATGGCCTCCGGTTTATCATCCTTGTGAAGAACAAAGACTTCATCCTCCAATATATCGGACATAGAGCCGACCACATACACATTTAGCACACGGAGCAGTTCCTTCGGGGCATTCAGAAATGACGGCGAATCGTGGTTCCCGGCAATGACAACAACATGACGGCAGCAGGATGCCGCAATGCGGCACAGAAAACGATAGTAGAGCTCCTGGGCGCGATTGCTCGGAGCACTGGAGTCAAAGACATCACCCGCTACCAGTAGCGTGTCAATTTCATTCTGCTGAACCGTCTCAGCCAGCCAGGTCAGAAAAGCCTCGAACTCCTCGTAGCGTTTTCTGCCATAAAGGGTGCGGCCGATATGCCAGTCGGATGTATGGAGGATTTTCATTTCGCCTCCTGCACCTTCAGTGCGGCGTCTAGCCCTTCCAATCCCGTAATGATTTGATGCACCGTTTGTCGGTCAAATTCTGCTCGATCTGTTTTTTCGTGAATTCCGTTGTTGAGGTACCTCCATTCTCTTGAATCACCGCTTACACCGAGCAGGGATTCGATGGGGGTTAAAACATCAGTCTTGTTTCCGTCAGAAAAGTCCGCTTTGTTGATTTTTGCTTTTAACTGCTCTGTTAGATTACGGAGTCCGATAGGTGCGGTTGCAGAACATAGTTTAATGCTAAGGTTCCCATCACCATATCTATTTACATAGCGCCACACTTTTCCCTTAGTAAGGGATTCAAGAGCCTGTCTTGATTTAACTAGCGCGTCTCGGATTTCGTTCCTGTCATAATGAGAACGAGCAGCGATTATATAATTTCGCGATGAACAATTGAGATTAACAAGTATATGGGTATCACCCGTTTTCGGCAAAAAGGAAACCGTCTTAGACTGGCTCGACTTATCCACAGATAATAGATTTTGAATATCTTTAAAAAACTCTTCACCATGGCAGGCTAAAATTATTTGCTTGTTATTGAAAAAGGTATCTTCAAACAACGTTTTCCGAATTGATTCGCGGTGATCATCGTCAATCGCATTTACCGGATCATCAAAAATTAGGAGAGGGCAATTTTCTTTGAGGTTTTTGGCGGTCAGTATGGCGAGGCCAACGCATCGGATGTGGCCTTCACTCAAAATGTGCAATGCGTCATAATACTTGCTCGGGTTCTTTTTGAATGTAATTTGAAGACGTTGGTTTTGGCTCAACGGAAAGCGAATGTTTGCCAATTGTTCATGCTCAGAGTCATTACGGTTGAAAGCGTTGTAGAGTTGCGACACAGTTTCGCCTAAGTCTGCTACTAACTTAGCAGGGAGACTGTTTATATAGGCATTCAGTTTCTGGACAAGGATAGCATAAGCATTGGCAATGGCTTGATTTTGAACAACAACCGTTTTCTCTTCTTCTGAATTTGCAATAAGCTGTGCGTTCTCCCTATTAAATTGGGCAATTGCCTCTTCCGCTTTTTTCTTTGTCCCGTTTGCCGTTTCCCCGCGCGTTTGAAGTTTTACAATTTGCTCAGCCAATTTACGAAGCTTGGTAAGCTTGGCCTGTTTCTCGGTTCGTTCGGCTGCAGCTTTATCAATTGCCTTGTCTGATTCTTCTAGCTGTTTGACCTGGTTCTCTATATGCAGCAGCAGGGTAAGTTCAACATCGGACTTCTGAAGAAGGGAATGCCACCAATCAGTGGTAATCGCCTTTTCATCTGAAATTTGAATTGCAATGAGCGGATTGTTTTCTGGATAACGAGTACAGCAGGTGTTTATCATTCCAGATAGACTGTTCAGAGATGTGGCAATGTCACTCTTCAGCGTCTTCAACTCATCCTGTAAGCGACTTAAATGTCCAAGTTTTTTCAACTCAGCGTCAGCGTAATCGAAAGGATTCACTTTCACTTGCGAAAGTGGCGTTTGACAGGCAGGGCAATTTTCAGGACTACTTTCCTTTAGCCGTGTCACAGCATCATAAAGTTGCTTAAATGAAACCTGCTGACTGGCTTTTGATAGTTCGTCCTGTTTGCCCGCAAGTTCGCTGATATTGGTTTCGATAGACTGTTTCAGGGCATCTAAACTGTTGATGGTTACATTGCTCTTAGAAGGCAGTTGCTGTTGGAGTTCTTCCTCAAGTTGTTTGATCAGTCCGACCTGTTCTTCGGTGCCATTGAGCTCAGTAATCATTTGAGGGAGTGTGCAGCCTTCACGATACGCCTGCGCCAGATCCCTCTCTTCTTTTTCAATATTCTGTATTTCTTCGGGAAATGTGGTTTTCAGTTGCTGCTGGTACCCGGCCAGCACCTCCCGCTTTTTTACCAGCTCCTTTGCCTTCACTCCCTCAAGAACGATGTATCTACAGTCCATCGTATCTGTAAAATTGCGAACAAACTCTGTAAAGGCGTCGAGACCAAACAGGGAGGAAATCAACTCCGTCTGCTTGGCCGGTGCCTGGGCAGCAATACGGGAGAAATTGTCGATGCGGTTCTTCTCGACAAAACAAAAGCGGTAGAGTACCTCATTTCGGGTGATCGAAATGTCGTTTCCTTGGCTATCGAGCCCAACAAGTGTTGGCGGCGTGAAACTTTCGGTGTAGGCGTTTTTCAGGTAATCCTGCTGGTTACGAAATCGTTTGCTTTCCGCCTCAGCGACATTTCCAAGTAAGCCATACTCCAAAGCTTCACAAAAACTGGATTTCCCAGTTCCATTGGGGCCGTATATCAGCACCAATTTACTATCCAGATCAAAATCTTCCTGTTTTGCAAATCCACGAAAGGGCCCAACAGAAATACTTTTCAACTGGATGATTGGACAGGTCTGTTCGGTAACCTGCTCCGATGGAGGATGAATATCTGTGCCGACAGAACTCCAGTTTTCCTGAGCCAACTTCGCTATCTTTTGGATTCGTTGTCCCTTCGCAGTTGAAAGCGGAATCAATGTACCCAAATGCTGTAATACCAAATTGGCCATTTTTCTTACATCAGCCGAAACACTCTGGGCATTGAGGGTTTGCAAAAAACGAATATATTCAGTCCGAATCATCAGTAAACTCCTCCAGCGGGTTAGATCATGGATACCCCGGCTTGAATAAACATTACTTCGAACACCTCACCTAAATGGCACTGTCTAAGGCGTTTTGGATCGGCAAAGCTTTTCCTCGTTCCCGATGCGATAAATGTGAGTTCCCTATGTGTTTTTGCTCATTTAACCACCCCCTCATGGAAAAAAGGTCAAGCCTCGCTTTGATCTTTTTTAAACACCGCTTGCACCCCTTCTCCAATCTATTTACGAATTCCTTCGCAGACTTTCGTAAACGGCAAAAGCCGAGGGTTAATCACTCCCCCGAATTTTATCACCCCTTATAGATATACCGCTCCAGCAGGCGGTGGTATCCTGTCCAAGGGCTATCGGTGTTATCGTTTTCAATCTGCTCGGCAAAGGCGGAGAGCTTGGCATCCAGATCATCAATTTGGTGGATGATAAGCGCCGCTCTTGTTTGCGGAAGTTTAGGCGAGCCAAACTCAAATTCCCCATGGTGGGAGAGCATGATGTGCCGTAGCTCCAAGGAAAGATCTTCAGGAAAATTTTCTATCAGCGCCAGCTTTTCATTGAGCATTTCCAACCCAATAACGATATGCCCAATAAGCCTGCCAACGGTGGTGTATTCCACCACGCTATCAAACGATAGCTCCCTAATTTTACCGATATCATGCAGGATGCCGCCAGTAATTAGCATATCGCGATTTAAGTCGGGATAAAGGGGCGCAAGCGCATCCAGCGCACGAGTAACGGAAAGTGAATGCTCCAACAGGCCGCCGACTGCCGTGTGGTGCATTCCCTTAGCGGCGGGGGTTCTTTTTAGCTTGGTGGCGATAGCTTCATCATCAAGGAACCCTCGTAGGAGAAGACGGAGATGGGTGTTCTCCACGCTATCGACAAACGCCAACAATGCGGCAAACATCTCTTCAACATCACCCTTTACCTTGGGGAAAAAGTCATCCATCGCCACGGTATCACAGCCCACAACGCCTATATCCGTTATCGTCATCTGCAACGCCCCCTTGTAGGTGGAAGCCCAGCAAGAGATAAGGGCAATGTCGCCCTTCTTGCACAGCAAATCAAGGGACAGGGCGTTATCCCAAACCTTTCCCATTACTTCCCCCGTACGATCTTTCAGCTTGATGTTGAGATAAGGAGCGCCCTTCTGCGAATGCGCCATCGTTTTCTCGGCGATTAAAAAAAGATCTTTAAGCCTGTCTCCCGCCTTGATGTCCTTAACAAATATTTTTTTCATTCCCCTACCCTTTCATGCCCGCAATAAACGATGGGCTCTTTGTTGCGTTGTGCTGATATCAAACACATGCCGTTACTCTTCGCGTAATCAATCGCGCCAAGGGTGGGAACGGAAAGTGAAAGCAGAATAACAATCCCCGCACGGCGATACTTGGTGGCAATTTCTAGAGAAACCCTCCCCGTCCGCACCACGCATTTATCCGCCAGTGCAATCCCGTTGAGGAGCGCATAACCAACGAGCATATCGGCAACATTGTGCCTGCCAATATCTTCCCGAATGACGAGGATGTTTCCCTTACTGACAATGCCCCCCGAATGTGTCCCTCTGGTAGCGTTATGGATTGCCGCACCCTTGACCAGCGCATCAAAAAGCGGGGTGATCTCCTGGGGGGAGATTGTGGCTGTCGCTTCGGGAAAAATAGCCTTCCTCTCCTCTGTAAGGGTCGTTTTTGCGCCGCTAGAAAGGATGGTATAGCAACCCCCATCTTCTTTTAGCGCCCGCCGTGCTACGCCCGTTACTCTTGCCGTATATTTGCCAGCATCGGCACCATCTTCTACAGAGACACTGCTAAGATCCTCCTTGCCTACGATATACCCCTCGGCAAAAAGGAAACCAACGGCAAGTTCTTGCAGATGCAGACCACAGCAAGCACTCGTGGCAAGAGGAACATCGTTAAAGATAATGGTGAGGGTCGTCTCCCCGATTATCCGTGTTTCCAAATCCCTCATTCCGTTTGGCGTTATAATTTTGGCGGGAAGTGTCAAAAAGGTACTCGCCATGGGTTTCCTCCTTATGTCTTTTTTTCGCGCAAAACACGGGCATCGCCAACACGGATGGTGAGCTTTGCCGAATCAAAATACTCCATCAGCGGGATGGTGTATTTTCTTGATAATCCCGTTAATTCCCGAAATTCCGCAGGGGTAGCCTTGCCGTTTGCCACAAGAAAATGGAAATAGTCCTTACGAATATTTTCCACAACGCTGGCAATAAAATACATATCCTCCGCAATACGAACAAGGGTTCCTTCTTTGATTAGCAATTGCACGACATCCTTAAATTCCTTCGCCTGCGCGGTAAACTGTAGCGCGATTTCCTTAAGGCTCGGTGGCGTTGCGCCCGCTTCTTCATAAATTTTTATCAGTTTGTTTTTGAACACACCCGTAGCGTCTTTTAACCTAACGCTGTAGGATGCCAGCCGCACTTCGTTGCCGTCAATGACAACTTTTTGCTCCAACCGCTGGAGCGCTAGAGTAAAAGATGACAAAGGTAAATAAGCACCTACCAGCATTCGTAGCTCTTCCTTGTTGATCCCCTGCTTAAGCGGATTTTGGCGATGGTACCCCTCCAATGTAGCGATGATTGTTTTCTGAATCGCTTGCAAGGATTCCATTGCCAAGCATTCATTATCGGAAAGATAAACCACCGTGTTGGCCTTGGCGAGCTGAGCAAGCGCTTTTTTTACCTCGTCTTTGTGCGCACCCAGCCGCACCACAAGTTCTTCTATTTTTATCCCGTAGGCCTCGGCCCGCTTGACGATGATGTTAGCTCGCTCCAGAAGCGAGCCAGAATGCAGGAGCGACAATTCTTCTTGGGCGCTTACGGAATCCCTTTTTAGCTTTTTTGCCTTCGGATCGATGATCACCCCGCCGCCGATGGTTGTTACGGGCGAATAACTTCGGAGCACAAAGTGATCCAGCGCAATTGCCGGAAAGGCAGTTTGTAGGTAAAGTTGGGCATAGCAGGATTCTCCTGCATGAAGCTCTTCCACGCCGAACAAGGTTATGCGCGCCATGATTTCGCTTGTGGCGCTATGGAACCTTACAATGCTTTTATTTTTTATTTTACCACTGGCGTCACATACCAAAAAAATATCCAGCCAACGGGAAGGAAAAAGCACGTTAGCGCTTGCGATAATGGAACCACGAGTGATTGCGGTTTTTTCCACATTGAGCAGGTTGATCGCCGTTCGTTGCCCACGCCAGGAGTGTTCAGATGTTTTACCATGCGTTTGCAGAGTACGCACCTTAGAAGAGATGTTCTGCGGCAGGATGACAACCTCCTGGCTTAAAGAAATATCGCCCGAAATTACCGTCCCCGTAACGACGGTGCCAAAACCCTTGATGGAAAAAACTCTATCTATTGGCAAACGGAAAATCCCCGCGTCTTCGACCCGTTTGGCCTGTAGCGCAGCCTCATTGATCCTACCTTGTAACGCGGATAGCCCATCACCAGTGATGGCGGAAACGGGCGTAATCGGCGCGCCCTTGAATACCGTGGAATCAAGATAATCGCTAACATCGGCCATTACCAAACCCAACCATTCGGGATCGACCATATCGCTCTTCGTTAGGGCGACGATCGCCTTGCGTATTCCCAGAAAGGAGCAGATGCTAACATGCTCGCGGGTTTGGGGCATAACCCCTTCATCCGCGGCAATAACCAGCAAAACAAAATCAATTCCCGATGCCCCTGCGACCATGTTGCGAATAAATTTTTCATGCCCGGGAACATCAATTACGCCTAGCCGTTCGCCATTCTCCAAATCAAGAAACGCGAAACCTAGCTCAATCGTGATGCCTCGTTCTTTTTCTTCTTTAAGCCTATCGGTATCAATCCCCGTTAGCGCCTTGATCAGCGATGTTTTGCCATGATCAACATGCCCTGCGGTGCCCATAACGAGATGCTTGGACAATGATGTCTTCTCTTGCATTGTTCTCCCGTTCATTTCTAATAATTGCCTAACAGCCTAAAATTAACCCGCTGGCGCTACAGATAAGGAAAGATTTGCTTGATCACCATGGCAAAATTTTCCTCCACCTCTCTTTTGCCGCTGATGATTCCCATGTGCCCCGCGAAAAGGTGCTCAACATCAAGCAGAGCCAGGCGGGAAATACTTTCTTTTAGTAGCGCGGAGTTACCGCCGGGAAAATCTGTCCTACCAACATTCTGTTCAAATATTACATCGCCACAAAATAACGCCTTTTTATTTTCCCAGTAAATCGCAACGGAGCCTGGGGAATGACCAGGGACATGAATGATCTGCAATTCTTGCCCCGCAATGTTGATCCTCCCCTCTTCCAACGGCATATTCACAATGCCTTCAGGCGCGGGAATGCCAAAAAGCGAATAAAGCTCCACGCCAACACCATTCAAAAAGTTTATTTCCTCTGTATGCAGGGCAATACTCGTTTTTTCTGCCTGCAAAATCTCCGAGCCTTGAAAATGATCTGGGTGCGAGTGGGTGTTGAACACAAAAGCGATTTCCTCCCGTTTAACCCCATCCTTGGCCATTCGCTCCAGAAGATCTGGCAAATAGGCGCTCAAGCCTGGATCAATCAGGGCGTTTATTCCTTCGCCAAGGTAAAAAGAATTGCAGTTGTTCTCGTATATACTACCCCATTCGTAGGCATAGATCCCTTCAATATATTTCATCGTTCTCCTTTCCTCCTTTTAGGGACAGTTATTTTTTAGGTTTTTCCAGCGACCGTTGCACCGCTTCAATGCTAAAAAATGCCGAGTTCCATAAGGCAATTTCCGTCAAGCCATCCTTAACGCCATTATTTTGCATGTAGTTCAGGATGTGCTTGGTGCCCGTAACGGCGCTTTCTTCGTTGTTGGCAATCTCTTGGGCAACTACGAAGGCAGCCTTCAACAGGGCTTCCTTATCCTCATAAACATCTGAAACCAGCCCCATCTTGAGGGCTTCTTCATGACCAAAATCTTTGCCCGTAAAAGCTAACAAGCGGGTGTTTCCCTGCCCGATAATCTGCGGTAACCGATTGAGCGATCCCATGTCGGCAACAATGCCAATGCGCGTCTCACGCAAAGAAAAGCGTACATCCTGGGAGGCAAAACGGATATCGCAAGCCGCAGCCAAATCCAAGCCCGCACCGATGCAATAGCCATGCGCACAAAAAATATAAATTTTGCGTCCATTGTTAATGACATCAAAACCCCGTTGCATTTTTAAGATGAGCCCGCGCATCTTTTCCCGCGCCGCCAGATCTTTGCAGGCAATGATCTCCGAGCAGTTGATGAAAAAATCAAAAACATCAATGCCCGCAGATAGCGCCTTGCCCTTACCGGCGATGATAACCACCCGTAGCTTTTCGTCCGCCTCCAGCTCTTCTGCCACCACGGGCAACTCTTCCCAAAAGGGCATGTTCATCGCGTTGAGCTTATCGGGACGATTGAGATATAGAAATGCTACCTGTTCGTTTTCTCTTTCCACTGCAAAAAATTGGTACTTGTTCATGGTCATCTCCTTGGCTAGTTATTTTTTGAGTTGAAACTCAGTTTTTATTTAAAAGCTTAACCCGCCCAATCCCCGCAGGTTCAATAAAAATTTGATAGACCAATCGTCATATTCACGACCGTAGGCATCAAGCGATGTTGTTTTGCTGTAGTTAACTAAAAAATCCCAGCAATCTTTTTTATAAGCAAGGGAGTATCCCGTTCCGACATCGCGGTTATTAAGAAGATCACGGCGGTGGTTAAAAGAGAGCTTGGCGCTGGGGTTTAACGCGAAATCAACACCGTAATAGAGCTCCCGAATGTTGCCCACCCAATCGTAGCGGTAGGAAACATGGGCGCTATCACCACGATAATCGCTAATCCGCATCTCGTAATTTTCCGTAAGGAAAATACCCTCGTTGGTGGAAAATATATCACGAAGTGAAAAACTAAAATAACGATGGGGAGTGAAATCCATCAGCAACGATAAATTCCCCAAGGGGCGTTGCGGCGCGGCGCCATAGTCCCGCTGCGCCTCCGTTACATTAAATGTCTGCGATATCTTGGCGTACAAAAACTGCCGATAGTGCGGTTTGTCATTTGCATCCGTTTCCCGGGCGATTATCTCGTTAATCAGGCTCAAAGAAATGAGATTTTGCGGCGGCAGAGCAGAAACATAGGCGGGAAGATAGGCGCTGTGCTCCTGATAGCCCTCGTGATAAGCGTAGGCAACTTCAGGCCTAACGGAGTGCTTGATTTTCTCTACACCCAACAAATTGAAATTATAAACGCGGGATAAATCCGTGCTGGCGAAAAATCCCGTCTTCACAACCGAACGACTATCCGTAGCGGTTCCCGCGGTATTATTTTTATCATGCCAGGCAGTCAATTGAGCTCCCACAGTGGGCGAAAATAAAAAATAATCAAACTGTAGTGGCAAAGAAAACGTCGGGTTAAAATCTCCCGCGTAGCCGCCACCAGCACCGCCATATTGGTAATAATATCCCAACGAGTTTTGCATGGCAAAAAATAGCGGCGAAGCAAAAAATCGTTGTCTGATGATGCTGGCAGTAATTTCGGGATACCTCTGTAGCGAGGCGTTGTTGCTCTCCTGGGTAAGATCCTCGGTGTATTTCAGTAGCGCCGTAACGCTATAGCGTTCGGAATTCTTGACGAGACGAATGGTTGCATCCAAGGCAACCAGAGCTTCATCGCCACTAAAAGAAACCTTGCGGAACTTATCGCCATCACCCGTATCCTTGTTTGTCAGATAGTAGTTATGCGCAGATAGATCCCTAAAGTACCATCTATCGGAAACCCTGGCGATATCGGCACGCAGATAAGCGCCGTCGCCAAAGGAAGAGAAGTGGTTATAGTATAGCGACCAGCGTTTATCATCGGTGGCGCCAAGAAGGGGGTCGGCGCTACCTGTAACATTAGCATCACGGAAATAATCGCCATAGATCGTGCCGTAGTTATTTTCGGTAATGGCATAGCGAAACTCCAGACCATTTTTTGCTCCTCGCTTCTCCATTTGCCGGTGGTAGAGCGTCGTATCGAAAGTGGGGGAAAGCGCGACAAATAGCGGCAATTCCCTATCAACACCTAACCTATCGTTGGCGGGGGAAACATGTGGCGCCAACA
>JAIPED010000004.1 GCA_021737325.1 Deltaproteobacteria bacterium
ACTTGCCTTGTTGTGGTCATTCCCGCACCCGTTTTCACGAGTGCAGGCTCCAGCGGAAGTCCAGAGGTGTTTGAAATGTTTCAGTTATTTTCTTTAATCGAGGAACTTTTTCTTCCGTTGGTGTTTGATGAACGAGTTGCGCAAGTGTCTTATTAACACGGGAAAGCTGAGAGGTTTTTACCGCCTTAAGCTTCAACCCCGCCACGATGGTCTCCTTCAAAAGCTCCTCGGCGCCAGACTCTCCGACGCGATGACGCCAGCGGGTCATGCTGGAGGGATCAATCGGAGCCTTGTGGGTAAAAAACTGCATCCCACTCAAATACTGCCAATAAGGATTTTCCACCCACAACTGCACAACATCTTCATCGCTGAGGTTCTGCATGTATTTGAGGTAATGGAGAGACACCATCAGACGGGTGCTGATGCCTGGACGACCTACTGCGGGATGGAATGTCGCCCCGAAGAGCGTTTCTAAGCGTTCCCAATCAACCGTCTTGGCCAGCTTGACCATGGGATGCTTAGTGTCGAGGATTTGCTCCAATTCGGAGCGGAAAAGATCTCTTTGGCGTTCGATTGCTTGTGGTGAAAGTTGTGGTTTCATGGCGAAAATTTGCAAGCTTTCTGTAGATTTATGTTCAAAAACTGGCAAATTAACGACCATAAAATCAACAAAATGTCCAACAATATCTATTAGATAAATGGCTTTTCAAGGGAAACTAGTTAAGTTTGGCGTAGGGTTTGTAGTGCTTGGGTGTAAGGAGCAGGGGAAGATCAGCGGCAACAATAAGCCCTGAGGGAGGGATAACTGACAACAAACAGCTTCGATGGTGCTAGTGCTGGTGTTTTTGGTGCGGGATATCGCTCCTTTTGGGAAGCATTTGCGTCCGCAGGCACTCTCAATCATCTTCGCTTCTTGACCACGGTATTAAGGAAGCGTATGGTCGTTGAGATTATTAATCTCCCCCGAACAAGGAGAACCAACACCAGGGAAATTCCATTTTAGGAGGCAATATATGGCAAAGTATTTGTTTAATCAGGAGGCGGTCGCAAACCTTAAGTTGGGCGACACCGCCATTTTGGAGCGGTTGGTCGATTTCGAATCGGCGCGTGAAGCGCATTCGCAAAAGGCACACGCTAAAAAAGACAAGCGAATGACGCTTGGCGAGGCGGTGGCGACTTTTGTGCAGGATGGCGACATCATCACCGATAGCGGTTTTGCGTATGTTAGAACACCCCAACAAGCTTTTTATGAGGTTATCCGACAGGGCAAAAAGAATCTACAGATGATCGGAGCGCCGAACACCAACCAGAGCTTTTTTATTTTCTACGGTTGCGTGTCTTATTCGCATAATTCATACACCGGTGCGGAGATGCGCGGGATTGATAGAATTTTTGACCGCGCACTCAAAGCAAAAAAGACCACGATTCTTTCCGAATGGAGCCATGGCGGCATAGCACAAGGGTTTAAAGCGGCCCAACTGGGATCACCAGGAATCTTGAGCAAGCAGATGTTAGGCAGTGATCTGGTTCGCTACAATCCCTATCTCAAGGTAATACAACATCCCTTGAAAGAGAATAAGGAAGCCGTTGTTTTCGTGCCCGCTTTATACCCCGATGTTTCTTTTATTCACTGCCATGCGGCAGATAAGTATGGCAACGCCTACATTTATGGGCCTGCAATCAATGATTTGGCGATTGCTACCGCCGCACGCAAAGTTATCATCACGGCAGAGGAGATCGTTCCCGAAAATAACATCCGCTACAACAAGCAGGGGCAGATCATCCCGTTCTTTTACGCGGATGCCGTGGTCGAAATGCCCTTTGGAGCGCTTCCCGGGAGCATGCCCGGATGTTATTATTGGCCAAGACAATGGTGGGAAAAATGTATGCGTTTTGCCTGCGCCAGCGAAGAAAACGCCAAGGCATTTTTAGACGAATGGATCATGGGAGTAAAAGATCAGTTTGAATTCGTTGAAAAGCTAGGAGGCGCGAAATGGATTGCCGAGGCTCGTCGCCAAACAAAAGCCGCCGAGGGCGACAATGAAGACATTGATTTTTCCTATGAAGAATACACCTTAAAGCACGATTCAGGGCTTTTTTATTAAGAAAGGAGAATATAACTCACCATGCAAAACTTAAACGCACCCGCCAATCCTTTAGAGACATTGGCTTATATTATCGCTCAACAGATTAAAGATTATTCGATTGTGTATATTGGAACCGGCCTCCCTATGGTCGCGGGAATCCTTGCCAAGAAGACCCATGCCCCAAACATTACGGTTGTCTATGAGTCGGGTGGGCAAGACCCGATTGAGGGCGACATGCCCTGGTCGGTTGGTTGTCCCTTTACCTGGCGCAAATCTCCCACCATTATGGAAATGGCCTACTCCTTCGCACAATGCTACAACGGATATGTCGATATGGGCTTTCTTGGCTTCGCCCAGGTGGATATGTATGGTAATGTGAATACCCATCTTATCGGTAAAGATTTTCACAACCCCGCAATCCGTATGACAGGTAGCGGCGGCAATAACGATCTCTCGTCCCTGATGGGAAATATGATCCTCGTCGGGCTCCAAACGCCGGATAAGTTCCCCGAGAAGGTCGATTTTATTACATCAGTGGGACATCTGACCGGCGGCAACTCCCGCCAAGAAGCTGGCCTTGTCGGCAACGGTCCGAGCGCCGTCATTAGTCCCTGGGGCGTTTATGATTTCCATCCCGTTAACAAGCGTATGCGGGTAAAATCCCTAACTCCTGGAGTTACCTTTGAACTTGCCCAGCAACTTACCGGTTTTGAGCTTCTCAAACCTGAAGGGGAAATACCGCAGACAAAATTGATTACGGATGAAGCCCTGCAAATCCTCCGCACTAAGGTCGATCCGCGAGGTGTTTTCACAACCATGCCAACTTAAGCGATAACCAGCGGGGTTGGAAAAGCGGGCGTTTTTCTGCTTGCTGATATTCCAACCCCGTTTTTAAAAGTAAGCAGATGAGGCGGGGAAATGCCTTTTTCCCGTTAAGCAGTAAGAAGATTATTCCCGTCTTTTAGCCAAAAACGAGCGGCTGCCCTGTAGTTTCAATGACCCGTGCCCAGAGATCCCCATGCAGATCAACCCGTGAACCAGAAGATGCCTGAGAAAGCGGGATGTGGACAAAGTGCGAATTAACCATCCCCACCAGCAACCCCGTTTTACCGGACAGCGCGGCATGAACGGCATACTGCCCGAGTGCTCCGCAGTAAATACTATCGGCGGTATTTGCGGGTACGGAACGGATGAGGTAGCTTGGGTCAAAGTACTTCACATTCACTTCCGTTTTCTTTTGGGAAAAATACTCTTCTATCGCGTTTTTCAAAAAGATACCCACATCCGCCAAACGGACATTGCCCGAAGCGTCGTACTCCTTCTTCCCCGCGGCAAGTATTTCCTGCCCCGCCCCCTCGGCAACAAGGATAACACAGTGCTTTCGTGATTGCAGGCGCTCGACGATGGCGGAGAATAACCCTCCCGCGCCCTCCAGCTTAAAGGGTAATTCTGGGATTAAGGTAAAATTGACATCGGCGTTTGCCAGTGTTGCCCCTACGGCGATATGCCCAGATAACCTGCCCATGACCTTGATAAGCCCAATCCCCATAGGGGCGCCCTTTGCCTCAACATGGGCACAACTAATAATTTCCGCTGCTTTCTCAATGGCCGTATCAAAACCAAAACTTTTATCAATGATCTGCAGGTCGTTATCTATCGTCTTGGGGATTCCCACAACGCTGATAAGTAGGTTTCTGCGGGTTATTTCTTGATAAAGAGAATGCGCCGCCTTCATTGTCCCGTCGCCGCCAATACAAAAAAGCATGTTGACACCGTTATCTACCAACGCATCAACGACGAACCTGATATCCTGCCCACCTCTGGAAGAGGACAAGACGGAACCACCGTACTTGTGTATGTCTTCAACCACTTCGGGGCTGAGCGTAACAAGACTATGCCCATACGCGGGAATAAAACCCTGTAGCCCGTAGCGAACGCCAACAATTTCTTTTACACCGTAGCGATGGTAAAGCCCCATGACAATCGCCCGAATTACGCCGTTAATTCCCGGACAAAGTCCGCCGCAGGTAACAATCGCGGCCTTGCTTGTTGACGGATCAAAAAAGATTTTTTCCCGTGCCCCCGCAGATTCCAAAGCGCCAACGCGGGAAAGCTCATCCATTTGGTCATCGGCTTTGACACGCAAGAGCACCTTCGTCGCATCGCTAACGAAGTTATCCGTTCTTAACGGCGAAGGTAATTTCGCTTCTCCTAGAATGGGGATATGAAAGTCATGCGGCATCATTATCCCTCCTCGCAGGAAGGATTTGTACAACCGATTGCAGGTGTTTGGCAGTCTCTGATGATAACCTTGCGCCCTTTAATCTCAAGGCGCCCTGCCGCGTAGAGCTTAATCGCTTGCGGATAAATACGGTGTTCTTGGGCAAGTATTTTTTTTGCCAACGAATCTCTTGTATCATCGGGCTGAACCTCCACCACCGCTTGGATGATTATTGGTCCCGTATCTACGCCTTCATCGACAAAATGCACGGTGCATCCCGCAAATCTAACACCATAGTTGAATGCCTGTTCCTGGGCGTCAACACCAGGAAAAGCAGGAAGTAATGCTGGGTGGATGTTCATCACCCTCTGGGGGAAGGCGGCAAAGAAAACAGGAGAGAGTACCCGCATGAAGCCAGCTAGCACCACAAGCTCCACACCGTGTTCTTGCAATGCCTTAACAAGGGCGGCATCAAAATCCTCACGACGGGAAAAATTTTTATGACTAATAATCAAGGACGGAATGCCATGCTTGCGGGCGCGTTCCACCGCCCCGGCCTGCGATTTATTCACAATTAAAACAGCTATTTTAGCAGGAAGATTGCCGCTTTCGATGTCATCAATAATCGCCTGCAAGTTGGAGCCACTTCCAGAAGCCAGCACGCCTATTTGCAGAAGCCTTTTTTCCATTAACCCTCTCCTTGGTAACATCCCGCCATTATTAAAGAGCGGTCGTTATTGCACCGTAACAATCTACCCTTCTATCGGCAAAAAGATCGTTAAAAGGGTTAAGTTGTTTATCGCGAGAACGGTGGATATCAACCTCAACGGAAAACACTTCGTCTCGCTCCGCCGTGGCACGGTATAAAATCTCCCCGCGAGGGCCGGTAATCTGGCTGGCACCCGTAAAATCAAGCCGCTTAGCACCACGAATGTCGTTACCCGTGCGGTTTGCGGTGATCGCAAAAACGCCGTTTTCCAAACAGCGCGTTACCATTGCATTTTGGCAGAACGGCAAAACGAGATTCGCACAATGACAAACAAGATCGGCTCCCGCAAGTGCCAAAACTCGCATCGTCTCGGGGAAAAACCAATCAAAACAAACCATCACGCCAACTTTACAACCAGCAATATCAAAAACTTTCATCCCCGTATCGCCATGAGTAAAAAAGAGCTTCTCCTCAAAAAAGAGATGGCTCTTGCGGTATGTTCCCAGCAATCCCTGCGGGGAAACCACCACCGCCGAATTAAAAAACCGCTCCCCTGCCCTTTCGGGCAAGCCCGCAACGATGTGGATATTTTGGGCGCGGGCAATTTCCAGCAACATCGTGGTTGTCGGGCCAGTGGGAATTTCTTCTGCTAGCCGTTCCACTTCATCCTTGCTCACAAAAAGATAGCCCGAGTTAAAAAATTCGGGCAACACAACGATATCTCCATCAAAACCTGCCAGGAGGGTTTTCGCCCGAGCTAGATTGCTGGCTACCTCACCAAAAACTGGCGCAAACTGAACAAAACCAATTTTCATTGTTTCCCTCCGCTATTCTCCAATGATTTTCACCAACACCCGCTTGCGCCTGCCGCCATCAAATTCGCCATAAAAAATCTGCTCCCAAGTGCCAAAATCCAAAGCGCCCTTGGTTACCGCCACAACCACTTCACGCCCCATTATCTGCCTTTTAAGATGCGCATCGGCGTTGTCTTCGCCGGTTAAATTATGACGATAGCGAGAAACTGGATCGTGCGGGGCAAGCCCCTCCAGCCATTTTTCGTAATCGTGGTGCAGGCCCGTTTCATCATCGTTGATGAAAACCGAAGCGGTTATATGCATGGGGTTGACTAACACCAGCCCTTCTTGAATACCGCTTTCACGAAGACAAGCGACAACCTCGCGGGTGATATTTACAAATGCGCGCCTGCCGGGGAGGTCGAACCATAGCTCTTTGCGGAACGATTTCATTTTGCCTCCTGCATTTTCCTCTATCCAAAAGTAAAATGTTGCATTCTATACGGCCGTTACCGCTGCGACCATTCTCGATATTCTTCCCAGCGGGTGTCAACCCACTGTTGAAACTGTTCTTTTTGTTCAGTACTCATACGGCGGAACCGTTGTTGTTTTTCCAGGTATTGATTAACTGTCGTGCGCTTGCCTCTTTCGGCAATGACCTTGCTCCGACCGGTAAATTTGAATTTACCCTCTTCAATCTCACAAAGAACAACTATCCCCGCCTCCACAGCAATCTTGCCCATGCGCACCGTGTCCTTGCTGTGATAGCCCCAGCCCGGCGGACAAGGCACGGCGATTTGCATATACCGCGATCCCCCTATCCTTTTTGCTTTGACGAATTTATCATAGAGATCCAACGGATAGGAGGGCGAGGACACCGAAATATACGGAACATCCTGCGCCGCCATAATCCTTACCATATCCTTCTTGTGTTGCTGTTTTGTGAGTAGCGGTGTGGTGGTAGTGGTTGCCCCGATGGGTGTGGCGCTGGAGCGTTGGGTTCCCGTGTTCATGTAGCCTTCGTTGTCGTAACAAACAAAAATGAAATCCGTTTCCCTCTCCACCGCGCCGGAAAGCGCCTGAATGCCAATGTCAAGGGTGCCACCATCACCGGCAATCGCCACCACCGTCGTTTCTTCGCGATTAAGCGCCCTTAGGCCCGCCACCAAGCCCGATGCCGAAGCGGCAGTGCTGGGAAAGGTGCAGTTTAATATCGGCACCCGCACCGCCGTTGTGGGGTACAAGCCGCATAAAACGGTCAGACAACTCGCGGGGATGGTGTAGATGGTATCCTCCCGTAGCGCCTTGAGGATATAACGAAACGAGAGCGAAAGCCCGCAACCTTGGCAGGCTCTCTGCCCGGGCAACATGTATTCCTGAAGATTAACCTTAAAAAGCTTCTCTGGCATTATTCCTCCTCTACTCCGTGCGACAATTGAGCCAATGCGTTGGCGGCTCCAGATTGCCCTCCGCAATCTGCTTGAGGGAATCCGTGATCGCCGCTTCTATTTCCTTGGCATTTACATCCCGCCCACCTAATCCTGCAACATAGCTATGGAAGGGAACACGAACAGCGCTACCATAAAGCGCCGCCTTCAATTCGCAAGCAAGCGCACCATCGTGGCCATAGCTGATGGCTTTTTCTAAAACGATGATGGCTTTTGCCCCCGCTAGCTTTTCTCGCACTTCCAGCTTGGGGAAAGGGCGAAAGGCTCTTACACCGATAAGCCCGACATTTATCCCCTGGGCGCGGAGGGAATCAATGGCGGGCATGCTCTCACTGGCGATGGAGCCCATTGCCACAATCAAAATCTCCGCCGCGTTGGCATTATAATCCCAAAGTAACCCCCCATGATCTCGTCCAAAAACACGGGCGTACTCACCGTTAACCTGCGTAATGACACCTCTGGCATCGTTAAGCGCACTGTGAAGCTTATAGCGAATCTCCATATAACCGTCGCGCATAACTCCTTGGGAATCGGCGCGGCGCCACGGAAACACCACGGGGTTGATATTACGAGGGTTGGCGGTATCCAAATGCCCAGAAGTTTTGAGGGGGGGAAGGAAGGCATCAACCTGCTCTTGCATGGGCACAACAACCGGCATCATCGTGTGCGATAAGACAAAACCGTCGTAGCATACCATCACCGGCACGGAAACGGCCTCGGCGATTTTATAGGCTTGGATAACCGTATCAATTATTTCTTGGTTGTCGCGGCAATATAGCTGTATCCAGCCAGTATCTCGTTGTGAAACGGAATCTTGCTGATCGTTAAAAATGGACCACGGCGCACCTACGCCGCGATTGACGCAACACATCACTATCGGCAAACGGGAACCCGCCGCCCAGTGCACCTGTTCGTGCATGTAGAGCAAGCCATGCGAACTGGTGGAGGTAAACGCCCGCGCTCCCACCGTAGAAGCGGCAATGCAAACCGTTAATGCGGAATGCTCAGATTCCACGCGAACATACTCGGCTTTTAATTCACCACTTTCAACATAATTGGAAATCGCCTCGGTTATGGAGGTTTGGGGAGTTATGGGATAGGCGGCCACCACCTGTATCCGACACATCTTGGCGGCAAGGGCGGCGGCGCTGTTTCCCGTCATTATTATCGCTTTACTCATTTGCTTTCCTCCACCATGGTAATCGCCTTAGCAGGGCATTCCTCAGCGCATATTCCACAGCCCTTGCAGTAATCGTAATCAATCCGCGGCGGGGAGGAAGAGCTTACCACTCCCTCCGGACAGTATAGCCAACAAAGAAAGCAGGAAGGCTTATCCTTCACAACGGGGATACACTTACCATAATCAATTATGGGCTTCAGATCCCGCCAATCCCCTGTTTTACCCAATTCTCCCAGCGCTGAAGTTGCGGCGGAAAAAATGTTGAAATCTTTATATATCATCCCGCTACTCTCCTCGTTTTTTTAGGATGGTCGCCACATAGGCCTCGTTTACCGCCATCAAGTTAACGCTGGCCAAGACCCCCTTGAAGCGTTCAGTAAAAACCTTCTCCAGCGAGGATAAAGAGATAATCCCCGAGGCCCTTGCCAAAGCACCGACCATGGGCGCGTTAACCACCGCACTACCATCTTTGAGCAAACCGCAACCGTTGGCGATATGTAACGCATCGCAGGTGGCAACGGCATATTCCGCATAAGCGGGGAAGTCATGAGGTTGAAGGTTGGTGTTGATGACAATTAATCCGCCATCATTAAGAGTTGCAGCGATATTGATTATTCTCATCAAGGAAGGATCCAACACCACTGCGATGTCGGCTTTTTGCACCTGAGATACCGTTCTAATGGTGGTGGAAGAGATTCTGGTGGAAGCCGTTAGCGGAGCACCCCGCCGTTCAGGGCCAAACTGTGGCGCGGAGGTTATTCCGCCAAAACCCTCCAAGTACGCGGCTTGGGCGAGGATGTGCGCAGCAACCACCACACCTTGTCCACCCCTGCCATGCCAGACGATGTCGTATCCCATGTTCCCTCCCTAGTTTGGAGTTTGTTGGAGCTTAATAATAAAAAAGCCACGGTTTCTTTACTACCCGTGGCTTTTGCTTTGTTGTGATAAAAAACTAAAGACGCGAGTAGCAACGATTTGCATTGCTAAGCAGCAGGATAAGACACAAGAGGAGAGCCTTCTTAATTTCTCTCATCTTGTAAAAACCGTTTCCCCGCATCATCGTTAGAAAAACCTTTCCAGTTTGTGGTAGGGCACTAACCAAAGCCATAAGCCAAGTCAAGGGCAAAAAACCCAAACCAGAGGGAGAACTACCAATCTACAGGCGATAATGGGCAGTTTAACCTATTCTTACGGCTTCTTGCAATTAACCAGTATTAACAGTTAACCATGCTACTTCCCAATCCACCCGCGCCTGTTTCACGGAAAGCCGCAGGAAGAGCCTGCCCCGTTTGTAGCATTGCGGCAATCACCCTATCCAGATCCTCCCAGTGTTGCGAAGTAAGCTCGGTGCTCGCGATGAGGTAGGAATTATAAGCCTTCACAGCGCCAAAGGCGTTTCTTTCAATACAAGGAATTAGCACAAACCCTCCCACAGGGTCGCAGGACATTCCCAAGTGGTGTTCCAGCGCCATTGTGGCCGCAACTTCGGTGGTATCAATGTCAGCACCGCTGGCGTGGGCAAGCATCGCCGCGGCCATCGCCGAAGCGACACCGATCTCTCCTTGGCAACCAACCTCCGCCCCCGCAACACTGGCGTTGGTTTTACACAAAAAACCCACCAGCCCACCGGCGAGCAAGCCACTTCTCAATGCTTCTTGCGGCATATTAAGATGGTGTTTCATCATATGGAGCACCGCGGGCATGGTGCCCGCTGAACCTAGGGTAGGTGCGGTAACCGCGAGACGGCCACAGGCATTTCCTTCAGAAACAGCCAGGGCATAGCTACTCAACTGCTTCATAAAACGGCTGGCAGATTCTTCGCCCAAGGATTTTTCGTATATCAGCTTAGCTTTACGATGAAACTCGAAAGGCGCGGGTATCAGCCCTTCTTCGGCAAGGCCCTGTTTGACGCTATTCTCCATCGTGGCGATGATTAAATCCAGCCTGGTCATTACGGTCGCGGCATCAACTCCCATTATCGCCATCTCATTAGCCAGCATCACCTCGTCCAATGTTTTTCCGTGATCGGTAAGAATTCTCCTAAAGCTTTCCATGCTGTTATATTGGTAAAGTGGCTTGCCCCGTTGGGCAGGCGGCTGTCCTTTCCATTGGAAAAATCCCCCACCAGTGGAATAATACTCTCGTTCAAAGAGGGATGAACCATCAGCAGCCAGCAGCCGCATCACCATCGTATTGGCAAAGGGGAGATTATGCTCCACCACATCCCAAACAATCATTCCGTGATGAATGGTGAACTTTTTTCCTTGGATGGTGGCGCTATAGCTCTTCGTTGTATCCCCCAAAGCATCCATCAGGCTGGTGTTACAGGTCTCCGGCTTTTCGCCTAGAAGTCCCGCAATGATGGCACGATCCGTATGATGCCCCCTGCCGGTAGCGCTGAGGCTACCGTAGAGCCGTACTTCCAACGCCTGCGCGGGACGAATGGTCTCCGTGGGCAAATTTTCTAACGCCTGTAAAAAGTCGGCAGCAATGCGGAGGGGGGCAATGGTGTGAGAGCTCGAAGGACCTGGCCCTACCTTGAAGAGATCGCTAAGAGAAATGGTAATCGCTTCACTGCGGGGCAACACAAAACCCTTGGCGGGCGCTGATGTGCCGAGTTGTTCGGCGGAAATTCCCTTAGCATGTAACAACTCCAGCTTTGCCAAGGGCGAAAGCCCCGCGAGGGAAACCGTTGTCAGTTTTAAAAAGGTTCGTCTGTCCATTTTAGCACCTCACTTTTTTAGTATGCCCCCCCCCTTACCTCAGAGGGATTGGGCAGATTGAAAGGGATCTCTGCCAAATTATTCGCCAACAATCGGGGATTAAGTTGCGAGGAGAAGGAATAAAGAGAATACCCCCCCCTTTTTCGGACAACCCCCTAATAAAAAACTGCTATTGCCATGATTGGGCAGCTCAACACCATGGCAGATAATTCTGTGCAAGCTTTGTGTATTCGGCAACTTCGCGTGCCACCCAGGATTCGTCCTTGCCCAATTCTTGTGCCATCACGGTTGCAACCCTTGGTGCTATGGCAACGCTTTCCTTCGCATCGAGCAGTAACGCACGGGTGCGACGGGAAAGCACATCTTCCAGCTTAATTGCCATTTCCTCACGAACAGCCCAAACGATCTCCGCCACACTGTAGGGGAATTGGGGACTCAGTCCCTGCGATAACTTTTTGTCTTTCTTCATCAATTCCCTAATTTTGCAGGCATCGCTACCGTAGTACCCCAACGGGTCATCCGCGGTAACTACGGGCATTGCGCCGCTGATGGGCAGGTTTTCTGTCTGACATTGCGCCCGCGCTAGACCCGCGATAATCGCCGCTTGGTTCACGGTATCTTCCGCCATCTTACGGTATGTTGTCCACTTCCCCCCCGTTATGGTTACCAAACCCGTGGGGGAAATCAGCAAGGTGTGATCACGGGATAGTTGCGCCGTTTTTTTGCCCTTGCCCGCACCTATGAATAGTGGCCTGATACCCGCAAAGGTGCTCAAAATATCCTCCTTGTTGGGCTTCATCGCTAGATACTGCCTCGCGTTACGAATGATAAAATCCACCTCCTGCGAAAGCGGGCGGGGTTCCAGATCTATTTTTTTAATGGGTGTATCGGTGGTGCCAACCACCACCTTACCCTCCCAAGGCACGGCAAACATTACGCGCCCATCATCGGTATGCGGCACCATGATCGCGTTCTTGCCCGGCAGAAATTTTTTATCCACCACGATGTGCGCTCCCTGCGAAGGCGCGATAATTTTTCCGGCACTGGGAATATCCATCTTGATGATACCCTCTACGAAAACACCACTGGCATTGATAACCACCTTACCAAGAACATCAAACTCGTCTGCCGCAACCTCATCTCTGGCTCGCACACCACAGATTAAGCCATCCTTGCCCTTTTTTAAGCCGATAACCTTGGTATGGTTGATGAGGGTCGCGCCCTGCGCTACCGCCGTTTGTGCCAGATTGATGGCCAGACGGGCATCGTCAAACTGACCATCAAAATACACAATGCCGCCCAGAAGCCCTTCACTGGCAACGGTGGGGATGCGTTTAATCGTCTCCCTGCGGGAGAGGTGCTGGGAAGCACCAAACCCCAACTCGCCGGCAAGCATATCGTAGAGTTTCAACCCGATGCCGTAAAAAGGGCCATCCCACCAATCATAAGCGGGAACAATGAAGGATTGGTGGCGCACCAAATGCGGGGCATTCCTTAAAAGTAAACCGCGCTCGTGCAGAGCTTCCAACACCAGCGAGATGTTGCCTTGTTTAAGATAGCGGACACCGCCATGGATGAGCTTTGTGCTTCTGCTGGAAGTGCCCTGGGCGAAATCGCTCTGTTCCAGAAGTAGCGTCTTATAGCCGCGGTTGGCAGCATCAACTGCAACCCCCAAGCCCGTGGCACCGCCGCCAACGACAATCACATCCCAAAGCTCGCCCTCACGGCTAAGCCTTTGCAACATCTCTGCTCTCTTCATCTTCCGTTCCTCTGTATTTTCTCTAATACCACGGCGGAGTACCCGTGGGTATTGCCACAATATCCGTCAAATGCTCATTGTCACCATCGCCAACATTGATGCAGCAAAAGGTTCACCCGCCCCATCGTTGTCGTCGTGCTTCCATCGAAAATTAATTACCGCGCCCACCCCTTGGAGCGGTCAATGGCGCGACGCCAATCGTAGATTATTGCTTGCGCCTCGTCCCGCGACATTACTGGCTCGAACCTCCTGGCAATTGCCACACCCTTAGCTATTTCTTCGGCGCTATGCCAAAAACCCACGGCCAGCCCCGCAAGATAAGCCGCTCCGAGCGCCGTCGTTTCCGTAACAACGGGTTTAACCACAGGAACGCCAAGGATATCGGCTTGAAACTGCATGAGTAAATCGTTGCTGGTTGCCCCACCATCAACCCGCAATTCCGCAACCGCCACCCCCGAATCGGCAACCATCCGCTCTAGAACATCATGCGACTGCAACGCTATGCTTTGCAAGGAGGCAAGCGCTATTTGACCTGCGCTGGTCCCCCTAGTAATTCCCACGATTATCCCCCTCGCGTAGGGGTCCCAATGAGGCGCCCCCAGCCCGGCAAAAGCAGGCACGAGATAAACACCATCGGTGCCCTTCACGCTTCTGGCCAGGGCCTCCACATCGGCCGCTTGTTTGATTATCCCCAAGCCATCTCTAAGCCATTGCACCACGGCACCGCCGATAAAAACGCTACCCTCCAAGGCGTAGATAGTTTTACCCGCAACTCGCCAAGCAACCGTTGCCAACAAATTGTTGGGGCTCGCAACAGCGCGCTCACCGGTATTCATCAGCATAAAGCAGCCTGTACCGTAGGTGTTTTTTACCATCCCCGCCTTGGTACACACCTGCCCAAAAAGCGCCGCCTGTTGATCGCCAGCGATACCCGCGATGGGAATACCCACAGGAAATAACTTCGGAGAGGTATGGGCATAGAGTTCTGAAGAAGAACGGATTTCGGGAAGGAGAGAGCCCGGAATATCCAAAAAGGAGAGAAGCTCTTCATCCCATTTTCCAAGATGAATATCGACTAGCATCGTTCGTGAGGCGTTGCTTAGATCCGTAATATGGAGCGCCCCGCCCGTGAGGTTCCAAACCAACCAAGAATCCACCGTGCCGCAGGCAAGTTCTCCTGCCTCAGCCCGGCGCCGCGCCCCAGGGATATTATCCAATATCCATTTTATCTTTTTGCCCGAAAAATAGGCATCAACGACTAAGCCCGTTTTCTCCCGTATTCTTTCCTCATAGCCTTTAGCCTTTAATTCGTTACAAATTTCCGCCGTGCGGCGATCCTGCCAGACAATCGCGTTGCAAATCGGCTTTCCTGTTTTTTTCTCCCAGACTATCGTTGTCTCGCGCTGGTTGGTAATGCCAATGGCGGCAATGTCGGCGGCGCTAATCTCCGCCTTGCTTAGCGCCTCGGTAAACACCCCCGCTTGCGTGTACCAAATCTCCGCAGGGTCATGCTCCACCCACCCAGGCTGGGGATAATGTTGCGCAAATTCCTTCTGCGCGGAAGCCACCACCGCGCCATCGGCAGCAAAAACTATCGCTCTTGAGCTGGTCGTGCCCTGGTCTAACGATACGATATAATCAGCCATAATTGTTCTCCTTCTCCTCTTTACGGCGAAAACTACCCTGCTTAAACGGGATGGTGGCTACACCGATTCTCCCCCGTTGTCTATGGACAGAGCGGATTCTTGCGCGAATCTCCTCAATGTTGCAGGCTTTTTGTAGATAGACCAACCACCACCAATGCTTCCAACAATTAAAATATGCCCCATTAGCCATAAACGCTTTTGGGTTGTAAAAAGGAACAAAGATAACTATACGGCAACGCTATGCGCCTCACGATGAAATGGATACAGTACATAGCGATACTAATTCTTTCCTGCTTCTTTCTGATTTTCGGTATCGATTTGCTTATTGCGACCTACGCGATGGCAAACCCCATATTGTTTGTTGTGAGCTTTTTTGCCTCAAACCTCATCATCCTCATTTCGCTGGTGGGCATGACCTATTGCTTTTTTCGGATTCGTAGTTTGTTAAGAGCACCACAGGAAAAGGAAAAGTAATGAAGCTCCGTAGTTTTCTCCTCGCCGTTGTCTTGCTTTGCCTGCCCGTATCCGTGCAAGCGCTAGGAATAGATGCCAAAATGGTCAAGCAGACGCTACCCAATGGCATTAAGGTCTTTATTTATCATCGCGACACTTCGCCGACGATTTCGTTTTACATCGGGCACAAGGTAGGTGGTGTTGACGGTGAGCTGACCGGTGCGGCGCATTTTTTAGAGCACCTGCTTTTCAAAGGCACCGCCAATGTCGGCTCCCTGGATTTTAGACAAGAAGAAAAAATACTCCAGCGGGTGATCGCCACGGGTGATGCGCTTGATGAAGAGCGAGCCAAAGGAACGGACACTAAACAGATTGCTCAGTTGGAAAAGCGATTAACAGAACTAACTGAGGCGCATCGACAGTTTTACCGCGCTAGTGAGTTGGCGCGGATCTACATTGAGAATGGCGCGACGGATTTTAACGCCTCCACCGGCGTGGATTTTACCTTTTACATGGTTTCCCTACCCAAAGATAAGCTTGAGCTTTGGGCACGCGTTGAAGCCGACCGCCGCAAAAACCCCCTCTTTAGAGATTTTTACGCGGAGCGGAGCGTCGTGGCGCAGGAGCGTGTGCAACGCACCGAAAGCGTTCCCGACGGCATGCTCATGGAGCTTTTCTTGGCCACCGCGTTTACCGCACACCCCTACCGCAATCCCACCGTTGGCTGGATGGACGATATCAATGCGCTTAGCCATACATACATGAGGCAATACTTTGAGAATTTCTATGCCCCACAAAATACCGTTATCGTGCTGGTGGGCGATGTTAATGCCCCAGAGGCGCTCGCGGTTATCACACGGTATTTGGGCGATATTCCGCCCCGCAAGGTCGTTAGGAAGAACATTGTCGTGGAGCCGTTGCAACGAGGAGAAAAACGCGCAGAGTTGGCTCTTGATGCCAACGAAAAGCTCTATATCGGCTTTCATAAGCCAACCTATCCCCATAAAGATAATTACGCCTTTGAAATAATGGAGAACATCCTTACTTCCGGCCGCTCTTCACGATTACATCGCTCTCTTATTGAAAGGACAAACCCCCTCGCGCAAAGCGTGGAAGCCGCTAATGGCTTGCCTGGAGTGCGCTACAACAACCTCTTTTGTATTTTTGCGACACCGTTAGCCGCAGGTAAACTGGAAAACTTGGAGGTCGCGATTACCGATGAGTTGGCGCAGTTGGCGCAAAACGGCATTGAGGAAGCGGAACTACAAAAGGCAAAAAACAGCATCCGCTTTAACTTTTTCTCCCGCTTAGAAACAAACAATGGTCTTGCCTCACTCCTCGCCTACAGCGCAACCGTGTTTGGGGATACGGCATCGCTGGATCACTACCTTGAGGAAATTGAACAAGTCCGTACAGAAGATGTGCAAAGAGTGGCACGGGAGTATCTCACCAAAGAAAACCGTACCGTCGTAATGATAAAAAGGGAAAAATGAAAAGCACCCGAATAATTTTTGCTTTTTTGCTGTTGCTACTTGCCGTCGAAGCCAACGCCGCCAACGCTTCGTTGGGGAAAGCGCCAGAACGGTTTGTTCTTGATAACGGCATTCCCGTGCATTTTGTAGCAAACAACGAGCTACCCTTGCTGCGTGTTGCCGTAATTGTGCGCGGGGGTTCCGTTAATGACCCCGAAGGCTTAGAGGGCACCGCAGGACTGATGTTTTCCGCCATGCGCCTGGGAACAAGTACCTATCCCGTGCAGGATATTGATAATCGCCTTGACGCATTGGCAATAGATATTTCAATAACAACGGGAGAGGAATACTCCATCATTGAGTTAGCAACACTTAAAGAAAATGTTGATGAGGCGCTCAATATCTTAGCGAGCGTTATTACCGAACCATCCGTCGTTACCAGCGGCTGGAGCCTTACCAACAGATTCAAAACCAATAAAGGCATCGCCACCCTCAAAGAAATCTCCAAGGATAACATTCGCCGCCTGAAGGATAACCAACAAGCCTTGGTTATCAAACATTTTTCTCGTCTGATGTACAACGGCACCAACCGTCAGCGGATGGCATCGTTAAAATCAATTGACGCCATTACCAAGAGTGATCTGGCTTCCCTCTATAAAGGGGTTGTTACCCCGCGACGCATTCAGATCGCTGCCAGCGGAGCAATAAGCGCGGCGGAATTGCAAAGAAAATTGAATGGAGCTCTGGGGGGCTGGCAAGCCACGGGTTTCGCAATCACCGCAGAGAAAATGCCCGCTAAACCTAACGGTGCGGTTTATTTTATTGTGAAGGACTCGCCGCAGAGCATTATCGTCAAGGGGTTTTGGGCGCCCCGCAAGGCCAGCGAGCACGCTTACGACTTTGAGATCATTAACAATATCATTGGCGGTGAGGGACACATCTCGCGGCTCTTTCGCCAAATTCGCACCGAACACGGCTACGCCTACGCGACAGGTTCGTTTTACCGTCAGGGCTATGAACTAGGCTTGATGGGCGTATATGCCTTTGTCCGAGCGGAGAACACCATCCCCGTGCTGGAAATGATAAATAAAATTCTTGCGGGATCCCGTGAAGAAGGCTTTAGCTCTGAGGAAGTAACGATAACCAAAAACTCCATCCGTAACCGTTTCGTTTTCACCTTTGCCTCTCCCTTTGATCTCGCAATGAAGTTTGCCGAAATTGAATACGCGAATCTGCCCGCAGACTTTTACACGGGTTATCTGAAAAGAATTGAGGCGGTTGACGAAGCCAAGATGCGCGAGGTTGCGGCAACCTATATTAGTGAGCAAGAAGCGCTCACGATTATTATTGGGCCACAGGAACAACTAACCAAGCTCCAAGAAACCCACGGGAAAATAACGGTTATTGAGGGAAATGGCTACTAACGGAAAGATGGAAGCATCGCTAACTTTTGACAATAACGAATACCTACAACGACTCTTAGGCGCGCATTCGGGCAATGTGAAGCTACTGGAAACCCTTGCTGGGGTAAAAATAGCCGTGCAGGGAAACAGGTTATACATCGTCGGGGAAAAAATCTCCGTTCTATTAGCGCAAAGCCTCCTCTCTCAGCTCTACGGTATCGTGGAAAAGGGCTATCCGCTATACGCTACCGATGTTGACCATGCACATCGCATCCTCTCGCAAAATTCCCGCGCTAAGATTGAAGATATATTTTTGGATAAAGTTTTTCTTTCTGCTAAAAAAAACATCATCGCTCCGAAGAGCTTGGCGCAGAAAGCTTATCTAGAAGCAATGCGCAAGTATGACATGGTCTTTAGCATTGGCCCTGCAGGCACGGGAAAAACATATTTGGCAATGGCAATGGCGGTCTCCTTTTTAATGAACAAAAAGGTGGAGCGCATTGTGCTGGCGCGTCCCGCCGTGGAAGCGGGTGAAAAACTTGGCTTTTTACCCGGCGATCTTGCGGAAAAGGTTAACCCCTATCTAAGACCGCTTTACGACGCCCTCTACGACATGTTGGATTTGGAAAAAGCTACCGCCTTGATACAAAAGGGCATAGTGGAAGTCGCACCGCTTGCCTTTATGCGGGGGCGGACGCTCAACGATGCCTTTGTTATCCTTGACGAGGCGCAAAACACAACGACGGAACAGATGAAGATGTTTCTAACCAGATTAGGGTTCGGCTCCAAGGCAGTCATTACGGGAGATATAACACAGATAGACCTGCCTAGCGGCAAGACCTCAGGATTACGAAATGCCCAAATGGTGCTAAAGGGTATCAACGGCGTTCATTTTGTGGAATTTAGCGAGGTGGATGTTGTCCGGCACCCCTTGGTACAGGAAATTATCAAAGCTTATGCCCAAAAAACTGCCCGGGAGCAGAAGAAGGAAATATGAACAGAGCGGATGTTTTTTTAGATAAAATTCTTCTGAATGCAAGGAAACTGCTGAAATCGGCCAATCTCTTTGATAACAAAAACTCCTTCAAGCATTACCGAACCGTTGTTCTGTTGGTGATGGCTTTCTTGGTAACCATATTGCTCTCCCCGCGACTAAATATCACCATGCCGAGCTACAAGATGGGGATGGTGGCCAAAAAGGATATTGTGGCCACCCATGATTTCTCCGTTTTTGACCGCAAAACCCATGAATTGGAAAAAGTGGAGGTACTCAAGGGCGTTAATCTCGTTTATGACTACAACCCCGATGTTACTTTAGCCGTCTATTCACGCCTGAGGAATACCCTTCCTGTATTTGGCAAACTATATCAACAACTGCTTAGCGCCAACGGAGCGGAGCGCGATGTAACCATCGCCACAGCCCGCGAAGAGATAGAAGAATCCTTAGCGATAACCCTCACCGATGATGAATACGCCGTTCTCTTTGCCCAAAAATTTCACCCCCGCTTGCTGGAAAATGTTCGGTGGCAATTAGAAAAAGCCTACGGATCCAACATTCTCATCGCCGATTTGCGGCCAGAGGAAAATGAAATCCACAAGGGTATAAAAATCCGCGACAGCAGAACACAGAGGGAAACGATTAAAAAATCATGGGACAATATCCGTGATATTGAAGATGCTCGCCTCCTGCTGGCACAAAATATTAACACCGCCCTTGCGGGAGAAGCGGCGGGAGCCAAGAAGACTGTTCTCTCCATCGCCTCCAGGATGCTTCAACCCGCGCTGGTGTATAACCTCACCGCATCGGAAAAACTCAAAGAAGAGGCCATCGCCTCCATCCCTTTGCTCTCTTTTAAGGTCTTGCAGGGTGAAATCATCGTCCGCGAAGGTGAACGGATAACGGAAACCGATATTGATGAAATCGCGGCAATGACCAAAAACTCACAAAAAAACCGCCTGCCCTATTTGCTACTCTTTTGTGGCACCTTCGCCGTGGTTTTACTCTTTTCCAGCGTCATGTATCTGGTTTCTCGCGAGTGGTTAGGCAAGCAAGAGGATGGCGATAGGGCGGTTTTATTCATCGCGATTTGCTTGATCCTACAAGTATTTTTGACTCGTACGGGGATATTCATCTCCAGTGCCCTAAGCCGCGCTTTCCCGCTCCTCCCCGCAGAAGTCTTTTTTCACGCGATACCCTTTGCCACCACCACACTGGTCGTGGCGCTCTTAACCAATCGGAACCTCGCGATTAACTTTGCGATTGTTGCCTCCGTCCTTTCCTCCTCGTTCTTTGAAAACAAGCTGACAATTGCGAGTATGTCGATGTTGGGCGGAATTATCGCGGCATACCATATAGTACAATGCCACCACCGTTCGGCATTTTTCCGTTCGGGCTTCATTCTGGGGGTGCTTAATGCGGTCCTCATCATCGCTTTTGCCATGGTAACTAACAATCTTTTTTCACTAACAACCCTGCTGACGGCGGTTATGGGAATACTTGGCGGTTTTATCACCGCGTTCCTCGTTGCGGGTTTTGTTCCCATCATGGAAAGTAGCTTCGGCTACATCACGAACATTCGCCTGTTGGAGTTGGGTAACCTCAACAACCCCATCTTTCAGCGGATGATCCTTGAGGCCCCTGGAACCTACAACCACAGCATTATTGTTGCCTCCATGGTGGAGGCGGCAGCAGAGACAACTGGTGCCAACCCCATGCTGGCAAAAACAGCGGCGTTTTATCATGACATCGGCAAGGTGAAAAAACCCTCCTACTTTATTGAAAATAACCGCGAAGGCGAGAATCCCCACGACAAGCTGAGCCCCAAGATGAGTAGCGCGGTTATCATCGCCCATGTCAAGGAAGGGTATGAGATGGCAGAAAAAATCGGGTTGCCAAGGGCAATTGCCGAAATCATCCGCCAACACCACGGCACATCGCAGGTAAGGTTCTTTTTTAACAAAGCAAAAAACGACGCTGACCCCTCCATCCGAGCGCTTTCAGAAGATGATTTCCGTTACCCAGGGCCAAAACCGCAAAGCAAGGAAGCGGCGCTGGTGATGCTGGCAGATGTGGTTGAGGCCTCTTCAAGAACGCTGGGCAACCCTACCTCAGCAAGGATCGCTAGCTTGGTGCGAGAAAGGGTAACGAGGATTTTTTCCGATGGGCAGCTTGATGAGTGTCAGCTCACCATGAGTGATTTGTATAAAATAGAAAACATCTTTACCCGAGTAATAACAGGCCTGTTCCACCAGCGCATCGGCTATCCGATCGATGAGAATAACAAGAAGGCGCGACAAAAAACATCCCCCGAAACGCCAGGGATAATGAACAATGGTAATTCTGATTAAAAAACGGCACCGTAGCCTGCCCGTCGCAACAGCGAGGGTACGGGGCATCCTGAAAACTGTTGCAGGACTACTGCAACTAAAAGACAAAGAAATCAGCGTTCTTTTTACCACCGATGAGGAAATTGGCGAGTTGAATCGCGAATATCGGGGGAAAAATGGCGCAACGGATGTGCTCTCCTTCCCCTTGGATACAACCACTTGCACGGCGCTGGGCGACATTGTCATTTCCGTGGATACCGCCCAACGGGAAGCGTTAGCGGCAGACATTAGTTTAGACGATATGATTGATGCGCTTTTAATCCACGGGCTTTTGCATCTCTTAGGCTACGACCATGTCGGAGTTTCTCGTGCCCAGGCCAAAGAGATGCGGGCAAAAGAAGACGCGTTATTCTTCGCCATCAAGAACTACCACCTCACAAGGTAGTAATGCTTATCCCGAAAGAGGTTTTTCGTGTTTCCTTTTCCGCCGATTTGCGTTATCGCTCCTGCCATGAAGAAATTTCTTTTTGATAAAGAGATCTATGTCATCTCTGCCGTTCCCGAAGTTCTGGTAAAAGCTATCACCGATGGGGCGCGGGTAGTGCAGCTACGAGACAAGGAAGCGCCGGAAGCGGTAATCCGCCAAAAGGCGAAGGAATTACTCTCACTGAAAAAATTCCATCAATTCGTTTTTATTATTAACGACTATCCCGAGCTTGCGGCCTCTATCGGTGCCGATGGCGTTCATATCGGGCAGGATTTTGCCACCGTTACCGCCCGCCGTATCATTGGTCCAGGAAGGATCCTCGGCAAGACCACGCATAATCTCCTCCAAGCCAACCAAGCATACCATGACGGCGCGGATTATATCTCCGCTGGACCCGTTTTTGCCACACCAACAAAACCCGGCAGGTTACCCGTTGGTTTAGAATATGTTCGGGAGGTAGCTAAGGCTGACATCGGCATCCCCTTCGTCGCGATTGGTGGTCTTGATATCCATAACGCACAGGAGGTTGTTAAAGCGGGGGCGCGGACGCTCGGCGTTGTCCGAGCCAACAATCAGATTAAAGAGCTACTAACTATTTTGCAGGGTTACCAATGACGATTATTCTCAATGGAATTACAACGGAAATCCCGTGCCAGATAACCATAAAAGAAATGCTCTCCTTGCAGGAAATTGATGCGAAACTGGCGATTGTGGAAATAAACGAAAAAATCATCAACCGAAATTTGTGGCAGGAAACCTTGCTCTGTAAAGGGGATAAGGTGGAATTAATGTCGCTGGTGGGCGGAGGATAGGGTGGAAAATAGGATAAACGATGAATTTATAATTGGCGGGCGCAGTTTCCATAGCCGCTTTTTGTTGGGCACTGGCAAGTTTGGGAACAAACAGGTTATGCGTGAAGCGATCATTGCATCCCAGACGGAGATAGTTACCGTAGCACTACGCAGAATCGATACGCAAAAAAACCCAGAAAACATCGTTTCTTTTATCCCTGATGGTGTTGTGCTGATGGTGAACACTTCTGGCGCACACAACGCCAAGGAGGCTATTCGCATTGCCAAGATCGCACGGGAAGCTGGTTATGGAGACTGGGTTAAAATTGAGGTGATTAACGACGCGAAGTATCTCCTTCCCGATAACGAGGAAACGCTAAAAGCCACGGAAGCATTGGCAAATGATGGCTTTATCGTTTTGCCCTACTTTCACCCTGATTTGTATTTTGCCCGTAGCCTCGTTGCCGCTGGCGCCGCCGCCATTATGCCCCTTGGCTCGCTGATTGGCTCTAATCAAGGGTTGAAAATGGAAATGATTATCACTGTTATCGTTGAAGAAATCACGGAAGTGCCGATAATCGTTGATGCGGGAATCGGTAGTGCCACCGACGCGGCACGGGCGATGGAAATTGGCGCGGATGCCGTTCTTGCCAACACCGCTGTTGCCATCGCCGAGAATCCCGTGATGATGGCACGCTCCCTTGCTTTAGCGGTAAGCGCGGGACGCATGGGCTTTCTGGCCAAGGGAGGAAGAACGAGCATGATGAGGGCGCAAGCTTCCTCGCCTTTGGATGGGCTACTCAATGGATAGTATTCCTGAATTGCACGGCATTGCCTCCCTCACCCCCGCTTCTAGGGAATCCCTTATTCGCAAGGCCTATGAGGTTAAACGCCAGTACTTTGGCGATACCATTAGCCTGTATGCGCCGATCTACCTTGCCAATTTCTGTGAGAACGCCTGCCGCTACTGCGGCTTCCACACCGCGGCAACAATCCGTCGTAAAAGCCTCAATGAAGAGGAAATCGTCAATGAGTGCCAGGCTCTCTTTGATGCAGGCTTGCAAAGCGTTCTCCTGCTGACGGGAGAATCGCGTCAGCAATCATCACCGCAATACATTCGCCATGCCGTAAAAATCGCGGGCAGGTTTTTCCCTCAGATAGCTCTGGAGGTCTATCCGTTAACGGTAGAAGAATATGCCGATATGCGCCAAGCGGGGATTGATGGTGTTACCATCTATCAAGAAACCTATGACCAAAAAAGGTATGCAGAATTGCACCTCTCAGGACCTAAAAGAGATTATGCCTATCGCTTAAAAACCCCCGAAAGGGTTGCTCTAGCGGGAATAAGACAGATTTCCCTAGGGGTGTTGTTGGGGCTTGCCGATTGGCGCGATGATTTGCCGTTGCTTTTTGCCCATTTGCGTTATCTGGAAAAAAAATATCCCGGCGTGGAGTACTCTCTTTCCTTTCCCCGCCTGCGTCAAATAACCGCCGATGATACCCAATACTTCAGCATCAGCGATGACGAGTTATTGGCCGTTATCGCCACCGCTCGCATCCTCTTTCCCCGTATTGGCATTAACATCTCCACCAGAGAAGCCGCTGCCTTTCGGGACAAAGCAATCTTTGCCGGGGCTACCCGCATTTCGGCGGGTTCTTCTACGGTTGTCGGCGGCTACGCCAACGGCAAGAGCGATGAGGGGCAATTCGCGGTGAGCGATACCCGCCCCGCACAAACAATCAAAACAATGCTCAAACAAAAGGCGATGGATCCAGTCATTACCGACTGGCGATAAAACGCCCAAGATTAAAACCAGGAGGAAAGAAATGGAATTGCAAGAACTGTTTTCCCTGAAAGGCAAGGTCGCCCTGATTACCGGAGGGGCGCGAGGTATTGGCAAATTTATCGCCACAGGAATGGCGGAAGCGGGAGCGGATGTTATCCTCGCCTCGCGCAAAGAAAAAAATCTCACCGCCGTTTGCGCGGAGTTAACCGAGCGCTATCGGATAAAAGCGCTACCCCTTGCTTGCGATATCACCAAGGATGAGGATATTGCCAAACTTGTTGTGGAAAGTTTGGAAAAGATGGGAAAAATTGACATCCTGGTAAATAATTCGGGAGCAACATGGGGGGCACCCACGCTGGATTTTCCTCTGGAGCGCTGGGATCAGCTCTTCAACACGAATGTCCGCGGCGTCTGGATTTTAACCCAGCAGGTGGCACGGGCAATGCGCGCCGCAGGCAATGGTGGCTCTATTATCAACATTTCTTCGGTTATGGGTTTTCGCGGTTCGGAAGAAAGCGTACATCCCGCCGTCGCTTACAACTCCACCAAGGCGGCGCTCAATGTACTGACGATGAACCTCGCCGTCAAACTCTCGCCGTATAAAATCAGGGTAAATGCCATCGCACCAGGGTTTTTCCGTACGGACATGATGTCATATATCGAAAAACCCGAATTCAAACCCGCATTAGATGCCGTACTAAACACCATTCCGTTACGGCGCATCGGCGATACTGATGATATTAAAGGTGTCGCGGTGTTTTTGGCTTCCGCGGCGGCGGCTTATGTTACGGGGCATATCCTGATTGCCGATGGCGGCTTGCTGGCAAAATAACTTTTTTGCGGTTTAGCGGTGGAGGCTCTCGCCTGACAGACAATTGTAAAGCAAGAAGAATAGAGAAGCAATGAGCAGTAGCGGCTGGTCAAGATTGCTGAAAAACCGTATGGCGCTATCAGGACTAATTATCGTTGGTTCTGTTTGCGCCATTGCGTTGTTGGCAGAAACCTTGGCGCCTTACTGTCCCAACGCTATTGATGTTCACTCCATCCTGCTCCCACCTTCGTTTACACATCCCTTGGGTACGGATCAACTTGGCAGGGATGTTCTCTCACGCATGATCTGGGGTGCAGAAATTTCCTTGAAGGTCGGATTGGTGGCAACGGGGCTTTCCCTCGTTATCGGTACAATGCTGGGCATGCTTGCTGGCTACTACGGCGGGTGGGTGGATTCGTTAATAATGAGGTTTGTGGATATCATGCTCTGCTTTCCCTCGCTGTTTTTGGTGCTGGCGGTCATCGCCTTCCTGGAACCCTCCATCATCAACATTATGGTGGTTATCGGCTTAACAAGCTGGATGGGGATTGCCCGTTTGGTACGGGCGGATTTCATTTCGCTCAAGGAAAGAGATTTCGTGCTCGCCGCTCGCGCCGTTGGCGCAAGCGATATGCGCATCATCTTTCACCATATCCTGCCCAACGCGATGGCTTCCATCCTTGTTGCCGCCACGCTGGGGGTGGCGGGGGCAATTCTGGCGGAATCGGCATTGAGCTTTCTCGGAATTGGGGTACAACCACCAACGCCCAGTTGGGGTAATATCCTCATGGGGGGTAAGGATAACATGGATATTGCGTGGTGGCTTTCAGTGTTCCCAGGATTAGCGATAGTAATAACCGTTATCGCCTACAATCTGCTAGGCGAAGGCATCCGCGATGCCCTCGATCCTAGGATTATCGATAGATAAAGACCACCGCACAACCTATTCCTCCAAACAGTAACGAAAGAAGGAGCTTGTCTGCTGGTTAAAATAATCAAAATATTTTAAGCACATCTGGATGCGTCATTCTATTGCATTTTGTTTTTTGCGGTTGCCCGCTGGAGCCTGCACTCGTGGAAACGGGTGCGGGAATGACGCTCGGAAGCAAAGAGGTACAGTTGTGCAAGAGTCTTTTTCGATAGCCAAAGACTCTTGCACAACTGCAACACTTTCCTTGTTGTGGTCATTACCGCGAAAGCGGGAATCCAGAGGTGTTGGAAATGTTTCAGCTATTTTCTTTAATCGAGGAGCCTTTTCTTCCGTTGGTGTTTGATAAACGAGTTGCGCAAGGGTCCTTAGCCAACAAGACGAAAACAAGCGCAACAGCATACTTTTACGGAGGTTGATCTGCCATCCTTTAAGCAGTCAAGCGCTCTGTCGCCATTGCAAAAGCGATTAGATCCAACCAAGTACGCCTACAAAAATCACCAGAGCAAGCGCGTTTACCGCAAACAGGGTAGCGATAAAGGCGATTTGCTTTTTCGGTTGCCAATCGTAGCAGTAGAAAGAAGCCACGAAGAAAGGAATGTACACCGTTAAAAACACGCTGAAGGAACCCCACCATGGATAAACCCAGACAAACGCGGGGGTGCGCGCCAAAAAGATCTCAAAGATGGAAAAAAACGCGGCATTGCCAACGGCAAAGAGTAAGCGATTGTTGACGCCCAAGATTTTCAATTTAGGGTCATCGGGTAGTACTTTACTCAAGGCCAAGCCCGCCACGGAAAACATTAAGCTCAACTCGGCGCCAACTCCCACGAGTAATAAAAAAGCCGTACCCGTTGGAACCGTCCAGAGGGCGTGGCCGCTGAAGTATTGTATCAGCGCGTTGCCGATTTCAAAAAACCAATGAACGGCATATAAGCTAAGACCGGCAGCAATCCCACGCCAATTCTTTTTGCTCGCCTCGTTGGCGTAGATGTAAACTACAAAGGCAAACAGCGGAATCACATACCATTGAAAATTCTCACCATTCCTTAAAATACTTAAAGCTTGTTGTGTCGCTTCGGGATTATTTAACATTTTCTTGCTCCTGTTTAGCTAATTGATGGAAAAATCATAGTTTGGGCGGCAGTTATTGGTGCCCATATTAGCGTAGCTTCCCTAACGCTTCCTTTATTCGCGCCACGCCCTTCTCAATATTCTCCATGGAAGTAGCATAAGAAAGGCGGATATGATGATCGCTACCAAATTCACCACCGGGCACAACAGCAACTTTAGCCTCGGTAAGAAGAAACTCGGTCAGCGCGGCGGAAGAATTAACTTCTTTGCCGTTGAACGATTTACCATAGAGACGGGAAACATTGGGGAAAACATAAAACGCCCCCGCAGGTAACAGGCAGGAAACACCATCAATCGCGTTAAGCGCCTTGACGATATAATTACGACGGTTTTGGAACTCATCGCGCATTCGGTACACCTCATCTTGAGAACCGTTCAAGGCTTCTTGAGCCGCAACCTGCGCGATGGAGGTGGGGTTGGAAGTGTTTTGCGATTGTAATTTCGTCATCGCGGAAATGATCTCTTCATTTCCCGCCGCGTAGCCAATGCGCCAACCGGTCATCGCGTATGCCTTGGAAACACCGTTGACCACGATGGTCTGGTTTTTTAGCGTTTCGCTAATCATCGCCAAATTGCAGAAATGCGCACCGTCGTAGAGCAACTTTTCGTAGATATCGTCGGAGATAATTTGAATATCCGTCCCAATCAAAACCCGCGCTAAGGCGCGCAGTTCTTCATCCGTATAGGCGCAACCTGTCGGGTTGGAAGGACTATTGAGCACCAGCGCCTTGGTTTTGGAGGTTATTAATGCTTCTAGGTTCTGCGGTGTTACCTTAAAGCCATCCTCCTCCGCAGTGGAGAGGATTACCGGGCGGGCCCCTGTGAGCGTAACCAAATCAGGGTATGAAACCCAGTAAGGAACGGGAATAATCACCTCATCACCCTCCTCACAGAGTACCTGAAATAAATTGTACAACGAGTGCTTCGCGCCGCAAGAAACACAAATTTGCTCGCGACGGTAAGAAAGCACACTATCACGATTGAGCTTGGAGATTATCGCATCTTTGAGCGCATCGGTTCCCCCAACAGCAGTATAACGGGTAAAGCCCCCATTTATCGCACCTATCGCGGCTTGCTTAATGTTAGCAGGCGTATCAAAATCGGGTTCTCCGGCACCAAATCCGATAATATCAACACCTTGTGCCTTAAGCGCGTTTGCCTTGGCGGTTATCGCCAAGGTTGGCGATGGTTTTATCGCTTTTATCCGCTTGCTCAATTCTACAGGCATACATCTTCCCTCTTTTCGGCATATTTTTTTAGTAATTCTTTTTCGACAGATTCGGGCACCAATCCCGAGACGGAACCGCCAAAGCTGGCCGCCTCCTTTATCATGTTCGATGCCGTGTAAAACCACTTATACCCCGTCATTAAAAAAACTGTCTCCACTTCCCGAGACATCTTCCGATTCATCAGCGCCATTTGAAATTCGTATTCAAAATCAGAAACGGCGCGCAGGCCGCGCAAAATTATCCCCGCATTGTTATCCTGAGCATAATTGATCAGGAGCCCAGAATAGCTATCCACCCTAATCCTCCCCCCTTCCGCACCAAGCTGGGAGGTTATGACCCCATGAATCATCTCCTGCCGTTCGGTAACGGTAAAAAGCGCGGGCTTTTTGGGGTTAAAGGCGACGAGGACGATTAACTCATCGAACATCTTTACACCCCGTTCAATGATATCCAAATGACCGTTGGTGATCGGGTCGAACGACCCAGGGTAAACAGCGATTGTTTTCATGGTTTCCTTCCCTCTATGAAGTTTGGTAAAAGGAAAAGACCGTGCGCCCATACTTTCTTCTATCGGTTAGGAGCAAAGCGCCATTGTGGGGCGTTGCTTGATCGTAGGGTGCGTGTTGCACGATCAGTTTCCCTTCGTTTTTTATCAAGCTCCCCTCAGAAAACAACGCTAACACGGCGGAAAGCGCTCCCTGTGCATAGGGAGGATCGGCAAAGACAACATCAAACGCTTCTTCGCCCCCGCGAAGCCTCCTGACAGCAACCTCCGCCGCCTCAGACAAAATAACACTTTGCGCGCTAAAACCGCAAAGCGCCACATTTTCGCGGATGGCCTTTATCGCGTGAGGGTTATTATCAACAAAAATAACCTTGCTCGCCCTTCTGCTTAAGGCTTCAATGCCCACAGCACCTGTGCCCGAAAACAGATCACAAAACACCTCGCCCTCAATATTGCCCAGAATGTTAAAAAGAGCTTCCCGTGCCGTGCCGGTGGTCGGCCTGATGGAGGCGTCTTGTATGCTTACTATCTTTCTTCCCCTTGCCAACCCTGCAACAACCCTCACAACGCCTCCCTGGCCAATGGATGAATGCTACCGCAGACAGGGATAACGGAAGCACCACCTGCCCCAACAGTGCAACATACGCACATTACAGATATTTATCGGTCAAAATCTCGGCTATCTGTATCGCGTTTAAGGCGGCACCCTTCCGTAGGTTATCCGCTACCACCCAAAGATTGATGCCGTTGGGAATGGAGAAATCCTCCCTAATTCTGCCAACGAATGTCGCATCCTTACTGGCGGCGTTGATCGCCAACGGGTATTGCTTGTTGGCAGTATCATCCACAACTTCTACTCCAGGGGCCTTGCGCAACAATTCACGAACCTCTGTTGCCGTTATCTTTTTTTCCGTTTCAATGTTGACGGATTCGGAATGGCTATAAAATACAGGCACCCTTACGGTGGTTGCCGTAACCGCAATGTTTTTATCCATTATCTTTTGGGTTTCGTTAACCATCTTCATCTCTTCCTTGGTGTAACCGTTATCCAAAAAGACATCAATGTGAGGAAGGCAGTTAAACGCAATTTGATGGGGATAAACTTGGATCGTGGGATCTTGCATATTCAGCAATTGGCGCGTTTGCAGCTCCAATTCGTCAATTGCTTCCTTGCCCGTTCCCGATACCGATTGATAGGTGGAAACCACAATCCTTTTAATTTTCGCAACATCGTGAATGGGCTTTAACGCCACCAACATTTGAATTGTTGAACAATTCGGGTTGGCAATGATCCCCTTATTTTTATAGTCGGCAATTGCCTCGGGATTTACTTCTGGAATCACCAGAGGAATATCGGCGACCATCCTGAAAGCGCTGGTGTTGTCAATGACAATGCATCCTGCCTGAGCCGCAATGGGCGCAAATTTTTCCGAGATGGAGCCGCCAGCAGAAAAGAGACCAATCTCCACCCCTGCAAACGAGTTTTCGTCCAATACGGAAACAGGGATTTCTTGCCCACGAAACGACATGGCTTTGCCTACCGATCGCTCGGAAGCCAATAGCCGTAATTCCTTTACAGGAAAGTCTCGTTCCTCGAGAATTTTAATCATTTCTTTGCCAACGGCACCCGTGGCGCCCACAACCGCGGTTACGAATGTTCTCATGAAAGCTCCTTCAGTGATTATTGTTAGTGGAATTTTAATTGTGTAGGGATTGGGTAACTTCCTCTTGCTTTAATATGTACTTCCGCGCCAATTTGATGAATAGGTAAATGGGACCAGAGGCGACATAACCACAACCAAAAACAAAAAGTGTTATCTGCGGCTCAAGAATGATTATTGCCAGGGTGATAATTATCAAAACGAGCGACATCAGCGGTTTACGGGCAAAAAAATTCAAATCCTTAAACGAATAGAATTTTATTGAACTGACCATGAGCAGTGCCAAGAAGATAACGGTGGTAAAAACAAAGGGATGGGGAAAAGTCCCGGTAAACCCCAGCTTGTAGTACAATAAAACTCCCACTGCCGTAAACACCGCCTGCATGGGAATAGGCAGACCGTTAAAAAAGCGACTATCAATAACGCCTATTTGGACATTAAAGCGCGCCAAACGCAAAGCACCACAGGCAAGGAGCAAAAACGACGCCATGATACCCCAATTCCCGTATGCCTCCAACGACCATTTATAAACCATCACGGCCGGAGCAACGCCAAAAGCGATGACATCCGCCAGCGAATCATACTCCGCGCCAAACTTGCTCTCCGTCTTGGTAACTCTCGCGATTCGACCATCCAAACCGTCCAAGATCATAGCCACAACAATGAAGGTTGCCGCCTGCTGAAACGCACCTTCCCAAGCGGAAATCATCGAAATGAACCCGCAAAGCATACTCGCAGTTGTGAAAAGATTGGGGAGAACATAAACCCCCTTGCGCATATTATCCCGCGAAACCCTTTTTCTTATGCCCTTCATTGGTAATCTCCTTTCCATCTAGAGCACTCCAATAATAGTTACTCCCGCGCTGACCTTGTCGCCTACCTTCAGCGGTATTTTTGTTTCTAACGGCAGATAAACATCCAACCTTGAACCAAAACGGATGAGTCCGTAGCGCTCGCCTTTTTTCACGGCATCACCCTCCCGCACCCAGCAAGCAATTCTTCTAGCAATTAGCCCCGCAATCTGCACCACGACAAAGCGCGCTCCATCTTCTCGCTCAATGAGCACTGCGTTTCTTTCGTTTAGCGAAGAGGCCTTATCAAGGCTTGCGACCAAGAATTTGCCAGGGTAGTATTTAATCTGCTTAACAACTCCAGAACAGATATTGCGGTTAACATGGACATTAAAAACATTCATAAAAATACAAACGACCTGGCATTTTGTTTTAAGCAGGTCGTTTTCTTCCACTTCTTCTATCTTAATTACCTCCCCATCAGCGGGGGAGATTAGCGCATTCTCCTGCGGCGGAGCGACGCGCTCAGGGTTACGGAAAAACCAAATAACAAAAGCAAGCAAGAGCAAGAGCACCAGCCCAATGCCGTATGCCCCAAAGTAGCCGGCAACAACAAGCAAGATAGCCAACGGAACGATAAACCTCAAGCTATCAAGAGCGATAAAAAAATCTTTCCTCATTTATAACCCTGCCTCACTTTCCTTCAGCTTGTGCCGTCGGCCGCTATTATACTCATTTACGCTTGTCAACCCATCGCGGCGGGGTGTGTTACAGCAAAGTCAAAATGTCTTTCTTTCTGCCAAGGGAAAATGTTGCTTTCAATAGCAAAGGGAAAATGTCCTTTTTGCTCCCTTTTCTGGTGAGTGTGAGGATGGGCTTCCGCGCCGTGAGCTCCCCTCGGTAAGATAAGCTGTTGGGGATTCTGATTTTCTCGCATTGGTAAAGCATTCCCGAAATTATCCGACATTCCCAGCAATCCCGACATTATCCAGCGGTGGAGAGGTGTATTTTCAGCTTCCAGCAGACAATACCCCCCTGCATCAGAAAATGATTGATGAAATATTGAGAGAATGAGCCAGCAAAATCTTAAGCCCCTTTTACTCACTGGTAATGTATTCCTTTCACACACTGCATTTATGCAAAATCCCAAGGAGGCATCTCTGATTTGCAGAAGAATGGCATTACCGTTTAAATATGATACCAACGAGCTGTCCGTTGATATTTTTCCACAGCAGTGGTAGCACGAAACTCCGTGCCGCGTCGGGTTCGGCGGATAACAGCTTTGTTGTTGCGATGGTCTTGGATATTTTGGAATCCGTTCCGTTGGAGTGCCTCCGGTAATACCGGTCGTGAAGCAACTGAAGATAAGGCTGGAAGGGGGATGCCATAGCTTTTGCAGGTGTTCGTCTGATATTTTTTTGATGTCCTTAGAATTATTAAAGGGAGGGTGCAATGAAGATACATTCCGTTACTCTTGAAATTTCAGGGAATACAGCAATGTGGACACGACCAGACACAGGAGATTGTCCTGTAAGTTATCCAGCACCCACATATTCTGCGGTCAAAGGTATTTTTGAATCCATTCTTTGGGGGCCGACAGTGCAAATTATTCCAGCTAAGGTGGAAATTTGTACCCCTGTTCAATATCATAATTACCAGACAAATTATGGGGGGCCATTACGAAAAACAGGCGTGATAGCAAGCGGTGGTGGATTCCAACTCCTAGCTACAGTTCTTATAGATGTATGTTACCGACTGTATGCTGAGGTTGTCCCCATTCCCAAATCTCAAAAGAACCGTGTTCCTGAGACTGCCCGCCAATGGGATAGTAAAACAACATCGCCGAGCCATGCTTATCAGGATATTTTCAATCGGCGTCTTCACCTAGGGCAATGTTTTACAGTCCCTTTCCTAGGATGGAAGGAATTTGGGCCTAGTTACTTTGGCCCCTTCCGTGAACGGACAAGCATTCAGGGTGATATAAATACGGTGATGCCATCAATGCTGCGCGAGGTTTTCTCGGAGGGGTACGCTTCCCAATGCGTGTTTACCTACGACCAGAATGTGGCAATTAAGAACGGCGTACTGGAATTCCCAAAGCGAGGAACCTAACATGCTGAATGAACTACATCATCTCTCAACGGTCATTAAAGACACAGGAATCAAAACTTATGATTGGCATGGCAGTTTAAAGCCTTTGCGAAATGCTTCTTTGAAAAAGCCATGCTTTAAGATTCTTTTAGGCTCAGATTGTACAATCACTGGAATTGAACCAATGAAGCTTAAACTTGTGACCTGTCTCCGTAAGTGGGAACCCAGTAACGGTAACTCATTCCCTGGGTTTAATATTCAGCCACTTTATCGAATAACAGATGAAAACAAGAGAGAATTTTTAAAGAAGTGGCATGAAGGTAAGACAGCCATTGACATGGCTTTGATCAAGGATTGGATCAATGATGAACAGGCGAAAAACTGGGATGATAAATTCTCCAAGAAAATGGACAAATGTCTTGGTTCCATTCCCAAGGAATTGAATCAGAAATGTTCTGGCATACCAAGCAAGTTCGGCGCACTAAAAAATGTTTGCGAACGAGCCATCCAACTGGGGGATAGTGGACCGGAAAAAATTTTCCAAACATGCTCTTCACATCTTCTTTCTTCGCTGGAGAATGGTTCATTTGATAGATCGTTGCTTCAGGTCTTATTCCATGAAGGTTCTCCAACGAAGAAACCTGAAGATGATCGTGGCGCTGTGTCAGTATTTCTCGATATTCCCGACTGGGATGATTATCCTGTGGCACATGAAAAAACCATCCAATACATCAACGAATGCCTCATTGCTCCAACGACGACATCCAAAGGAAAAACGAGCGAAGGATTACTTGATGCCTTTGGCGATGATTGTAGCGGCTATGAAGATAAACTCCCCGAAGTAAAACTTCCTGTTCTGGGTGCGGTCAAGCTTCGAGCAATGAATAGTGAATCCCCATGTCAGTACAGGTATGGAACTATAGATGCTGAATCGTTTTGCGTTGGTGATGCCAGCCGAAAGCTTGCCAAGAGATCTTTGGAGTGGCTGGCAGATGCTTCCCGAGAAGGAGAAACTTGGGGGCGTGCTGGAGGCCAAGAGCTCGTTTTTGCTTATCCAACTTATCTACCTCAAGCACCTCTCAAGCTGGTAGCATGTCTCGGTGCCCGCAAAGCTGATGATAACCAAGCGCGGTTTGAAAATTATGCAAGCGATGTAATCACATGTCTGACGGGTACTAATAAACCACTTAAGGAAATTCAATTAAGGGTCTTCTCCATTCGTAAAATGGACAAAGCGCGCACCAAAGTGGTTTTCTATCGTAACTACTCCGCACAACGCTTGGCTGATGCCGCAAGAGAATGGCAAACAGGATGCGCAAATATTCCTGCCATACAGGTGAAGACATGGGGTGAGCAGAAAGGCCAAGTCCTTTCCGCAGAACCTGCAACCCCTTTTCCATTGCAGATTGCGGAATGCTTGAATCAGGTTTGGAAACTGGATGGTACAAGTAGCGGTGATGTCCAATCCATTCAGATGTCAGCCGGTATTGAACTCCTACTTGATGAGTCAGCAACCCGGCGTCTTGTTCCCCACATGCTAAACCTGACCATCCAGAATGGTAAAGGGTTGTTCTGCTCTTTGGGCAACAGCCAACACCGAGGAGAGCGCTTGAAACTTAATGGATATAACAAACAAAAACAATTGATGCCGCCCATTTTGGGGCTGTTGCTCTGGAAGCTTGGCATCGGAAAGGAGCACTATATGGTTAACCCACCCTACCTGGTTGGAAAAATGTTGAAACTGGCTGATGAACTTCACGCCCTGTACTGCAATGAAGTACGCAGAGGCAGCCTGCCGCCTCAGCTGCTCGGTAACGCCTTGATGGTTGCCACACTTGCTAGCCCAACGCAAGCACTGGCACAATTGGCGTTACGTATCGCCCCGTACCTGGGATGGGCACGGACAAATTCCACGGATTCCGCTGGGCTTTCTCGGTATTTTCTGAAAGAGTTCGGCCATGCGGAAATACTGCTTCGCGACAAACCCCTTCCAAGCCGTTTTGACGATGCGGCAAGAGCGCAATTATTGCTTGGTTATATCTCCGGCAATTACCAATCAGAAAAACAAACCACAAATTAAAGAAAGGATGAATAGGATGAGCAATATTAAACGCGTTACCGGTCTTTTGGTTATTGAAGTCGTGAGCTCTAACCCCAATGGCGATCCCGATCGTGAAAGCGACCCGCGCCAACGTCCGAATGGGCTTGGTGAAATCTCCCCGGTATCTTTCAAACGCAAGATTCGTGACTTAGTTGAGGATAAAGATGGTCTGGTTTTCAATGCTGTATGTAAGAGGCTTGATCTAAACAAGGATGATTTTGTAATTCTCGAATCCCGAGGTCGTGATAGAAAAACTATCACAACAGAGATGGGTAAGGACATTAAGAACTTTAATCAGGAAGACTTCTTAAAAAGTATGTTCGTCCAGAAATATTGGGATGGTCGGTTATTTGGAAACACCTTCCTTGAAGAAGGAGGTAACAAAGGCTACATTAAAACTGGCGTTGCACAATTGACCATGGGGCTTTCAGTTGCCCCGGTACTCATTCAAAGGCATACCAATACCAACAAGGCTGGGGTACAAGAAGGGAAGAATCAGGGTATGGCTCCGCTTGCCTACCGTGTGGTCGAACACGGGGTTTACTGCATGCCCTTCTATATTAATCCAAGTAATGCTCATAAATCCGGCTGTACCACAAAGGATGTGGAACTATTGAAAGCGCTGATTCCCTATGCCTATGACCATACCCGCTCTGCCATTCGCCCGGATGTCCGTATCCGTCATGCTTGGTATATGGAACATGCAAATGCGCTGGGAAGTTGCGCGGATTGGAATTTGATCGATGCCCTAACACCGAAACGCAAAGGAAATGACCCCATGGAACCTTCAGCTAAATGGGATGATTATTATGTCCCATCAGATTTACCAGAAGATCTTAAAGCAAAAGTTACATGTGTTGATCTGATGAGCCTTCTCTAATGCTGTTAGCCCATAGCGCTGACACAAAAAAAGGCATACCGCAGCAAAACTACGCCGCCCATATTAGCGGCGTGGTTCGATGTGCGTCGCACGCGGCCAATGAAGTTGCACGATATGCATCTTGTAAGAGCGATGGCGAACTTCTCAAAAGCATTGTACCCATTGCGGCTGAGTTTCACGACCTTGGAAAACTGGATGATGAGAATCAAAAAGTACTATCAGGGCATAACAAGGCTAAAAATTTGCCGTACATCCATACTGATGCTGGCACCGCATATTTGCTGAATGATTTGAATATCGTTTCCGGAGCAGCGCTTATTCGTTCACATCACATAGGTTTGCCGGATATCCCCAATGAAGAAAATCGTGGTGAAAACTTTTTTCGGATTGAAAAAGAAGAGACCTTGGAAAGGGTAAACCAAGAACTCTCAGAGCTTATCAGATTGCATAAGCAAGAACGGCCTGGACACTCTGATTCAGTACAGATCAAGGACAATGTTCTAGGAGATGCTGCTCTCTTTTTCCGCATCGCTCTCTCCTGTCTTGTCGATGGGGATCATTCTGATACGGCGATTCACTATGGGGATCGGTCTCCTGAAGAAACTGCTATTTTACTGCAAGCACAAGAGCGGTTGCTAGCCCTTGATCAGTATGTTGAAAGATTGAAAAGTGATAATACTCGTTCCCAAATCCGTTCAGAAGTCTATGACACTTGCCGCAATGCAGAAGTAAACGCGCATATCACTTCCTGCGACAGCCCCGTCGGCACAGGCAAAACCACCGCCGTAATGGCGCACCTTCTAATGCAGGCGCAGAAGCGTAATATGCGAAGGATTATCGTAGTGTTGCCATTTACCAACATCATCACGCAATCGGTGAGAGTTTACAGAGAAGCGCTAACATTGCCGGGAGAAAACCCAGAACATGTTGTGGCGGAGTTACACCACCGCGCTGACTTTGAGGATAAGCTCTCGCGCAAATATACCGCGCTGTGGAAAGCTCCCATTATTGTAACCACTGCTGTTACTTTCTTTGAAACCCTTGCATCCAACACGCCGGCTAGTATGAGGAAGCTTCACAATTTACCGGGAAGCGCTGTATTCATTGATGAATCACATGCCGCGTTGCCAGCCAAGTTGTGGCCTCTGGCATGGCGATGGATCAAAGGCTTTGCGGATGAATGGAAATGCTATTGGGTCCTTGCGTCTGGTTCATTGAACCGCTTCTGGCATATTGATGAGATTGATAAACAGCCTCCCGATGTCCCAGAAATCATGCCGAATGAGCTAAGAAAACGATTAATGATCCATGAAGAGCAGCGCATTGTTTACCAGTTTCATGAAACACCTTTGGGGGTAAAAGAGCTCGTTGAGTGGGTTTCAAATTTGCCGGGCCCATGTTTATTGATTATCAATACGGTTCAAAGCGCCGCCGTTCTGGCGCGTGAATATGCGAAATTTTTTGGCCGATCATCCGTTGAACATTTATCCACGGCGCTGACACCCATAGATAGGGCAAAGACCCTTTCCCGGATACAAAACCGGCTGGCTGACAAGAACGATACCAATTGGACCCTAATAGCGACCTCCTGTGTGGAGGCCGGTGTTGATCTATCTTTTAAGACTGGCATACGTGAAGCCGCTTCGCTCGTTTCGCTCCTTCAAACCGCCGGGCGAGTAAACCGGCATGAACACATGGAAGCGGAAACCGTCTGGACTTTTGTACTAAAAGAAGAAGAACTGCTTAAAAAGCATCCGGGCCTTAAAGATTCATCAAAGGTTTTGCTGGATATCATTAACAGCGGAGACCAAATCTCACCCATGCTCTGCACCGATGCGCTCAAGAAAGAGATCCGGCTGGCAGGCTCATTCTCCCATTACCTTATTGAACTGGAGGGTGCCTTGCGTTTTCCGAAAGTTGAGGATGCTTTTCATGTTATCTCCTCAGATACGCGCACTGTTGTTGTAGGCGATGCTCTGATTGAAAAACTGGAAAACCACATGCCTGTTGATTGGAGGGATGTTCAAAAATCATCCGTGCAAATATGGGCATATCGGATTGATGCTCTGCATATCCCAGAAGTCATGAGCCATCCAGGTATATATAAATGGACATATGCCTATGATGATTTCATTGGCCATATGGCAGGCCTCCTGGCTGTTGAGGACTTCACAAAAGGCAGCGGAGATGGCTGTATAATATAAGGTAAGGTAATGAGGAATTAGAATTGTCTTATTCAGAAGACGAACTCATTTCAATTTCGGCGCTTGCACACTACTCCTATTGCCCGCGCCGCTGTGCCCTTATCCATATTGAACAGGCTTGGGAGGAAAATCTCTTCACGGCCCAGGGGCGCTTGATGCACGAGCGCGCTCATAGCGAGACAAGGGAAACGCGAGGCAATATAACCACCGCCAGGGGGCTTCCTTTGCGCTCTTTGCGGTTGGGGTTGGTGGACAAAGCCGATGTTGTGGAGTTCCACCGCCAGCCCGCTAGCGTCGCACAGCCCTTTCCCGTTGAATATAAGCGGGGAAAACCCAAGGTGGAGAGTTGCGATAAAATTCAGCTTTGTGCGCAGGCGATGTGTTTGGAAGAAATGCTTAATGTAGCGGTGCTCGACGGAGCGATTTTCTATGGCACCACCAACCGCCGTTTTGATGTTGCCTTTGATGATCTTTTGCGGCGGGAGACCGAAGAAACTGCCCGCGCAACCCACGCGTTGCTGGACGCGGGAGTAACTCCGCCGCCGGAACACAGAAAAAGTTGCGAGAGCTGCTCGCTTCTCCATGGCTGTTTTCCCAAAGCTCTGCGACCAGGGCGCTCTGCCGTAGCCTATATCAACACAATCTGGGATAGCCTATGAAGAAACTGTTGAACACTCTCTTTGTTACAACCCAAGGAGCGTACCTGAATAAAGAAGGGGAAACGATAGTCGTGCGGGCGGATAACAATGTGCTCATCCGCTTACCGATTCATACCATCAGCGGCATTGTTTGTTTTGGCAATGTGCTGGCGAGTCCTTTCCTGCTGGGGTTTTGCGCGGAAAACGGTGTAGGGGTAAGTTTTCTGACCGAGTATGGAAGGTTTCTCTTCCGAGTGCAGGGTGCTGTTTCTGGTAATGTACTCCTTCGCCGGGAACAGTACCGCCGCGCCGATGACAAGCGTTATGCGGCGGGGATTGCCAGAACTGTTGTGATGGCGAAAATAAGTAATTCACGTACAGGCGTTCAGAGGACGCTACGCGACCATCAGGAAAAAGTTGATACGGAAAGATTAAAAAAAGTCGTGGAACATCTCGCCCACTGTGCGAGAGCTCTGCGCAATATTGATAACTTTGACGGCATCAGAGGGATAGAAGGAGATGCCGCACAAAACTATTTTGGTGTCTTTAACCAGATGATCGTCGCCCAGAAAGAGGATTTCCGCTTTGTGGAGCGCAACCGCCGTCCTCCGTTGGATAGGGTAAATTGCCTACTTTCTTTCGTTTATACACTGCTTATGCACGATGTTCGTTCCGCTCTAGAAGGCGTGGGTCTCGATCCCACAGTTGGCTTTCTGCATACCGACCGACCGGGAAGGCCAAGTTTAGCTTTGGATATAATGGAGGAGTTCAGGGCTTATATTGCCGACCGTCTGGTTTTATCTCTAATTAACCTACGACAGATGGATGCGAAAGGATTTCGGATAGCAGAAAACGGGGCGGTGCTTATGGATGATGAAAGCAGAAAAATTCTTTTGGCGGCGTATCAGGAAAGAAAACGCGAAGAGATAATGCATCCTTTTCTAGAGGAAAAGGTCGCGATAGGCTTGCTTTTTTATGTCCAAGCGCTTCTTCTGGCGAGGTACTTGCGCGGCGATTTGGATGCTTATCCGCCTTTTATTTGGAGGTAAGGGAGGGGTAGATGTTTGTTATTGTCAGTTATGATGTGGCAACAAGCGATGATGGAGGAGCAACACGCCTGCGGAGGGTGTCAAAAACCTGCCAGAATTACGGGCAGAGGGTTCAGTATTCCGTTTTTGAATGCATTGTTGATCCAGCGCAGTGGGTTGTTCTGCGCAGCAAGCTTATAAAAGAAATTGATCAAGACAAGGACAGTTTGCGTTTTTATTTTCTTGGTTCGAATTGGCGTAGGCGCGTTGAGCATATTGGCGCGAAAAAGACGATAGACCAGGAAGGCCCGTTGATAGTGTAAGAGCCGTTGGTTTTTGTTCTCCGCGAACCATAAGCTGACATTGTTTTTTCGGACGGTTCGCAGAATGTTTAACTGCTTGATTTTGATGTGTTTTACATTTCTGTTCTTTGAAAATGGAGCAGATTATTTGGTAATCTAAAAGTGGTCGCGGAAGAATGCAATTAGAAGCAATAATTTAAAGTAGTTCAGTATTAACAGTCGCGCCCCCTGCGGGCGCGTGGATTGAAACGTATGCTTGGCGGCAGAAACATAAGAAAAATATGGTCGCGCCCCCTGCGGGCGCGTGGATTGAAACATGAGACAAAACAACGATGGGGACCATCTCGATATGTCGCGCCCCCTGCGGGCGCGTGGATTGAAACTAAATCCACCTGATGAGCCCCTCGCGCTTTATTGTCGCGCCCCCTGCGGGCGCGTGGATTGAAACAGCTGCTTATAGCGGTGTATGGTTTCCCTATCGTAGTCGCGCCCCCTGCGGGCGCGTGGATTGAAACATATCGTAGCGGCGGTAAACGCCGCCATACTCCGTCGCGCCCCCTGCGGGCGCGTGGATTGAAACATACGCCGCACGGTTGGCGGCGAGGGCGTCAGCTGTCGCGCCCCCTGCGGGCGCGTGGATTGAAACTCGAAATCGTTGTTGCTCCCGCTAACGATGCAGACGTCGCGCCCCCTGCGGGCGCGTGGATTGAAACCCTCGATCGTGGGGGTGGATACGGAAAATAACAGTCGCGCCCCCTGCGGGCGCGTGGATTGAAACTGCCCTAATAGCGCAACCATTACCGTGCCATTAGTCGCGCCCCCTGCGGGCGCGTGGATTGAAACAATCTCGTCATAGGCGATACGGAGATGCTCCTTGTCGCGCCCCCTGCGGGCGCGTGGATTGAAACTATCACATATGTGATAGGTGTGTATGTGCTGTGTCGCGCCCCCTGCGGGCGCGTGGATTGAAACTAATTGATGAGCTTGTGCTTGAATTTCTTAATCGTCGCGCCCCCTGCGGGCGCGTGGATTGAAACATGGTATCCATATTCATCCCTTGCAAGCCTTGTGTCGCGCCCCCTGCGGGCGCGTGGATTGAAACGAGGGACCAGCTTTTATCGTATAGCCCCAAAACAGGTCGCGCCCCCTGCGGGCGCGTGGATTGAAACTTGCCAGAGTTGTTTCCCAATACGCCCGCTGTGAGTCGCGCCCCCTGCGGGCGCGTGGATTGAAACAATTTGCCGTCTGCCGCCAAAAATAGGGCGGCGTTGTCGCGCCCCCTGCGGGCGCGTGGATTGAAACGCGCCTATAAATTCCGATGTTTTTGGTTAACCCGCCGTCGCGCCCCCTGCGGGCGCGTGGATTGAAACTGCCAAGTTTGGGAAACGCCAAACTGGGAAGCAAGTCGCGCCCCCTGCGGGCGCGTGGATTGAAACACCAACTAAACACCCATTGGCGAAAAATGATCACCAACGAAGCTTTTTATACAAAAAAAGTAGGGTGGATTACTTTTGGGTGGCGGCACTCCGCAACTTTTTGCCGCCAGCAACTAGCCAATTTCCACCTTTATATCAACGACCGCACAGCCCTGCCCTTCGGGAAAAACCATGATGGGGTTGATATCCAGATTTTTGATGTTGGGATTTTCAAAAATCATGCGCGAAATGTTCACCAACACCCCTGCCAAGGAACGAATATCGCCCGCGGGCAAGCCACGAAAACCTTGCAACAGGCGAGCCACCTTGGTCTCCAAAATCATTTCCAGCGCTTGCGCTTCATCAAGCGGAGCAATGCGGGTGGCAACATCCCTCAATAGTTCCACAAAAATGCCCCCCATGCCAAAAAACAATACCGGGCCAAACTCGGGATCCCGCTTGGCGCCGATAAAACACTCGGTACCCTTCGCCGTCATCTTTTGGATAAGGAAGCTATCCGTGGCCATGTTTGTTGCGGCTTCCTGCAATTCGGCTTCGTTATGGAGGTTAAGTACCACTCCCTTCTTTTCCGTCTTGTGTAAAACCGCTGACGAACCTATTTTTAACGCAACGGGATAACCAAGCTTGTTTCCCGCTAAAAGTACCTCTGTAGTGGAATTTGCCGTGGCGAAGGCGGGGAAAGCAACGCCGTAGTCCTGAAGCAAACCATAAGCCTGATGGGGCTCTAAAAACCCCTGCGGCAGTGTCGCCCTTGCCTGCATTGGCAAGGGGCTAAAGCTAATCGCGTTCTTGCCGCGGCTTTCTTGGCATTCATACATTCTAGAAAGCACACTCATGAGCCTGTTCTCATCGGTAAATAGCGGAAAATCGGCGGCGCTACGCAAGCGGAAGTAGTGCTCTTTGTTGGCGATGATGTAGATCATTATCGGTTTATTGTATTCCCAGGCGATTCTTTGCGCATCGCGAAGAAACTGCTCTGTTTCGGGAATCATAAATTCGTTGAGATAGACATGACCAAAGACCAGCCCATCCACACTATCCTGCGCCACAGCCTTTTCCATGATACGGGTGTAAAATTCCGTATCCAAAACATCCCCTAAATCCAACGGGTTGGTGAGGCGGATAACCCCCGCTCGCACCCGCTCACGCACCATGCTAAACAAATCATCAGAAAAATCCGCCAACTGAAAGTTATACAGCCCCACAGCATCGGCAAAGGTTACAGCCTGCCCACCAGAACGGCAGATAACGCCGATCCGTCGTCCGCGAAGAGGCGGCATCTGCGCCAGCTTAAAGAAATCCATCATCTCCGAAAGGGTATCAACCCGTAGAACGCCCGCTTGCTTTAACGCACTACTGGCAATGGCATCATCTCCCGCCAAGGCGGTCGTGTGGAAAGAGGCAATTTGACGCGCCAGGGGGACGCGGTTGGATTTGAGACAGGCAATCGGCTTGGTGCCTTCGCTGGCCAGGCGGGCAAACCGTCGCCCATCTTGAAAACTCTCCAGATAAAAAGCAATGATCTCCGTTGCCGCATCGCTTTGCAGAAAGGACAGATAATCGCCCTCGTTGAGATTAAGCTTGTTGCCAATGCTGAAAAGCTTGTTAAAGCCAATACAGTTGGAATCCAAAAAGCGTAACGAATCCATGGCAATGCCACCGCTTTGCGCGACTAAAGCAACGCTTCCTTTTTTTACCACATGCGGATCGACAGGGAAAAACGGTTCCACCAAGCCATTGTCAAGGTTCATCAGCCCAATACAGTTGGGACCAGCAAAACGCATCCGATAACGCTGGGCAATGGCAAGCATTTCTTCCTCTATCGCCTTACCCTCAGCTCCGGCAAATTCAGAAAACCCCCCCGATTGGATCACCGCAAAGGTAATACCCTTTTTGCCGCAATCTTCCAGCGCCCTGGGCACCATGCGAGCAGGAACGAGAATGATTGCCAAATCAGGAGTTTTATCAATCTCCTCCATCGTAGTAACAATTTTTTTCTCTCCAATGGTGCCCGCCTTGCTACCCAAAAGATAAATATCCCCCGCAAAACCAAAATTCTCGAGGTTCATGAGGGTGTACTTGGCGAGATTGCTCGCGGATTCGGAAATTCCGTAGAGCAAAACCGCCTGGGGGTAGAATAACCTCTGCAAATCGTTCATCGCTGTATCCTTTCTCTTAAAAACAGGTATCGTAAAATGCGCTTGAAAAAGCCTCCCGCTTGGTTTAGAGGCAACCCTCATCTTGCGGGCGGTTAACTCAGCGGGAGAGTGCTACCTTCACACGGTAGAAGTCACTGGTTCAATCCCAGTACCGCCCACCATTCCCTTGGACAAACAACTGCATCGGCCTTTAGGCGTAAGCACCATGGCGATGATATCCCTGTCGCTAACTTCCCTGAGGTGGTTTTGCCCCGACGAACTCCACACCATCGCGGAGCCGTTGCAGGGTCTTTTCCCTGCCCAACGAAACCATTACTTCATCAATGCCCGGAGAAACGGTTTTACCCGTTAGCACCACCCGTAGGGGTTGAGCGATATCTTTGAGTTTTATCCCTGTATCGGCGGCAAAATTCCTCAACAACTGCTCAATGCCCGCTTTGCTGTAATCCTGCAACTCCGCCAAGCATTGCGCGAATTGCGCCAAGATCGCACCAACAGAGGGAAGGAGAAATTTGTTCGCCGCTTCTTCGTCGTAGGCAACTTTATCCGCAAAGTAAAACATTCCCGCTTGTGCCATATCTATGAGGGTCTTGGAGCGGGTGAGTAGATCCGCGGTAACTTGTTGGAGGAAACCGTCAGCAGGATCATTGATGCCCACCTGCGCCAGAAAAGGCTTTAGCAACAAAGCGATTTCTTCCACGGTACCCGTCTTGATGTAGTGCTGGTTGAGCCAGAGCAATTTTTCCTCGTTAAAAACAGCGGCGGATTTGCCCAAAGAACCCAGACCAAAAAAGGAAATTAGCTCCGCCAACGAAAAAATCTCCTGATCCTGATGCGACCAGCCCAGCCGTACCAGATAGTTGACCACGGCTTGCGGTAGATACCCCATCTCCTGATACGCCATCACCGAAGTGGCGCCATGTCGCTTGCTCAAACGAGCTTTATCCGCACCAAGGATCATCGGAACATGGCAGAAAACGGGCAACGGTAACCCCAGCGCGTTATAGAGCAGAATTTGTCGCGGGGTATTATTGAGGTGATCATCGCCACGGATGATATGGGTAATGCGCATCTCGGCATCATCAACAACAACGGCAAAATTGTATGTGGGGAAGCCATCGCTACGGAAAACGACTAAATCGTCAAGCTCCTCGTTACGAAAAGCTACATTGCCCTTCAAAATATCATGAACAACGGTTTCGCCAAAATCAGGGCAACGAAAGCGCACCACCCTGCCTGCCCCCGCCACCAACCCCTTTTCACGACAGGTGCCGTCGTATTTGGGTTTCCTCCCCTGTGTTAGAGCTTCCTGGCGCTTGGCTTCCAACTGCGCGGGGGTACATTCGCAGTAATAAGCCTGCTTAGTGGCAAGTAATTTTTCTAAGTAAGCGCTGTAGATCTCGCCACGGACGGATTGGAAAAACGGACCCTCATCCCAATCCAACCCCAGCCAGCGCATGGAATCCAGAATGGCCTGGGTCGAGGCGGCGGTGGAGCGCTCCTTATCGGTATCTTCTATGCGTAAGATAAAAGCACCGTTGTTGTGGCGGGCGTAGAGCCAGTTAAAAAGCGCCGTGCGGGCGCCACCGATATGCAGGTATCCTGTGGGAGATGGAGCAAATCTTGTCCTGATGTTGTTATCCACTGTCATCATCCCTTCAGTTTTGCTACTAACTCAGCAACCGACTGGGCAGACTTTGATAGCATCTCTTTCTCAGCGGGGGAAAGCGTTAATTCAATTATGCTTTCCACGCCTCCCGCACCGAGTAACACAGGAACACCCATAAAAATTCCGTTTAACCCATACTCCCCTTCCAACAAAGCCGAACAGGGAAGAACCCTCTTGCTATCGCTGATAATCGCTTCCGCCATTAGCACCGCAGAAGAAGCGGGAGCGTAAAATGCACTGCCGGTTTTTAACAAGGAAACTATCTCTGCCCCACCGTTACGAGTGCGTTCCTCGATGCTCCTCAATTCCGCTTCGCCCAGAAAACTGCTTATCTGAATTCCCGCAATTGTTGTGTAGCCGGTAAGAGGAACCATCGTATCGCCATGGCCGCCCAATACCATCGCCTGAATCTCGCTGGGGTTAATTCCCAGCGCGGCTGCAAGAAAAGCGCGATACCGCGCCGTGTCCAAAACCCCCGCCATACCCACAACGCGCTTTTTGGAAAAACCACTTGCGCCAAGCGCAACATGGCACATCGCATCTAGAGGGTTGCTCACAACAATTAAAACCGCCTGTGGGGAAAAACGAGCCACCTGCTGGGCAACACCGCCTACGATATCCTTGTTGATGTTTAGTAGATCATCGCGGCTCATTCCTGGCTTGCGAGCGATGCCAGCGGTAATGATGACCACCGAAGAATTGGCGCTTTCCTCGTAGGAGGTTGTGCCGCTGATATTGCCCCGATAGTTTTCTAGCGGCGCGGCTTGCATTAAATCTAACGCCTTGCCTTGGGCCAACCCCTCAACAACATCCACTAAAACAACATCGCCCAGTCCTTTTGCCAAAATTCGTTGCGCCGCGCTCGCACCAACATTCCCCGCACCCACAACCGTTATTTTTTTATTCATCGCCTTCTCCACCGCTATAATTATCAAACAGGTCTTTGTTTTCCCCCAAGATAGCAAGGCTTCGCCCGTAAACACAAATGGAACGGAGATGTCAACGAGCGCGGGTATCCGTTGTTGTAGTAAATATCAGATTGACATTTGCCCCGTTTTTGCGTGAGCTTGCGTCAAATAAGATACAAAATTGTAGCAAAAACGGAGCAAAAAATGCCATTGAAAACCGTAGAATTGACCTCCACAAGCGCCGAACAAACTTTTGCTATCGGCTATTCACTCGGCACCAACGCCCGTAACGGCGATGTCTTTGCGCTGGTAGGAGAACTGGGCGCGGGAAAAACGGTTTTAACCAAGGGCCTTGCCCAGGGTTTTGGCGTTCCCTCCCACTGTGTTATAACCTCGCCCACATTCACCTTAATTAACGAATATGAAGGTGAGCGAGGGGTGTTGTTTCATTTGGATATCTACCGTCTTGCAAAATCGACAGATTTAACCGATATTGGTGCCGAAGAAATGCTGGGCTCCGAACGGGGTATCGCGGTTGTTGAATGGGCGGATAAGATGTCGGAGGCAATGCCGGAAGGCACCATTTTTATTCGTATTTCCGCAACGGATGAATCTTCCCGCAAGCTTGTCATTGCGGCGCCCGAACATTTTCCGTTGGCAACAATTGGTTAAGCAAATTTTGATGGAGGGTTATTGATATGGCTCTGGTTGTACAAAAATATGGCGGCACCTCGGTAGGAAGTATCGAGAAGATAGAGAATGTCGCCCGTAAGGTCGCTAGGGTAAAGGATGCGGGAAACGATATTGTGGTGGTGCTTTCCGCCATGTCGGGCGAAACGGATCGGCTTATTAACCTCGCCCATAGCATCACACCTGACCCCGATGAACGCGAACTTGACTCCCTCGTTTCCACGGGCGAGCAGGTTACCATCACCTTGCTGGCAATGGCGCTCAATAAAATGGGCTACCGCGCCCGTTCGTTTCTGGGTTTTCAGATTCCGATTAAAACCGATTCCGCCTTCACCAAGGCGCGGATTGAGGACATCCTCGACGGGAAAATTCGTCAAGAGCTTAAGCGCGGCACGATTATTGTCGTTGCTGGTTTTCAGGGAATTGACGCGGAAGGAAACATTACCACCCTCGGAAGAGGCGGCTCCGACACCTCGGCGGTAGCGGTGGCGGCGGCGCTAAAAGCCGATGTTTGCGAGATCTATACGGATGTCGATGGCGTTTATACCGCTGATCCTAACATCTGCCCCGATGCGCGACGGCTGGATAAAATCGCTTACGATGAAATGTTGGAACTGGCGCGGGCGGGAGCAAAGGTCTTACAGGCGCGTTCTGTCGAAATGGCAAAAAAACACGGCGTACCCGTTTATGTAAAATCAACTTTTTCCGACGAAGGCGGAACTTTGGTAACCAAGGAGGATGAGGAAATGGAAAGAGAAGTAGTTGCAGGAGTTACCCAAGATAAGGATCAGGCAAAGATAACAATTGTTAAGGTTCCCGATAAACCAGGTATTGCGGCAAAGATTTTTGCCCCGCTGGCAGAAAACAACATCGTTGTTGATATGATAATTCAAAACGCAAGCGTGGAAGGCAACACGGATATGACCTTTACCGTCTCCCGCAAGGGAATAAAGCAAGCCCGCCAAATTGTGGAAAATATTGCCAAGGAAATTGGTGCCAAGGAAGTGGTGGTCAACGAAAATGTCGCCAAAATTTCCATTGTCGGCGTGGGCATGGTCAGCCATTCTGGTGTCGCGGCCAAGATGTTCTCCACGCTTTATAAAGAAAATATTAACATTCTGATGATTAGCACCTCTGAAATCAAGGTCTCCTGCGTTATTGAATCTAAATACACGGAGTTGGCGGTAATAGCGCTCCACGAAGCCTTTGAGCTGGGGAAGAGGGATTAGACTTGCCCAAGCAACTGGCAGGAATTTGGGGATTGCTCCTGTTATGCCTTTTGCTGTTTTGGGGATCTCACCGCTCCTGGCGTGAGCCCGATCATACCCGAGTACAGGATTTTTTGCACGGCAAGGTGTTAGTGAGGATTGCGGATTCGCGAGGCGGTAGCGGTGTCTATGCCTCCATGGATCCCGCGCCCTTAAAGCATTTTCTCGCACTCGCTGGCCATCATGAAGAAACGATAACTAACAATACCGCCTTGCTGACGAAGATACTCAACGGCGGGGAGAGCGTTTTTGTTGATTACGCGGGAACGGATAGGTTTTACTCGTTAACCATGGGCAAGATGGGCGCTGCCGAAAGGCTCGCCTTGGGGCTGTGCCTGGATATGAACCTTGCCAGTAGCGCAGATTGGGATTTGCTGCCCGGCATTGGTAAAAAAACGGCAGAAAAAATAGTGGCGCAACGAGAAAAATTGGGCGCGTTGCGTAGCGCTGACGATCTGTTAGCGGTTAAGGGCATTGGTGCCAAAAAGCTTGCCCAGATAAGCCCCCATCTTTGTGAGGGGCAAGGAAGATGATGGCGATGCCCGAGCGAGAATTCTATTTTTCCACCATTCCTCTTCCCCCACCTCGTGCGGATATTTTCCGTCGGATGGGGTTTCGCCCAGGAGTAACGGTACTTGCGGATTCCCGTAGGGTGGCTATTGAGCAGAATATTGATGACGCGATGGCAATCATCGCCTTGCAAGGGATCGCAAAGGTCGTCCCTATCACCGCAATTGACGGGGAGAAAATTTCCTTGGCGGGGGGAAGGATATTTACCAGCGCGAAGCTGGCGGCATTTATCGGCACCGCCAAGGAGTTGCTGCTGCTTGCGGCAAGCGCGGGAAACGGCATTATGGCGGCAATAGAGGCGGCGCACCAACAAAACGATTTGGCGCGGGCGGTCGTCTTTGACGCAACGGCAAGTGAAGTGGTTGATGGCGCTTTATCATGGATGCAGTCATTCCTCGCCAACACCCTCCGACGCGAGGGATACCTCGTGAACCAAAGGCGCTTCTCGGCGGGATATGGAGATTTTGCCTTGAGTCATCAACGCGATTTTTATGAGATTCTAGACTTACAGAGGATAGATATCACGCTCAGCGCTTCCTTCATCCTCATTCCCGAAAAATCGGTAACGGCTATTTGCCCCTTGTTGCGGAGTTAGCTCCACCGGTAACCACCTCGTCTCGGAAAACCCTTAAGCGAAGATCCCCTTGTAGGTTAGCGTTCACGGATCCTTGCCCCCATTCTTAGAAAAGACCCTTGCGAAACTCGTTCATCAAGCACCAACGCAAGAAAAGGCTTCTCGATTAAAGAAAATAACTGAAATATTTCAAACATATCTGGATTACCGCTGGAGCCTGCACTCGTGAAAACGGGTGCGGGAATGACCACAACAAGCCAAGCATTGCAGTTGCGCAAGAGTCTTTTAGAATGGCAGATCTTTACACCGCAAAATCAACGACAATGATACTAGTCGCAATGGAGCGCACATACTCCAAAACGGGGATATGCGCGGGATGTTGTTGATAGCGCATCAGGGCAGAGCTATCGGCAAACAGCGAAACCAGCGCATAATCGTAGGAGCGGGGAGTATGAAGAACATCCGCACCAAAGATAAATTCTTTAATTTCGGGAATCTGCGCAGGCAGTTGTGCAAATTTCTCGCCGAGTATTTGCGCCTCAGCCGCTCCCTTGCCTTCGTTAAACTTAATAACGACGATGTGTTTGATCATGGTAACGCACTCCTTTTATCAGTGGTTTCACTTCTGTTACGAGGCGCAAAGGCCACACCGCGTCCCCCCTACCCGTGAAAAAACCTACCGTGGCGGTTAAATGGTTCCCCAAGACGACAACCAACCACGGTCGCGCCGATACCAATGGCGCGGAGCAATGGCGTAGAGCGCCCGTGATACTGGCCCCACATATTCGCGGTTACGCCGATCCAGCTGGCAAGCCTGCACTATCAGCTCCCGCGTTTCTTCCTTACTCGCGCTGGTGTTAAAAACATCGTAAGCGCAGTTAAACAGTGGGCTGTAGATATTGTGTTCGCGCAAAAAACTACGGATATTCCGTATTGTACTCGGTCCTTCAGGGGTGCCATCAATCATCTTCGTTACCCGCTGATGGGTGTTTTGATGGTCGCCATCAAACAGCTCAAAAAAATGCTTCCCATAGCGGTAGTTTTTACTCGCCTCAGAAGAAACAGTTACGAACATATCACCAACGCCCGATTGGGATAAAAACGCCTGAAAGCCTCCTCCCATCAGCTTACTAATGCTACGCATCTCCACCCCCGCACGGGTAAAGAGGGTGCCGGGGAGCGAATTCCCCAGATTCAAAGAGTCAGATACCCCCTTTAAGTTCGCGACGGTATTTTTCAGCGCCCCGCAGATCTCTACGCCCATGACATCGTAGTTGTAGTATGTGGAAAACTCTCTACGGTTGAAGTTAATTAGGTTCTCCTTAACAAAGAACGCCAATTTCTTCTCCCCCGCCACGGTAATACAAACGGGGTTGCCCAGGGCAATATCGGTATCAAAGAAGGGACCGCCAACACATAACAGGCGGTATTTATCTTCCAGCCCCTTGAGCGTCTCGCGCACAATCATTGAAGGGGTGAGCAACCTTTTGCCATCACTGCTGGCGATCATCCCTTTTAGCGGCGAGATGAGGCAAATACCGCCTTCCCGCTCCCGAATAATTTCCCGACAGAAGGTTAAAAACTCACTAAGCCGCCCGACAGTCAACGCGAGAATAATAAAATCGTTATTTTTAATAACATATTCCAGATCGTTGGTGGCACCAACCTTTTCGGGCAACTGCGGCACGCTATCAATACCACCGAGTTTTTTTGCCAAGTCATGCGTAAGATGGATGGGGTTGTAGCGCGTTTTGTTAATCTCCTGACAAATAGCCCCATCGTGGTAATAAAGATCCACCCGCCGATGGTCGCGACCAAACTTGTAAGCAAGCGCCGTTCCCAACCTGCCAGGACCAATGATGGCGACTCTTCCCGTGTGCAAATTATAAATGTTCATACCCCTTCTTCCTCTCGATTTACTTCTCTTCGTTTTTATCTCCTACGGGGATTCCACCCGCGATAAACTCCTCCCAATCATTGGGGGAGTTGATGTTGGCGAAGATCCGCCTCGCCTCTCCATATGGGGCAATCGCTTGCTCTGCGATAACAAGCTTCTTGTAGCCACGATAAAACCCCGTAATTTTGCGTTCGTCATCCTTGAGCAGCCGTTCAATCCTTTTGCGACAGCTTTTCCCATAGATGGCATGTAGCGGTTGATACCTGCCATCCATCGTGGGTACGACAATGTCGTAGCCATCAACCTGAGAAATAAGGTGGCGAATGAACCCCTCTTCCAGAAAGGGCATATCACTGGCAACCACCAAACAATGGGAATGGGAGGCATAAACAAGCCCGCTATGGATGCCCGCCAAGGGTCCTTTGTTGGTATAGATATCGCCAACCACCACACAATCCATATCCACATAATCCTCAGGGCTATTGGTAACAATAATAACCTCGTTACAGGTGGCCTGCAGAATACGCATGGTGCGATCAATGAGCCGCTCTCCCTCAACCGTGAGCAAGGCCTTTATTCTGCCCCCCATGCGTGAATTTTTTCCCCCCGCAATGATAACACCAGAAACCATTTGAACAAGCTCCCCATAAACGACCAGCGGCTACAAGGTTGTTGCCACTAAATTTAGCGTATCCTGGAAAAATAACCCGCCCTCTTCTATAGCGGACCCCGCTTTTGGGCGTGTATTCTTAGCGATTCTTCAATGAGGGAGGAGATTATTTCTTGCGGCATCATCCCAGAGCAGGCGGCCTGCTCAAAGAAAAAGGAGGAAGGCGCCATTCCCGAGGAAGAGTTGGGGTCAGTGATAAGCACCTCGCCCTGGGAGGTATAAAAACCATCAATCCTCCCATATGAACGAAAGCCCAACGAACGAAATGCCCGCAAAACATCCCGCCTTATCTGCTCACAAATGGCGGGAGAAAATGATTTAGGCGGGGTAATTTTACGACATCTTCCGGGCATATACTTATCGTCATAGGTAAAAAACTCGCTCTGCGGGTGGATCTCGGTAATCTCTAACACTTCAGTCCCTCGTTCGTTTTCCAGCACTATGCAGGAAAATTCGATGCCTTCAATAAACTCTTCCACCAACACCGCATTGTCCCACTGTAGCGCTACGGCAATCCCCTGCGGCAATTCATCCCAATTACGGATGATGGTAACACCAACGCTGGAGCCTTCCCGAGTCGGCTTTGTTACCACCGCAAGGCTAAATTCTTCTTGGAGCGCGGCCAACACACCAGCTTGATCGTTTTCCCAAACGCGCCTAACCACCAAACGGCTATGCGGAACCCCAATACCGTCAGCGCGGAGGATCATTTGTTGTAGATATTTATCCATCCCCAGCGCCGAAGCTAAAACCCCTGCACCAGTATAGGGAATGCCTAATAGCTCCAAAACCCCCTGGATACAGCCATCATCACCGTATTTCCCGTGCAAACAGATGAACGCAAAATCAATCTCCGTCTTAAGCGCCTCATAGGGAATCCACTTCGCTTCTTCTGCAAGCCGTTCGGAGATATCCACCGTGGTGTTTTGCGAGATTAGTTTCCAGGGAAGATGCCAAAGTCGCGCTCGCTCATCCAAAAAAAGCGCCACTGGTTCATAGCGGGTAGTATCCAGATTATCGTGGACATTGCGTCCGCTGTTTAACGAAACTTCTCTTTCGGAGGAGAGGCCACCAAAAACTATGCCCACACGCTTCTTTTCCGCCACCTTCTTTTCTCCTTGTCGTTTTTTCCCTGCGTCAGTGTTTCTTGGGGGAATATTCCCGCGCTTTACCTGCCAAAACCCGCGCCCCCGTTAGCGCGGGTAGCAGACAATGTCAAAGCTCACCGACGGCAATGTGGCGTAAAAGCTCGCCAAGAGCGCCAAGCACTATTTTTTATCATCCTTGCTCATCACTTCCCAATATCCGCCTTTGTTGGGCCCAATACGCCGAAGCACGCCTTGCTCCTTTAATTTTGCAAGGTTCCATTCGATACCCCTAAGCGATAATCCCGTAATTTTGCTGAGTTGCTCACGGGTAATGTTGGGCCTATTTATGATTGCCTGTAAAATTTCTCCCACAGTTTCTCCCACAGTTTCTCCCACAGTGCTCTGGGTAGTTTTCTCCGAAGGTTCTACTTTGCGAGTATAGGTTACGGTGAAACAGCTGTCATCGTACGAAAACTGCACCGCCGATTTACCGTTTTCCTCCACGGCCCGCTTAATACGGCTGATGCCCGTACCTACCTTTTCAAGGAAATGCGCACGATGCAAAAGCGAGGCAATAACCTGATTGCGGGCAACGCTCTTCTTACCGAAATCCTGTGGCTTTAAACCGCCAGGCAGACCGCCGGGGTTTGCAATAATCACCCGATCAGCAAAAATTTCTATCAGAACATTGGACTGCTTGTTAAAATAGTCCCGATGACAGACCGCGTTGATAATGGTTTCGCGGAGGGCAACCTCGGGAATCTCTGGCACATTATCTCTGCGCAGAGATTTTATTACATATTCAAGATTGGTATGTCGTTGCACGAAGGCTACCGCGCTATTGATGTTTTCCAGAATATTGCCGCTGAAATCTTTTTTATCAAGAATATGAACTTTTTCCGTTTCTGTTTGCATCTTCTCCCCAAAGAGCAACCACATTCTCCCCCGCCGGGCATTGTTGGAGGGTCTAAAGCGGCGGCCAGCCAACATTTCGCTTAACTGCAAGGCACCTTTGTCTCCATGTTAATGTCCGCAGGTCCAAGATCCAAGGAGCCGAGTCCATTGGAAAATATCCTATCGAGTACAACAACTACTTCATTACCATTAGGAATCGCCTGGAATACCTTTTGCGGATGGGATTTTGTCTGTAATATCTCAAGTATTTCAGCTTTATTTTTTGGGTGCATATTTGCACCTAAGATCACACCAGCTAACTGTTCTTCATGAAAATAATATAGCTGATTATAAAAGCCTGAATTATCCTTTTTCTGCTCCATTGATGAAAAGTTTATTGAAAGGTCTTCAAATAGCCTCAACTCTTCTTCTCTTCCCCATTCGTTGCTTTTTATCAAATAAGCCTTCCGCCGCATATTTGGAAGGTACTCAGAAAACAGTTTTTGGGTATCAAGATCACCCTTGGAATCAAACATTAAAGAGATATCTAATTTCTTGTCTGCATTATATTCGACTGGAAGAAATTCAAAATCTTTGTATCCTTTTTTGTTCCATTTTTTGAGTTTTAATGTATTCTTTGACGGCTTAAATATTTCACAGAATCCTTCATGCTTGTTGGCATATAATGACCAAAGGAGCATATTTTTATAATTTTTTGTAAATGAAACACCATGCAAATTATTAGGATGCAAATTTTGCAAAATATTGGAGAAATTCTTCCAAAAGTAAGTAAAATCAACTCCTTGTATTTTGTGCTTGTCAAACAGGGAAAAAAAGAAGTCTTTTGAGTTATCGTCGATAAGTTTTTTCAAAGGCTGATCATCTGACATCAAGTATTTAGAGGCCTCTATAGCTAATATCGAATCCTCCTTCTGAAGTTGGTGTTCATTGTATACTCGAGATCCTCTAAATGCCCCCTCAATAAAGTATCTTAGGACTTTATTATTACCTTTTGAAATCACTAATTCTATAGAAAGATCAAAGGGGTCATTGATTTCATCCTTGGAATAGAAATACATTTCATTATACATAATTTCTTTACAAGTTGACGGTGAATACGGACGAAATCTATAAATGTATTCTGAATCGAGTGCTTCCATCACTTTTATCAATATTTCCCAAAGTGTTTCTCCAGCCATAGCCACCCCATCTATAGGTATGAGAGCTTTACCTGTGGGCGAGGAGGCAAGCGATGATACTGATAGCGCGGTAAGCCCAACATCATTGCGCCATACACAACTTCGTTTTTCTCCAGCAGAAGGGCTTTTTGGAGCGGCTCCCAACTACCTACGGCAATGTGCAAATATCCCGCCCAGCAGGCACCAATCCCCGCACAATGAGCACCAATCTCCAGATGAGAGAGAGCAATAGTCGCCGCCGATTGCGCCAAGGGGTTGTACTTAGAAGCAATTATCATAACGAGGTGCGGCGCTTGGCGACAAATCGGATCCATTCCGCTTTCCCAGCCCTTTACCAGCCTATCCAAGTGGAACATCTCCGCCATCCCTGGTTGCTCCTGAATAACGCTCTTGGTCCAATCAATCACCAAGCGGGAAAGACGATTAACATCCTCCAATCCATTAACCACCAACCACCGCAAGTCGCGGTTGTTGTGCCCTGCGGGGGCATAGCGGGTAAAATCAACCAACTGCTCAATCTCCCCTGGGGGCAACAGCTCCTTTTTGAAAACGCGAATCGAACGGCGCGAGCGCGATAATTGCTTTATTTGCGCCAAAGAAAACCGTTCTGCCGCAAGGGGGTCGCATTCCTGCGCACCAACTTCGCCAATGG
>JAIPED010000045.1 GCA_021737325.1 Deltaproteobacteria bacterium
GACTCCAAACGGGTAAGGTTAATCTTGCGGGTGGCAAATGACTCTAGGATATTGTGCAACGCGCCGGGAATGTGTCGCGCACCTAAGACCAGGGAAGTCTTATCATTGCCAGTGGGTGCGCTCTTTTGCATACCTATTATAAAAAAGCGTGTGGTGTTTTGAGCGGAGTCTTCTATTGCGCTGGCGATTTTGTTTAGTGAATATAGCTCCGCCGCCGACTCGTTGGTAATTGCCCCGTAGTGCGGCTCTTTCTTGGCAATGAGCGCCGCTTGGGAGGTGCTTTCGGTTTCCACTATGGTAGCCTGAGGTAGGTTTGCCCTTAACCAATTGCGACATTGGGCGAGCGCCTGCGGGTGTGAACAGATATGCGTAATATCGGCAGCGTTTTGGCTTTGTGAAAGCAGGCTATGGCTTATTTTAAAATAATATTCGCCTAAGATATTGAGGCTTGTCTCAACGAACGCATCCATAGTCGCATTGACAACTCCCTCCAGAGAGTTTTCAGCAGGGACAACCCCGACATCCGCGGCACCTCTTTGCACTTCTTCAAAAACTGCCAGAATATCAGGAGCTAGCGCCAAGGAAGCGCTTTTTCCAAAATATTTTTTTGCTGCAAGATAGCTAAAAGAGGCTTGGGGGCCGAGGGTTACAATGCTGAACGGTTTTTGCAAATTCCGAGAGGCGGAAAAAATCTCTCTAAAGATCGTCTCTAAAAAATGGGGAGGTAAAGCATCTCCGCCTTTTTTCAAGATTCTATCAATGATTTTTTCTTCTTGGGCGGCGCAGTAGATGTCCATCCCTTGTTCTTTCTTGATGACACCGATGGCTCGCGCTAGATCTGCCCGCCGGATAAGTAACTGCACAATATCGTTGTCTATTTTTTCTATCTGCTCTCGCTTAGCGGCCAACAGTGATTGTCCTTTCATTGCCGTAAATCCTCTATGATGGCGGTTAACAACCCTTGGAGAACATTATCTGCAACAAGCGGTAAACCGATGTCTTGAAGAAGAATAAAGTTCATTTTGTTACCTTCTCTTTTTTTATCTGTTTTGAGTTTGGCAAAGATGGCGGCGGTATCCACACTGCTAGGCAATCTTGTCGGTATTCCCGCTGTGCGCAAAATGCGCTCCACCCTCTCGCCCACGCTGTTGGGCAGTTGTAAAATTGCGCTGGAGAGTCTCAGTGCCGCTAACATGCCAATAGCGATCGCTTCTCCGTGAGAGATTTGGTAATCAGCAGCCGCTTCAATTGCATGTCCTACGGTATGTCCCAAATTAAGAAAACGGCGAGAGCCCTTTTCCTTTTCATCAATCTCTACGATGCCTTTTTTTATCCGACAGCAGCGTTCCACCACCGCCATCAGTGCGGAGGTTTCGCGGTGCATTATCCCTCCGATATTACTCTCAATATAAGAAAAAAACTCTTCACCGTTCAACAAGCCATATTTGATCACCTCCGCCATCCCATTGCTGAACTCTCTTTCAGGAAGCGTTGCTAAAAAGCGAACATCAATAAAGACCGCTGCGGGTTGGAGAAATGTTCCCAACAAATTCTTGCCCTGTGGCAGATCAACAGCAGTTTTGCCGCCAATGCTACTGTCCGTCTGGGCGATAAGACTAGTGGGTATTTGGATGTGAGGAATGCCACGCATATAGATGGAAGCGACGAAACCCGCAACATCGCCAACAACACCGCCGCCCAGTGCGATAATCTTTGAAGAACGGTCCATCCCTAAATCCAAAAGGCTTTCGGCAAGTTTTGTTACCGTAAGGATATTTTTGGAGGATTCCCCTGCGGGAAAGGGAACAATGGTGGCGTTAATCCCTACTCGGTGCAACGATTCTAAAAACCGCTCGCCATGGATGCTCATGACATTGCTATCGCTAATCACCGCCGCGGGTGCGCGCATGGGGGCGGACAGCGCCAAGCTCTGAGCGATTAGTTGGGCAATTTCCCCTTCAATGTCATTGCCGATGCAAATGTCATACGAGCTCCGAGCTAGTTGTTCTAAGTTGACCGTTATTTTTTTCATTGCCAAGTCTTTCTGCATAGCGCCGTTTCCATGAATCGGAGTTCCTCCATAAGCGCATAGAACCTTTCCGCCTTGAGCGATTGACCGCCGTCGCAGACTGCCTTATCCGGTTGCGGGTGGACTTCTACCAGTATTCCATCCGCACCTACGGCGAGCGCCGCTTTGCTAAGCGGGGTTACATAGCGCCAATGCCCCGCCGAATGGCTTGGGTCAATGATTACTGGCAAGTGGGTTAATTCCTTAAGAACGCATACGGCACTAATATCAAGGGTGTTACGGGTGGCTGTTTCAAAGGTACGAATGCCCCGTTCACAAAGAATGATGTTGGCGTTGCCATTGGCAAGGATGTACTCTGCGGACATCAAAAACTCTTCGATTGTCGTCATCATCCCTCTCTTGAGAAGTACTGGCTTTTTGGTGTTGCCAACCCTTCTAAGCAGGGCAAAATTTTGCACATTACGGGCGCCGATTTGCAGAATATCGCTGTAAGATTCCACCAGTTCAACATCGTTGGGCTCAATAACCTCCGTAACAAACGGCAATCCCGTTTTCTGGCGAGCCAACGCTAATAGTTTTAGTCCTGCCTCCTCCATACCTTGGAAGCTATAAGGCGATGTCCGAGGTTTATAAGCGCCACCCCTCATTATCTGAGCGCCGCCTTTTTTGGCGATCTCCGCGCTTTCCATGATTTGCTCTTCGTTTTCCACCGCGCAGGGCCCCGCCATGACAACAAATCTGCCGTTACCAATCTTCACATCGCCAACGCTAATAACGGTGTCGTCTCCGCGGGTTTCCCGCGAGGCGAGTTTGTATGGCTTCAGGATGGCAACCACTTTTTCAACACCGGGCAATAACTCGGCATTTTTGAGGAGGTGTTTTCGGGGCTCATCACCAACGGCACCGATAACGATCCGCTCTACCCCTGTCGATGGGTGAGCCTTATAGCCAAACTCATTTAACCATTTGATAACTTCTTCAATTTGTTCGGAACTCGCCCCTTTTTTCATCACAACGACCATCTTTCTACCTCCTAAAGTCGCGCTTGCTCATCACCCACAGGGCATAAAAAAAGCCGTGGGCAATTTTACTCGCCCACGGCTTGTTTGATTAGTGTTAGTTGCGCTACAATCCTCCAAGCAATAGGCAAACATCGCCACAATAGCTAAAGCTAAAAAAGTAGCCATAACGATTTTGTGTTGCCTGAACTGGAGAAAGTTGCTTTATCATTGCTATCCTTCTGCTTGAAAATGTGTCAGCCCCCCCAACACTTTCCAACAAACCCGTCAAGGTGTTTCTGCTGAAAAACCATTTTTCAGCGGTTGTGGATGTTAACTTATTGATTTGATGGTTAAAAATTATTACTTACTGAGATGTGATGGCTTTGCCGAAGCCGCATGTCCAGACAATAAGGTTATGCCGATAAAAATCACAATAAGTCGTGCCACTGTTTGCGTGTCATCTACTCTTCATAATTAGCACCTCATCTCTGCCAGTATCACCTTGGATGTATGATGTTGTTGATCAGACAAAAAGCTATGAAGAGAGAAGAAACAGGAAAGCAAGCGATGAAAATATTTGTGTTGCCCGCTTTTGGGCGACGATCTTGTGCTACGAAAGAGCTACAAGTTTTGATAACCGATGTGCATGGTTAACGACCGACATCGATCACCAACTGCGGAGGACAAAAACCCCAAGACGCTTGCTAATTAGTTCTTTTTTCTTTAGGCGCGTTCCTAAATCTTTCAGAAAAAGGGGCAAGCATGGCCATCGCAAAAAAAATAGACGGCTACATCGCGCAATCATCTTGGATTCGTAGGATGTTTGAGGCTGGTATAGAACTGAAAAAACAATATGGAGAGCAGAATGTTTTTGATTTTAGTATAGGTAACCCGAACATCGCTGCGCCTGCAGAAGTTAAGCACAAGCTTCGAGAAATCATCGAATTGGATATTCCTAACAAGCACGGTTATATGCAAAACGCTGGCTACACTGAAACAAGAGAAATGCTAGCGAAGCAGCTTTGTGGAGTTTATGGCGCCGATATTGCTACGAACAATGTGGTGATGACATGCGGCGCGGGGGGAGCGCTCAATGTTATTTTGAAGACTCTTCTTGACCCTGGGGATGAGGTCATTATCATTGCCCCCTTCTTTGTCGAATACAAATTTTACATTGATAATTTTAGTGCCATAGCTAGGGTCGCTGATAGTAACGAAGATTTTTCTCTCAACCTAGAAAATGTTGCAAGGGCAATCAGTCCGCGCACAAAGGCGCTACTGATAAATTCTCCCAATAATCCCACGGGCAAGGTTTATAACGAAGAAAGCATAATCAAGCTTGCCGAGCTCTTGAAAATCAAAAGTAAAGAAATAGGACATACGATTTATCTCATCTCCGATGAACCATACCGAGAGATAATATATGACAACATTAAATTGCCCAGCGTGCTAGCTTCTTACGAAGAAACTATTATCGCATATTCGTATTCCAAAAGCCTTTCTTTGCCAGGTGAGCGAATCGGGTATATTCTGGTCAACCCCAAGAGCAGTAATCGGCAAAAGGTGGAGGATGGTCTTATTTTTTGTAATCGTATCTTGGGATTTGTGAATGCTCCAGCGTTGATGCAAAGGCTTATTGCTGCTATTGGTCCCGCGAAGGTTAATGTGAAGGAATATCAACGCAAGCGTAACTTGATATGTGATGTGCTTGATCGTGCTGGGTATAATTTTATCAAGCCGGAGGGGGCGTTTTATGTTTTCCCCAAAAGTCCCATTCCCGATGATGTTGCTTTCGCAAATATTTTACAAGAAAACCGTATTCTCGGTGTTCCTGGAAGTGGTTTCGGGGTAGCGGGATACTTTCGCCTTGCCTATTGTGTCGATGACGCAACCATAATCAATGCGGAGAAGAGCTTTCGGGCGGCATTAAATCAAAATTACTTAGGATGACTTTTCGCCGTTTTATAATTAAGCCAAGCAATCAGACAGTTTTGGAGGTCGGTGGCACAACTTTCAAGCAGAAACCTCATCAAAGAAGGCATAGAGTTCAGCCTGTCCAGGTAAAAGGGGGACAAGCGGTGTAGCTAGGTTATCATAGGAAGAATCCATAGCTACAGCTTATAGAAGGGCATGTGCATTTGGTGGCGATATCATTTACTTCTGTTCAATGAGGGCACCAAGACAATAACGCATTTGCGGCTTGCTAAAATGGCAATTGTACGCTCTTTTCCAACGAAAGGAAAAGTTGGGGGATTTTGTAATGTTTGGTATTGGTGCTCAAGAGTTAATATTAATCGCCGTTGTTGCGTTGTTGATAGTGGGCCCCAAAAAATTGCCCGATATGGCACGATCACTGGGAAAGGGTTTCCGGGAATTTAAAAAAACGGCTGACGATGTGAACGAAGGTATTAAAGATTCTTTAAGTGTCCCCGATACAGGTACAGCAACTTCGCATTCAAAAAATCCATCAGAGGAAAAAACGGAAAATTCCCCCGTTTCCAATACATTACCGGAACAGAAAAGAGATGTTTGATAAAGATAATCCCGTTGTTGGTTATCTGTTAACGGTCATACAGAGGAAATGGAATAATTAAGGAAATGTCTGAAGAAAAATCATCGCTTGTTAGTCATCTTGAGGAATTGCGAAAACGGCTTAAGCTTATTTCTATCGCCGTCGTTGCGGGGTTCCTGCTCTGTTATGCCTCAAAGGATTGGATATTCAAGGTTTTAACGAAACCTCTCACTGAGGTATTACCCCAAGGACAAACGCTGGTATTTACATCACTACCAGAGGCATTCATAGTTTATATCAAGATATCTTTTTTTGCTTCCATAATTCTCACCAGTCCGTTTATCTTTTTTCAAATATGGAAATTTGTTGCCCCTGGTTTAGAAGAAAAAGAAAAAAAGGCTATTCTTCCTTTTGTTTTCTTTTCCACCGTTCTTTTTCTTTCAGGGATTGTCTTTTGCTATTTTTTTGCTTTGCCGCCCGCGTTTAGTTTTTTTATGGGATTCGTTTCAGAATATCTTGCTCCGATGCTGACATTTCGCGAATACCTTTCCTTTACACTGAAATTGTTGCTGGGTTTTGGCATCTGTTTTGAACTACCCGTCCTCATATATTTTTTAACAAAGCTTGGTGTGCTGAATTATGAGAAGCTTGCCAGAAACAGGAGATATGCGATCTTGGTGATTTTTATTGTTGCCGCTATTGTAACTCCTTCTCCAGATGCGATAACCCAGTTGATAATGGCTATTCCCATGTACCTACTGTATGAGGTTAGCGTTTTTATGGCTTGGATAAGCCAAAAGAAGAAGAGCAGAGAAGAAAATAGTAGGGAAGAATAAATTGGGTCAATATACATATATAACAAAACTGCGTATTTTCTTTTTTTTGCTGTTGGTAGTTTTTTTACTTACGGTTGTTGGGTTTGTTTTTCTTGTCATGAATGAAGTCCCCGCAATTGATAAGCTAAGAGACTATCGCCCTAGCGTATCTACCAAAGTATATTCCGATTCCGGAGAGATAATTGATGAGTTTTTTTTGGAGGATAGAAAATTCATCGCGTTTTCTGAAATTCCCCAAACTCTAAAAGACGCTTTTGTGGCGTCCGAAGATGCCAGTTTTTATGAACATTCCGGTTTTGATTTTGCTGCTATTGCGAGAGCATTTTTAAAGAATCTCATTGCTGGTAGGGTTGTGCAAGGAGGAAGCACGATTACGCAACAAGTTGCGAAGACACTCTATCTTACTCCTGAAAGAAGCGTTTTACGCAAAACTCGTGAGGTCATTTTAGCTTTTCGGATAGATAAGTATCTTTCCAAAGATGAAATCCTCAATCTATACCTCAACCAAATATACTTGGGGCATGGTGCTTATGGTGTAGAAGCGGCTTCGTTGATATATTTCGGCAAGGGAGTAAAACACCTTACCCTCGCGGAAACTGCCTTACTTGCAGGCTTGCCAAAGGCACCTTCCCTCTATTCACCCCGCAACAACATGGAAAGAGCAAAGCAGCGTCAGCATTATGTCTTAGACAGAATGCTGATTGCAGGAAAAATAAGTGAAAAAGAAAAAGAAGAGGCTCTTAAAGAGCCGATAATCTTAATGTCCGTCAGATCTAAAGATAAACTTGCACCGTATTTTATTGAGAATGTCAGACGCTACATTGCCGAAAATTATGGTTACTATACCTTATACCGTGAGGGTTTAGAAATTTATACAACCTTGAATACCGAAATGCAAAGGGCTGCGAATGCAGCAGTTACAAATGGAATCCGCTCCCTTGAAGAGAGCGGGCACGAAGAGTACAAAAATAACACAGTACAGGCCGCCCTGTTGTGTATGGACGCCCGAACTGGTGAGATAAAAGCTATGGTTGGTGGCAGAGATTTTTCCAACAGCGAATTTAATCGCGCAACGCAGGCGCAACGGCAACCGGGTTCAATTTTCAAGCCCTTTGTTTATTCTGCAGCATTTGATAAGGGATATAACCCTTCAATGTTGCTAAATGATGAACCTGTTTCCTATTTTGATCCGACAAGCCCCGAAGGAAATTGGACGCCTAAAAATTACGATGAGCAATTTTGGGGGATGACAACTTTACGACAAGGGCTGATTCATTCGCGCAACATTGTTACGGTAAAACTGCTTGATCTGGTTGGTCCGAGATATCTGGTAAATTATGCACGCAATCTTGGTATAGAATCACCGCTTCTTCCTACTCTCTCCTTGGCATTAGGTTCATACTCCATGAATTTACAAGAATTGGTAAGAGCATACGGGGTTTTTGCCAATTCGGGAAAACGGGTAAAGCCATTCTTCATAAGGAGAATACTTGACAGAAAAGGAACCGTTTTTGAAGAGAACGAGCACGAGATTGAGCAAGTTATGGATCCCAAAATTGCTTATATGACGACCTATATTTTGGAAGAGGCCATACGGTCAGGGACAGGAAAAAGGGTAAGACCGCTTGGTAGGTCTGCGGGCGGCAAAACGGGAACTACGAACGATCTGCGCGATGCTTGGTTTATCGGATATACCCCCAGGCTGGTTACCGGTGTTTGGGTTGGTTTTGATAACAACGCACCACTTCATGATGGTGCAGTTGGAGGGGTGGTTGCTGCTCCGATTTGGCTCTCTTTTATGTCTGCAGCTCTTCGGGGAGCTCCCTTGGAAAGTTTTTCCGTTCCCAATGGGGTTATTTTTCAAGATGTTATGTATAGAGCCATCAATGGCTCGGATAGCAAGACGGTTAGGGAGATCTTTTTAGAAGGAAGTGGTGATATTCTGGATGTCATCTCTGTTGGTAAGGCCGCTGAACCAGAATAACGGGTTATAGGCAGAGCTACTAAGCTATTTCGCCCTTTAATTGATGCTTTCCCAAGTCAATCTTTTGATTGAGCACCATCTCGGAATAAAAAATTGTGTTTTTCCTGTTTTATCCACAGTTCCATTTTTAGTAGTTGGATATCAGTCTGCTCGCTAAACTGATGTCTTCAAAGTGCTTTACAAAGGTAAAGAGGTTTTGCTATCGGCAAAAGACCGTTGTTCGCGCCTGGGTGGCGGAATAGGTAGACGCAAGGGACTTAAAATCCCTCGGCGCTTGTCGCTGTGCGAGTTCGATTCTCGCCCCAGGCACCATCTAACAAGTTGTAAGCGTTTCTCTTTGTCTTCATAGCGGGCGACCTGCTGTAAAACTGATAAGACTAAGAAATCATGATGGCAGGCTCCTTTGGAAATGGATTAGTAAGCCTTAGGTAAAAAGGGCGCCTGGTTTATTGGAAGAACAGCATTGTTCGTTGAAGCTTAATTTCAGTATATTGCGGTGTGAAAAAGTTTTTCTACGGAGAGATTGTAGATGCACCAATGTAACAAGGACATCTTCACGGTTGCCACTTATAATGTAAATTCCATCCGCTCACGCCTTCACATCGTTATTCCTTGGCTTCTAGAAAACAAACCTTCCGTGCTGTGTATGCAGGAAACAAAGGTTAAGGACGATGCATTTGCGACGGAAGAATTCACCAGAATAGGATACAACATTTTCTTTCGAGGCTCGGGTGGTTATAACGGGGTTGCGATTGCATCTATAGATGCTCCTCTGGAAGTTTTGCATGGTTTTCCTGTTAATTCCGAAGAAAGCGACCGGATCATAATAACGCGTTTTCCACTGGTCACAATTATTAATATCTATGTTCCTCAGGGAAGGGAAAAAGATTCCCCACAGTTTGCCTACAAACTGGCATGGTTTTCCCGGTTTGAAAAGATGCTGAAAGAGCACTATATTTCTAGCGAGTCCATTATTGTATGTGGGGATATTAATGTGGCTCCTGATGCCATTGATGTCCATAATCCTGTTCGCTTGTTGGGTCATGTCTGTTTTAATCCCGAGGTTTGGGATGTTTTTGAAAAATGGAAACAATGGGGGCTAACCGATGTTTTCCGGATGTTTCACCCGGGAGAGAGTGGCGAATTTTCCTTCTATGATTATCGCACCTACGATGCCGTAAAAAAATCAATAGGATGGCGAATTGATCATATCCTAGCTACCGCGCCGGTCTTGGAAAAAGCCATTGATTGCTGGATTGATGTTCAACCACGGCTAAAAGAAAAGCCCTCCGACCATACCCCAGTGATCGCAAAATTTGTTTTGTAATCACTGGCAAATTTTTTATGACTTACCTCAGTTGTATAGGGTAACAAACAGTTGACAAGAAAAGCTATAGTTTTTATACCGAGCGCGGGGGGCGTACTTGATGAAAGTTCTCTTCAGTGAGGAACAGATTAGAAAAAGGGTAGAAGAGGTTGCCCAAGAAATTGACAGTGTTTTTCCCCATGAACCGCCGATTATTGTTGGAGTTCTTAATGGTGCTTTTATTTTTACCGCAGATCTGGTGCGAAGTATGAGAAGTTTTGTTGAAATCGACTTTATCCGTGCTTCCAGTTACGGATATTTTGCCGAAACTTCTGGCAAAGTTAAAATTACCAAGGATATGGAGAAGAGTGTTCTTGGGCGAGATGTTGTTGTTGTCGAGGATATTTTGGATTCGGGCATTACTTTGAATTTTATCAAGGGTTGGTTACAAAAAAAACAGCCCAGATCTTTACGATTTTGCGTTTTACTTGATAAAAAAGCGCTCCGTAAGGAACCGTTTGTTGCCGAGCATGTTTGCTTTTCCATAGATGATGGTTTTGTCGTTGGCTACGGGCTTGACTACGGCGAGCGCTATAGAAACCTTTCAAACATACAGTTGCTCGTTGGAGAGGAGAATGCCAAATGTTCGTGAAATGCAAAAACTGTGGAACAACCTACAATCTTGATGAGAAGTCATTTATTGGCGAAAAGATTAGGGTCCGTTGTAGCAGATGTCGTTTCATTTTTTCCATCACAAATCCAAATCCAAAAGCGGAAGCAGAGACGGCTAGAGGAGAATCTCAGGCGCCTTCTATCTTTTTGGCCAATTCTGCCACTAGTAGAACTTCGCCCAAAACGCAGTTTTCTTCACAGGCAGATGATGATATCGTGAAAAAAGCAATTCCTTCTGTGATGGCAAAAGAACAGGTTGTCGCTACTGAAAAAACAGAAGAGATAAATCCAATAATTGATGATACTGCGGTGCAAAATTTTACCCCTGAGGATATACAAAGAAGGCAGGAAGATCATGTGGAAAGCGCGAAGGAAGAAAGCCGTACTTTTTCTGCTGGTCGTAGGTCTGTTTTTTCTGCTCTAAACCCTTGGGGTGAAAAAAGGGATACTTCTGCCAATAGATGGCAGAAAAGACCCTTGCCATCTTTGGCTTCCACTGAAAGCACAGCAAAAAAGTCTCTTTTATTCCGACATAAAGTTACGCTTTGGCTTGCAATAATATTTCTCGCTACAACTATTTTTTTGGGGTGGTCTTGGTTCTTCTTGTCAACGGATGAAGGAAAAATGTTGCAACGCAAGGTTGTTGCTGGCTTAAGGTTAATATACCATAAGATCAACTAAAGGGAGAGCAACCTCCGTAGTTTTGCCATGGGTTGTTATGATTTTTTGGGTTTTTGGTGCGCAAATGGTTTTTAACTTATTATTGCTTGTTGGAGAGGAGAAAACATAATGCGTGTTAAGTGCGGTAATTGTGGAACAGCTTATGATATTGATGAAAAGCTTTTTGGTGGGGATAAGGTTGTCCGTGTACGCTGTAGCAAGTGCAGGTCTGTCTTTTCTCCCAAGAAACCCTCAATGCCGAATGTCAATGCCGAAACAAGGCTTCCCTTCTTTCAAACTACTAGCAATTCTACGGTACACACTGTTGGTCGACAAAAAGTAGAAAAGTCAATGTTAGTCAAATGTAGCAACTGCGGGACCGCATACAACTTTGATGAGAGACTATTTTCCGGACAAATGCTTCGTGTTCGATGTAGCCGGTGTCGCCATGTCTTTTCGGTCTT
>JAIPED010000046.1 GCA_021737325.1 Deltaproteobacteria bacterium
GGTCACTAAGAAAGAACCAATGTGCGCTTTTCAAGGTATAATGCGCGTAGAGCCACGCAAAGCCAGAAAAGGCGGTCATCAAATAAATAGTGGCATAAGCCGCTACCTTAGTTGATTTATCCCACCAAATTCCGAGAATCAACGGAGGGCCTACCGAACAAACCAAAATGACAAACGCCGCACCGGAAATATCTAACACCAACGCTGGGGGGTTAAATGCTAGCAAAGTGCAGATGAAAATAACCACTATCGTCATGAAGCGGGTCGCCTGGACGGGCTTCTCTTCGGCCCACTTGCTCCCAAAAACTTTACCCATCAAATCGCGTCCCAGCAGAACATTGAGAACCATCGTCCAACCTGCGGAGGTGGACATCGCTATCGCCAAACCACCTGCTGCGATAATACCTAGTAACCACGGTTTGGCAAGCGCTTCCATCGCCGCCAGCATGGAATAATCGGTAACCGAAGAACCAGCGACACCGTAGGACTTCTTCATGCTTGCCAAAAGCCACATCGCGTTAGAAATCCCTTCCTGACCCATGGAGGGGTGCAAGCTCTCGATCAACACTCTTGCGCCTGTACCGATAATTACCAAGCCAACATACATCGCACCGCCAATAAGCACCGCCCAGAAAACGCTACGACGAGCATCTTTAATATCCTGCGTGGTAAAGAAACGCACAACGGTGTGCGGCATTATCGAGAAACCATAATGCCAGACAAAGAAAAATCCGACAACACCTAAAGCACTTGCCATAATCGGGTGCGCCACTTGCTCGTTAACATAGGGCGTGTTGAAGAACAGCGCATTATTGGCGAGAACCGCATCGGTCAAGCCGTTAATACCTCCGTAGTTTGCTAGCACCACGACCGCCCCTATAATAGCGGCAACCATCATCGTAACCCCCTGAAATGATGCCGAGAAAGATGTTGCCAACATTCCACCTAAATAAATGTAAGCGAAGGTTATAAGCGCCCCAAGAATGATAGAAGCAAAAAAGTTAATTTTCAAAACACAAAGCAAGAACATCGCCGTACCGGCGATGGATAAAATAACATAAGCAAAACCACCGATAACCGTCGGCACAGCAACGGCAAGGCGCATCCATTTTGTGTCATAACGGTCAGCATAGTAATCCGTAAATGAAATCGGCGCATATTTGCGTAGTGGCGCGGCCGTCAAAATCGTAGCAATAGGCAAACCACTAATTATACCAACCAGCGCCCACCAGAAGGGATAGCCGAGCAAAAAGATAAACGCGGGCAAACCCAAAAAGCTGGCGGGGCTAAAATATGTAGCGGCTAAGGCCGAACCGTTGACAAAAGGACCTATTTTTCTGCCGGCAACATGAAAATCGGAAGCATTCGCCACAGCCATCCTCGTGTACCAACCAATCGCGATAAGCGCGACAAAGTATACAACAACAAAAAAAATGGCGGCAATGTTTGCTCCCATATAAATCCCCCCTCATCTCAACTATTTTGAGGTTTTCATAGCATGACAATAACCCTTTTTCAACGGAATTGAGGGTAAGACTTCGGCTTAAAAAGATAAAAAGGGAGTTTTTATGTAAACAGTTGGTCATAATTCGGCGATCATCCACTGCATAAACGGACCACGATGACCAAAACCTAAACGGAAAATAAAGTCTGTTGGGGAAACAGTGATTCAAAGATAAAGACACTTGCACGATTTCCTCTTAGAGAAAATCATGAGCCATAGCGACAAGTAAGCGCAATACACTGTAATTGTTTTAATATTCTGTGTTTTTTGTTTTTGCGAACAGCATTGATTCTTTTTGTTTTCATGAGGTATGTGCCTCGATATGGAAAATCTTAGTGCATTTCCGCGAAGACTTAGAAACACCATATCCGTAATAGGGAACAGCTTTTTCCCCCTATATTTGATTACGGGAAAGGAAGCTTCCGCAATTTTCGAATTAGGCTCGGCTACCGTCGCACATAACGCATTTAAACAGCTTGAATTGTTGAATATCATCCCTGATTATCTGATAGTCTCTCATCCACATGCCGACCACCTAACCGCACTGCCAATGTTTGCTGAGCATTTTCCCCATGCCAAAATTATTATCGGCAAAGGTGCACAAAGATTCGCCACGGAACGCCAGGAGGTAGGAATTTTTCGTCGAGAGGACGAATATGTCCTGTCATTTTTGCGCGACCGGGGAATTGCTACAAATAGCATCCCTAAGGATAACGATATGGATTTTTCTATCTGCCAGGTCGCAGGTGATAATGAAATTATCGATCTCGGTGAAGTTAGCATACAAATACTCGCAGTAAAGGGGCATTCACCAGGAAACATCATCGCGTATGTCGAACAAGAAGATACTTTGCTGGTGTCTGATTGTCTAGGGTGCCCCTTTGATAGGACCAAAACATTTTTTCCGCTATTTTTTACAGGATTTGAAAAATACATGTCAACTATCAAGATAATTGCATCAATGGGAGTAGCTTTTATCGGGTTGGGACATAGTATGGTTGCAAGGAAGGACAATATCTCAAGAATGATAGCAACGGCGCAAAATTGTGCTGAATCCCTGCGGGAATTTGCGATATTGCACCGAAGTAATACCCTCAACGCCGTCAACCTCCTCGCTAGTAGCTATTACAAGGAAGAGTTGCTTCTCTATTCTGCTGAAAACATTCGCGAGTGTTGTGCGATACTTATCAAGCGGAGTCTTGAATCATGATCCGCTTCACTAAAGCTACGCTGGCTATATTTTTGCTTCTTTTATCCCATGGTAACCTTCTTGCCAATACTAGCACAAGTAGCCAAGCAAAATCGGTCAACAAAAAGCTTTCTGCCGAGTTTGACAGGATAATCAGCATGGCGGAGAATAGAGGAATGTCAGTAGGTTTTAATCTTGTCGATGTTGAAACCGGTGATACCATTTATTCCTACAATGGCGATAAAATGCTCATTCCCGCAAGCACGATGAAGCTAATAACTACCGCAGTGGCGTTATCTCATTTTGGACCAGAGCATAGGTTCTCCACAAAGTTCTTTTCTGCCGTAGGTGTTGATGAATTTGGTGTAATTAATTCCGACTTGCACATTGTTGGTGAAGGTGATCCGCTAATTCTTGAAGATGATTTGCAAAATATCGTGGAAAAGCTATACTCCCGCGGTGTGCGTCGTATCAATGGCAACATAGTTATTGATGATAGTTTTTTTTCTGAAGGAAAAAACATCGCCGGGTGGACAAGGAAGAGCCTTTTTAGTTGTTCGGAGCCGTTTATCAGTGCGACATCTGTTGGTTTCAATTTGTTGTATCTGGAGGTAAAACCTCCATTTATTGTGGATAAGCAACCGCTTGTTGAAGTCTTTCCCTGTAATCAATACTACAGAATAATAAACAATCTCTCAGTCTCTGAGATAAAAAAAACCGACATCGTCATTGGTGTTGCCAACGGAACGATTCTGGTTGATGGAATGGTGAACCGTAGAAAGAATAACACATTCTACACCTGCATTAACATTCCGAACACCGCACATATGGCAGGTACAATTTTCGCACGATTTGCCGAGCAACAAGGAATATCGGTGGCAGGCAGTGTTTTGGAGGGATCTATGGACAAAGGACATACTGTGCTAATTCTTGATTGGAAAGGGAATTTTTTAAGAGAGATAATAAAACCTTTGAATAAACAATCCAATAACTTCATTGCGGAACAAATTTTTCAAGCTACTGGAGCCAAAACATCTGGAAAACAAGCAACATGGGAGAGCTCTCGTAATGCTGCCGAGGAGTTTATTAAGACAAAGCTTAAGAGGAACACAGGATATAAAATTATCAATGGCTCTGGGCTTAGTCGAGAGAATTTGTTAAGTGCGCAAATACTCACGGATTTACTTCGTTACATGTGGAAAGATTCAAAGAACCGCGAGTATTTCATAGAGTCGCTACCAGTGATGGGCATTGATGGAACGCTAAAACAACACAACAAAAACAGCAGATTCAATGAGAATATTCTCGCAAAAACAGGTTCGTTGGACAATGTCAACTCTTTAGCGGGCTATCTAACAACGGACGCTGGCAAGGTAATGGCATTTGCCATGATCATAAACACCCATAGAAATGTTGGCACAAGATCCCTAATTGATAAAATTCTTATTAGGGCGCTAAAGATTGACTCATAAAAAAGAGAAAGGATTCTGTCAGTGACAAAAATAGGAATCATTTCGGGAACCACATTCAATTGCGAGAAAGTTTTTGAGTATCTTGAGCGAAAGACAGTCGAAACGGAGTATGGGGTAGCGCTAGTCTATGAAGGGGAAAACGCCGTCTTTTTATCACGCCATAAAAATTCTCTAGGCGAGTATGTATTACCCCACGAGATAAACCACTGTGCCAATATTGCTGCGTTGCAACAATTGGGAGTTTTGGAGATAATTGCCGTTGGTTCGACAGGTTCATTAAAGGAAGATATTCCACCCTTGGCAATTATGATCCCCGATGATTTTGTCGCTCTCTATCCGTTACCAACAACCATAAAAAGGTTACCTTGTCATCTAACACCAGAGTTCAACACTGTAATTCGCGGAAAACTATTGAAGGCAGCCATCAGCACAGGTGATACTTGTTTGAGCAGGGGCACTTACCTACAGACGGCAGGGCCAAGATTCGAAACAAAGGCGGAAATAATAATGATGAGATCGTTTGCCGATGTTGTTGGAATGACAATCGCTTCCGAGGGAATAATTGCTCAGGAAATGGGTGTACCCTATGGGGCGATCTGCTCCATCGACAACTATGCTAACGGTATCGGCAGTGAAGCACTTTCTATTGATCAAGTTAAGAAAAATGCGACTATGAACTCAACGAGAATAATCGGTATTATTAAACAATACCTCCTAATTTTTACCCATTCAGGAAAAAACAACAACGACTGATAAACGATCATAAGGAGTTTTTTGCTGTTTATGAATTAATAGCTTCAGAAAGCTCCTAGCTGACAGGGTTTAATTTTAACATTCAGCTTTTCGCAGACTTGGGCAATTTCCTTACGGGGAAGCTGAAACTGTTTAGCAAGTTCCCAAGCGGTAGCACAGGAAAGCCTCCCGTTCTCCAATGACGATGATATCGCTACTTCTAACTTGTCGGGAACGCTCTGGGCGGGAGTCACTGTTTTTTTACTCTTACCGAATATCCCCAGTTGACAATCGACGATAAAAAAACCCCCTAAATCAAGGTTTCTACCAACATCAATCATCGAAACATTTAGCTGCCGGGAAACTTCCGTTGCCCTAGCGCAAGAAACATTCATTCCATCAGCAACCTTTTGTAAAGATACAACTATTTTTTTATCGATTTCTGTTCCTTCCGGATGTTTTAATTGAAACTTATTCTTTTCCATAGGGTTCCTCCTCCATATTTTTTAGTAACCAGAATAGTGAAAAGGTTCTATCGTCGCCAGTGCTTCGGCATCAAGCGTTGTAAAACCATTTTTTTCCAGCAGGGCTTCTGCTTTTTTGATGGAATCAACAGCGACAACAAAAACAGCATTCTTATGGCTTTCCAAAACAAAGCCGTAAGCATCGTTAATGTTTATGCCGTTTTCAAAGAGTAAATTGGTTAACTTGTTTAAGCCTCCTGGTTCATCATCAATTAAGACTGCGAGAACATCCTTGATATTAACTTCCATACCTTCCTTTTCTATGGCAAAAAATGCTTTACGAGGGTTATCAACAATCAGATTGACTATCCCAAAACTTCCCGCCGTGGTTATGGTTGTTGCTCGGATTGATATTCTTTCTTTGGTTAGAATATTGGTTAAGCGTGCTAGTGTTCCTGGTTTGTTCTCTGTCTTTATTGATAACTGTGATGAAATCATTGCCACCATCCTCTTGTTGGTTACTTGTTCCTCTCGTCGTTTACTCGTACTGCTTTTCCCTCATAGGTGGGAAGAGTTCCTATCGGCACTAATTCAATTTTTGGTGTGATTAACAACTCGCTTCTTAACTCTTCCAGTATTGCTTTTTTCAATGTATCCAGAGATGCGTCGTAGCCGTTTTCATACTCAACCTTTACAACCATTTCATCAATATAGCCCTTGGTTATAAGCGTTATTAAAAAATTTCTGCCTACGCCGCGAATCCCCATTAAACACTTTTCAATTTGTACAGGAAAAATATTAACCCCCTTGATAATAATCATATCATCACTTCTACCCTTGATGCGCTCTATCCGTCGGTGGCTCCTTCCGCAGGGGCATATCCCAGGAATAACCCTAGTCAAATCGCGAGTACGATAACGAATAATCGGCATTCCTTCGCGCATAAGCGTGGTCATCACCAATTCGCCATATTCGCCATCTGGCAGTGGATCTAAAGTTTGTGGGTCTACTATTTCCGCAATAAAATGGTCTTCCCAAATGTGCATACCATTTTGAAATGGACATTCAAAAGCGACCCCTGGTCCATTCATTTCGGATAACCCGTAAGAGTTAAAAGCCTGACAACCATAGAAATCTTCTATTTTTAATCTTAGCTCTTCAGAATGTGGCTCAGCACCAACAAAAGCAAATCGCAAATCAAGTTCTCTTTTAGGGTCTATTCCTAGCTCATCAAAAACAGTGGCAAGATGCATCGCATAGCTTGGTATTATGTGGATAGCGGTTGTAGAAAAATCCCTCATCAGTTGTATTTGTCTCTTACTGTTTCCTGCACCACTGGGGATAACCAAAGCCCCCACTTCTTCGGCTCCATAATGGAACCCCAGCCCTCCGGTAAAAAGTCCATAGGTCATCATATTTTGAAAGACATCACTGCGGCGTAATCCAGCTCCGTATAGTGATCGGGCAAGTAAACTTGTCCAGTTCTTAATATCGTTTAAGGTGTGGAAAACTACAGTCGCTCTACCTGTCGTTCCTGAAGATGAATGCATCCGAACAATACTGTCCTTTGTGGTCGCCAAAAAACCGTATGGCCAATTCTGCCGCAGATCATCCTTGGTGGTAAATGGGAGCCTACAGAGATTCTCCATGGAGATATTTCTAGTTATACTAACATCGGACTTGGCAAGTCTATCGCGATAAAACGGGGATTCGCACGCTCTCAAGATAGTGTTGCGCAACCGTTCTTCTTGCAATGATATTAACCTATCTAAAGGTAGCGTTTCAATCTTTTCTTCCCAGAACATATTCCAACACCTCCGCACTGCGGTGAAATATACAACCGTAAATCCTCTTTATCAAGGCTAATCTGGGAGTTTGTTACGAGTAAATAGAAATATCCTGTTTATTAGTAAATGAATTGGCACACATTTGTGTGGCGTTTAATGCTGTTTTCTCCGTTGTTTTTTCTTACAACTTTCCATCACTATCGTAGTTGGCTAGCTTCCTCGGTCCGTGAAATATAGCCATTGAGCCATCAATGTAGTGATGCACCATGGCGTTGACTCTGACAAAGTGGCACCGACATTTATTGGGCCGTATTTGCAACATTTTCCCTCAAAACTCATACAATGATCCGACGATACAATTTATTCATAAAGACCCTCGCACAAGTGGGATGACCTGCTTTTCGGCGTCATTCTTGGAAAGTGGGAACCGCAAAAAGCAAAATGCATTAGAATGGCACACCCAGAAACTGTTGTAATATTTGTGGTACTTTTTATCGATTTCCCGCTGATGCTCATTGCTATTAGTTGAAGTATGGGGGGGGGGGCAATGGTCTTCCATATTGCTTTGGTAAAACATCGTCAATGCCTGCTCCCACCAAAGATGGAATGGAGCTGAAAAGACTTGTCTGGGAGAAACTGCATCTTAATAAACAAGCAAATTTCGCAGGAGCAACTAAGTGAAGAAGTACGATGGCGATGACACCCGTCACTCATGAAATGATGCTATCGGCAACAAAAGCGATATCTACTACCTCATCCATGTGCTCCACACATTTAATCTGCATGTTTGCACGAACATTCTTGGGAATATCTGGCAGATCCTTCAGGTTATCCTTGGGAATCATCACCATGTTAAGGTTGTTACGATGAGCCGCAAGTAACTTTTCTTTCAATCCGCCAACTGGCAAAACTCTTCCCCTTAGGGTTATTTCCCCAGTCATTGCCACATTTCCACGCACCTTCCTCTTCGTTAAAGCAGAGGCAACAGCAACAGCAATAGCAATCCCTGCCGAAGGTCCATCTTTGGGAGTCGCGCCTTCGGGAACATGAATGTGAATATCAATATCTTTATAAAACTCTGGTGCCAAACCAAATGTCTCAGAACGGGAGCGAACATAAGTTAATGCCGCTTGTGCCGATTCTTGCATAACATCCCCAAGCTTCCCGGTCATAACCGTCTTACCAGTTCCTCGCATTATTGTGGCTTCAATGTTCAACAACTCACCCCCAAACTCCGTCCATGCAAGCCCAACAGAAAGACCAACAGCATCCTTACCTTCTACCTCACCATGTCGGTATTGTGGAATACCAAGATAGCGCTGAATATTCTTTGCGCTTATATGAGAGCGTTGCTTCTTTTTCCCGTTGGCTACAATCTCCCGCGCCACCTTGCGACATGTCGAAGCTATCTCCTTCTCGAGATTTCTTACCCCCGCTTCACGGGTATATTCGCGTATTATCGAAAGAATGCCTCCACTGGTAAAAAAGATGTCTTCCTCCTGCAGACCGTTTGCCTCCACTTCTTTGCGAACAAGGAATTTTTCAGCAATGGCGAGTTTCTCTAGTTCCGTATATCCAGCGATACGAATAATCTCCATTCTGTCTTGTAGCGGCGCGGGGATACCCTGAAGCATATTCGCCGTGGTTACAAACATTATGTTGGAAAGATCGTAATCAACCTCCAAATAGTTATCGTTAAAAGAGCTGTTCTGCTCTGGATCAAGCACCTCCAACAAAGCAGATGCGGGATCTCCGCGAAAATCGGAGCTCAGCTTATCTATCTCATCCAAACACATCACGGGATTATCCGTGCCCGCCTTTTTAAGCAATTGTACTATTCTTCCTGGCATTGCTCCGATGTATGTTCGACGGTGCCCCCTTATCTCCGCTTCGTCACGCATTCCTCCCAACGAAAATCGAACAAATTTTCTATTAGTTGCCCGTGCCAAAGATTTCGCAATGGATGTTTTACCAACTCCAGGAGGACCAACCAAACACAGAATGGGAGCTTTATTTTTTTGAACTAAGGATTGTACCGATAGGTACTCTAAAATCCGCTCTTTTACCTTTTCTAACCCGTAATGATCTTCCTCTAGTATCATTTCGGATGTTTTGATACTGTTCTCGTTTTCCGTCTTTCTCCCCCACGGCATATCCAGTATCCAATCAACATAGGTACGAACAACAGTCGCTTCCGCCGACATTGGTGCCATAAGCTGTAATTTTTTTAATTCACCCTTGACTTTATTACGCGCCTCTTCGGAAAGATTCACCTTGCTCATCTTTTTTTCCAAGACCTCTATCTCGCTCTTTGTATCATCCTTTGTGCCCATCTCCTTTTGGATTGCACGCATTTGCTCGTTAAGAAAATAGTCCTTTTGAGTTTTTTCCATCTGCTTTTTAACGCGTTTGTTAATTCGCTCTTTTAGCTGCAAAATTTCCATCTCAGACACTACTATCTCATAGATGCGTTCCAGTCGTTCGGTTACATTCGTCATTTCCAACAAACTCTGCTTATCCTCTATCCTTATATCCAAATGCGAAGCAACCACATCGGCAAATTTTCCTGAATCATCGATAAAATGCAAGGAAGAAAGGGTTTCTGGCGGAACCTTTTTAACAAACTTGATATAAGCATCAAATTCTTCCTTTACACTGCGAAATGCCGCCTCCAATCTTTTGCTATCAGCCACATAAACATCATCAACTTTACTAATGCTGACTGTAAAAAAATCTCCAGTTTCTACAAAGGACTCTATCACACCACGCGACTTCCCCTCGATTAGTCCCTTGATGGTCCCATCGGGCAGACGAAGAAGTTGAATGATAGAACCAATAGTCCCTTGACGGTAAATGTCATTGATACCAGGATCGTCCTGTTTTGCCGAGTGCTGAGAGGCAAGAAATATCCCCTTTCCGGTCTTCATTGCAACTTCCAAGGCAGCTATTGATTTGGCTCTGCCAACAAACAATGGGATAATCATGTGGGGGAAAACAACAACATCCCTTAATGGTAGCAGTGGCATCATCAGTGTATTTTCTGGATTAGAGGAGGTCATATTTCATTCCTTTTTAGGCACTTTTTGTTTTGGTTGTAATAAGCGGTTTTTGCTCTCCTAGCACGGCGGCATCGGTGATGGTACACGACTTTACATCCGTGCGCGAAGGAATGTCGTACATCACATCCACCATTGCTTTTTCAATAATTGCACGCAATCCCCTGGCGCCAGTCTTACGCGTAAGCGCCTGTTGAATAACTTCTTGAATTGCCGAATCGGTAAACTCCAGTTTCACTGATTCCATCTCCAATATCTTTTTATACTGGCGTAACAGAGCATCTTTAGGCTCTGTAAGAATGCGCCTGAGTTCTTCTTCTCCTAACTCCGATAAAGAAACTGCAAGGGGTAAGCGACCTATGAACTCGGGAATCAACCCGTATTTTAGCAAATCCTCTGGCTGAACCCGGGCAAGTAAGGATCCCACGCTTTCCTCCATTGTTTGCGCTTCCAATTTTTTTCCAAAACCTATCTTGTTATTGCTTACACGGCGAGCAATAATATCTTCCAGACCAACAAAAGCTCCACCACAAATGAAAAGGATATTGGTGGTATCAACTTTGATGAACTCCTGTTGCGGGTGCTTTCTTCCGCCCTGCGGAGGAACATTGGCTATCGTTCCTTCAATAATTTTCAACAAAGCTTGTTGAACACCTTCCCCCGAAACATCTCTCGTTATGGAAGGATTGCTAGACTTGCGTGATATTTTATCAATCTCGTCAATATAGATGATCCCCTGCTCTGCCCTTTTTACATCATGATTCGCGTTTTGCAAAAGCGCAAGAATGATATTTTCCACATCCTCGCCAACATACCCCGCCTCTGTAAGGGTTGTGGCATCGGCAATAACGAATGGGACATCAATGACTTTTGCGAGAGTCTTCGCTAAAAGAGTTTTTCCTGTTCCCGTTGGACCAATCAAAAGAACATTTCCTTTTTGCAACTCAACACCGTCGTCTTTCTTGTGAGAGAAAACTCGTCGGTAGTGAGTGTAAACGGCAACAGCAAGAACCTTCTTTGCCTCTTCCTGACCAATCACATATTCATCCAACGCTTCTTTTATCTCCCGCGGTTTAGGAACGGTTCTCGTTCCCCTCACACCCCCTTTTCCATTCAGCAAAATCTTATTATCATTGTGAATAATGTCGTAGCAACGCTCCACACATTCGTCACAAATATATCCAGAAACTCCGCCTAAAAA
>JAIPED010000047.1 GCA_021737325.1 Deltaproteobacteria bacterium
CCAATGGCACCGCTTGGCTTGTTGTCGTAATTCCTGCACCCGTTTTCACGGGTGCAGGCTCCGCGGGCAACCGCAACAAACAAAATGCACTAGAGCGATGCATCCAAAAATTGCTGTAATGTTTATGGAATTGTTTATCCGTTTCCCAGTGACGCTCATTGCTAAGTGTTCTCATTGGTGGCATAATGCGGATTTTGGGAAGTTATTATCATGCCACAATTCCTTTACTCCCAATCAAAGACCCTTGCGCAACTCGTTCATAAAACACCAACGAAAGAAAAGGCTCCTCGACTAAAGAAAATAACTGAAACATTTCAAAGACCTCTGGACTACCGCTGGAGCCTGCACTCGTGAAAACGGGTGTGGGAATGACACTCGGAAGCAAAGAGGTACAGTTGTGCAAGAGTCTTAATCATTTATTCCCAACAGTTGACATACCAACTTCCCTTTTGTTACTCCTGTCGAAAATAGTTCGGATAATAACTGGTTAGAACTTGACTCGGCATTGCGCCAAAAAGAAGGAAAGATGAATTCACCTCGTGACCTGCTCAAGGGCTTGCTCGAATATATCGAAGAGCAAGCAAAAGAAATTGACCCAAAAGGTTATCGTCTCTCTGCCGCGAAAGAGTTCGTTCGTCGCAATACCGACTTGGCGGGACTACCCGGCCTTGAGTTTGATCTTCGCCCAGAGGGCGACCACATCTGGCTACATCTGGCGCGCCTCGAAACCCATCGCCCCCCAATCGTTCCCGACCTGTTTAAGGGGCTATTCAAGGTCAGCAATGACCCGTTTGGTGCGCCCCCCGCACTGGATGAAGGCCATCTGGTCACTTGGATTGCCCTGCATGAATCGAAGCCTGATCCTCAGTTGGCAAAAACTCATGACGCAAAGCTAAGACAAGAACAGTTGAGGCAGAAAGCCCAAGCAGCCCTCCAAGAATACTTGCCTCAATGGAAAGCTTGGGCTGAGGGCGAGCGTCCGCGGCGCAAGAGCATCTCCCTATATGGCGATCTGTTCGCCTTGAAGCACCAGATTGAGGCCGAAGAGGCAGTCAAACCTCAAGAACTTGTATGGGGCATAGGCGTTGCGTCTTGGCAGATTCCGTTTGGGGAAAGCATCGTCAGTTTTGAATACCCACTGCTCACTCAAGCCGTCGAAATATCCATCGACGAAAGAAGTATGGCGCTGGATGTTCGTCCCCGCGCTACCGATACACGGGTGGAAATGGGAGCCTTCGTCGCTTGTTCAGTCCTCGGGGCTGCTGATGTTGAACACGCTATCAAAGAGCAACTTCAACGGCACAAAGACCGCCCAGTTAGCCCGTTTGATGCTTCGAGCTATACCGATGTTCTCAAGCTCGCCGCGTCCAATTTGGATAGCAACGGTAGCTATCGAGAGCTACTTACAAGGGGCGACACTGTTCCTACCCCCGGCACCGACTTGATAGTTACTGATGCTTGGGTTTTGCTTTCACGACCGCGCACTACTCACTATCTGACGGATGACCTAAAACGCCTGAAGGAGAAGCTGGCGACCGGATGCGATATTCCACTTGGCCCACTTGCCCTTGTTACCCCGCCTTCAGATAAACCAGTTGAATTCGAGGCTATTCGTTTCCGTGGGCTTTCAAGTCGCGGATCAAGTCATGGTAAAGCCGAGGAGCTTTATTTTCCCCTGCCCTACAATGAAGAGCAGGTCACCATCATTCAACGGCTGGAAAAAGCTGCGGGTGTGGCCGTGCAAGGGCCGCCAGGTACTGGCAAGACACACACCATTGCCAATGTCATTTGTCACTACTTGGCGACTGGTAGGCGTGTTCTTGTCACCTCACGTGGAGAGCCTGCGCTTGAAGTCCTCCAATCCAAAATACCAGAGGAAGTCCGCGCCCTAACCGTGGCGCTTATGGCCAGCGACCGTGAGGGTGTCCGCCAGTTTCAAGCGTCAATCGAGACGATTCAGCATCAGGTATCCCAGTTAAATCCGGAACAGACGCGCCATGCTGTCGCAACACTGGAAAGTGCCATTGATCGCGCCCACCACGAACTTGCTTCCATTGACACACGCATTGATGAAATTGCGATTGCACAGCTTTCGGAGGTGGAAGTTGATGGCGCGTCAATGCGCGCACAAAAACTTGCTGAGTTGGTTACTTCTGGATTGGAACAGCATGGCTGGTTTGATGATGGCATTACACTTTCACCGGAAAATGTGCCCCCTCTGACCGAGGAAGAGGCGGGCAAACTCCGAGAAGCCCGGCGGAAGGTCGGTCAGGATTTGGTTTACGTACAGGCCGACGTCCCATCTGCTGACTCACTACCTACCACGGCCGCAATCACCGAACTGCACGAAGTGCTATCTAGTATGAGGACGATCGAGGCGGAGGTTGAACGTGGAGACCTTCTTGATCTGAAGGCTACAACCGCCGAAGTGCTCATCGCGGCAAGAGACCTTCTTGAGTTAGTCGAAGAAGCCAAGACCTTGGCCGAAGAGTTGGAGTCCACCGATAGCGGTTGGCCTCTTGATTTGCGAATCAAATGCAGACTGCCGTCGTTTATTTCCGAACGGCAAGCGCTTGAGTCTTTATTTTCGGACATTGACGCACTCATTGGGGCGCGCGCTGAATTTCTCAAGCGACCAGTGGAATTCCCCGATGCAGGTTTGCGCACAGTTAAAACTCGGGAAGCTGTTGCCCGTGCAGTCGAGACAGGCAAGCCATTTGGCTTCATCGCTCTTGGGGCAGGCGAGGCGAAAGAGCATATCGCCGTGGTTAAAGTTTCCGGACTCTCACCTGCGTCGATAGACGACTGGGCTCATGTGCAGCGGCACATTGAGCTTGACGAAAAAGTAGTGTCTATCGTGAGTCGGTGGAACCAATTTGCAGACGAGCTTTCCATCCCCCGCCTAGAAGGTGGCATCTCTGCTTTGCGCCGAATCGAGATGGTTGCCACCTTTGCGAAAAAAGCTCATCGGCTGGCTACAGAATTCGACGCCACATTACCAAAAAAGGCCGACACCGTATTCTGTTCAGCTCCAGCCAAAGCGTTGATGGGCAGCTCTGCCGAACTCCTTGAAGTCAAGAACCAGTTACTGCGCCACCTTACCAAGGCGGAACTGTCCAAAGCGGCAACCCAGCTCAGCACGCTTCAGGAAAAACTCGCGGGCAAGACAGGGCCCGTATCAATTGCACTAAAACAGTTCGTCGAAAACCAACTTGGATATCCAAACATTCCTTCTGATCGCGCCTCCGCACAATACGCAGAGTTGACGGCAGAACTGAGGCGTATTGCCTCGCTGACAGTTGATCTCGCACGAATCAAGGATTCCGCTGTCTGTATTGAACAGGCAGGCGCTCCGAAACTGGCCTCTCGTGTCCGTTCTCAGCCAGTTGAAATGTCCGGCGAAGACGCCGTTTTTCCTGTTACTTGGCGGCAAGCATGGAACTGGGCTCGTATTCGAACTTACCTCGACAACATTGAAGCCCGAAACGAATTGCTTGGCCTTTCGGCCAGACGCAGAGACCTTGAGGGCGGTCTTTCCCGCCTCTACAAGGATTTGGTTTCCAAAGCTGCATGGTTGGCAACCAAACGGAATGCCACGCCCAAGGTTCTCCAAGCTCTTGCGGGCTATGCAACTGCAATCCGTCGTATCGGTCAGGGAACGGGGCCAAATGCAAGGCGTTATCGTAGGGATGCCCGAGTGGCGATGTTGGATGCCGCCAGCGCTGTCCCCTGCTGGATCATGAGCCATGCCCGCATATCGGAGGCTATGCCGCCGGATATTGGAGCGTTCGATCTTATAATTGTCGATGAAGCGAGCCAATCCGACCTCTGGGCGCTGCCTGCCATTCTGCGCGGGAAGAAGATTCTGGTGGTGGGTGACGATAAACAGGTGTCTCCGGATGGAAGCTTTATCGCCAGTCAGCGGATTCAGGAACTAAAGGTTCGCTTCCTATCCGAACAGCCTTACGGGACGGAAATGACACCGGAAAAGTCCCTCTATGACCTGGCGGCCCGGGTATTTGCGGCTGAGCAAGTCATGCTACGCGAGCATTTCCGTTGTGTCCCACCCATCATTGCTTACGCCAATCGTGTGTTTTACAAAGGCGGGATTCAACCGTTACGCATTCCAAAGGCGTCAGAGCGAATTGATCCGCCGCTCGTCGATATTTACGTCACGGACGGCTTCCGTGATAAGCACGACCATAACGATTACGAAGCTCAGGCCATCGCCGAGGAAATTGCGGCCATTGTGAAAAAAGAGGATTTTCTTGGTCGTACGATTGGTGTCGTTTCTCTGCTTGGAATGGATCAAGCAAAACACATTGATTCCATCGTACGCCAACGTTGCGATGCTGCCGAATTACTCCACCGCAAATTTGAATGCGGGGAAGCTCGCACATTCCAAGGCAGTGAACGGGACATCATGTTTCTGTCAATGGTTGCAGACAGCCAAAAATGTCACGCGCTTTCTGGTCTGAAATTTGATCAGCGTTTCAACGTGGCTGCTAGTCGAGCACGAGATCGGATGTATTTGGTACGCTCGGTGAAAACATCTGATTTGTCGGATAGGGATTTACGCCTTACCTTGCTCAGTCATTTCAACAAGCCGATGGTGACTGACAAAGAGGAAGCAGAAGTGCTGATTGACCAATGCGAGTCCGGGTTTGAGCGGGAAGTGTTTTCCATCCTTGCATCTCGCGGGTATCGCGTTATTCCACAAGTGAAGACTGGTGCTTACCGCATCGACATGGTCGTTGAGGGCTCAGGGGATAACCGCTTGGCAATTGAGTTGGATGGCGACGAATACCACGGTCCAGACCGATGGCAGCATGACATGAACCGTCAGCGTGTCTTGGAACGAGCTGGCTGGGTATTCTGGCGCTGCTTCGCTTCCACGTGGTCACTTCGCAAGGATGATGTTCTGCAAGAGCTACTGGAGCGTCTTACGGCTATGGGAATTGAACCGATGGGAGCCATAGAACATGCGCCAAGCTTGGTAGAAAAACGGACATGGAAGTTCACGCCCGTGGAAGACGATGGACAGGTCGTTGATGAAACGCAAGCTGCGTTGGAACTCGCAATTTCAAGCGCAAAGTAGTTCCCAAGAACGTTCTAACATGGCGTTCGAGAGGGACGTGCCAAAAGCGGCGCGCCCCTCAACTTTACATTATATGAACAAGAAGGAGCAAACATGAAAAAACTGCTATTATTTATATTGATACCTTTTCTCCTATTAGCAGGATGTGCGAGCAACCAGCCTTCTCTCAGGCATGATGTCGCATTGTCTTTTGATTCAGAGCGTATCGCTTATGATGTGGCCGGCAAAGGAGAAACTACGCTAATTTTTATCCACGGCTGGAGTTGTGACGGGCGTTACTGGCAGAAACAAATTCCTGCATTCGCAAAAGAGTATCGAGTAATCACAATTGATTTGGCTGGCCATGGGCATTCCTCATTAGACAGATCCGAGTTTTCAATGTTGTCCTTCGCTAAAGATGTGAAAGCAGTTATTGATAAAGAAAACATTGATAGAGCTATTTTGGTCGGGCATTCAATGGGAGGTGGTGTAATTGCTGAAGCGGCCAGGTTAATGCCAGGAAAAGTAGTTGGGATTGTAGGAGTTGATACCTTGCAAAATGTGGCGGAGCGCACCCATCAAAGTGTAATTAACGAAATGTTAAGACCATTCGAATCTGATTTTAGAAGTGCCGCACAGAATTTTGTTTCAGTAATGTTTCCGAAAGGCGCTGATCAACAATTGGTGAATTGGGTAAAAGAAGACATGTCTTCTGCCCCAAAGGAAATTGCTCTAAATGCCTTGCGCAACTATTGGGGTCAATATGTAAATGGAGAAGCTACAATTGTATTTAAAGATATCACTATTCCTGTGGTTTCAATAAATGCCAGATTATGGCCGACAGCACCTGAAGAAAACAGAAAGCATATAAAAAACTATCAACTTTTTTATATTGAGGGAACAGGTCACTTTCCAATGCTGGAAAAGTCTGAGGAGTTTAATATACTGTTGAAAAAAGCCATTAACTCTATAGACTCAAAAAGTAACAAAATGCGCGCACCCGCTGAAGCTTGCCGGTGAACTCCATGTTCTTCCCCTCGCTTCGCTCGGGCGAAGAACCAGGCAGTCAAGACGGACTCCCGCTACGCGGGGCCGCTTACCGCCGAGATTGGGGATCACCAGAATGAAGTTTCTCGCCGCATTCCTAGTACTTCTACTTTTTTCGTGGTCGTGCGCCGCTGCTGAGGTTGAGTACCATACTGGTGGCCCACGCTTTGACAAGGTTTGGCACGCTTTCTATGTCGAAGGCGATCACGAACCCGAGCTAGACGATCCTCTTATCGCAGCTGGTCGCTCAATGACTTTGGTAATCTGCGAGGCAATCGCTCATCCTGACATGAAGCGTCGTCGTTACGCCATCGGTGCACTAGGCTATATAAATGACAAACGCGCACTTCCCGCCCTGGAGAAGATCCTCAAAGACAGGACAGAAATCTATTACTTCAGAGGTGACGCACTTCATGCGATTTGCCAGATTGATAAAAAGCTTGGCTCTCAGTACGCCGAGCAGTTCGCGAATGAGCACGACTACTTGAAAATGCTGGCGGTTTCCATTCAAAGGAGAGAACCGTGGCTGACCGAGCCTACCGAGGAATAGAGCCCCACCCGGCGCTCAACCGGACCGCCAACAAGCTGTGCTTGTTGGTTCCCTCCGCGCTTCGCGCTCCAGCGGCCGGTTAGCTTGAGATTGGGTATCAATGGCTACGCACCTTTACTGAAGAAAATACCAAGACACAAGATATTCGTCCAAGCAGTAAAGACAGACAGAAGGAAGGATATTGCATACTGGCTAAAATAATCAAATCATTTCAGTCACATCTGGATGCGCCATTTTATTACATTTTGTCTTTTTGCGGTTGCCCGCTGGAGCCTGCACTCGTGAAAACGGGTGCGGGAATGACGGTCGGAAGCAAAGAGGTACAGTTGTGCAAGAGTCTTCCTCTGGACTTCCGCTGGAGCCTGCACTCATGAAGACGGGTGCGGGGAGGCGCCGAAAGGCAGGGCATTCGACTCATTGGTGCAAGGGGCTTTTATAAAAATCGTAGTAGCGTCCCAACAAGCCAGACCGCCTCACTGGATATAGGTGATAAGTTACCGCTTGATTCTATTTCCCGTGAGACGGCTGAGGAGGTAACGAACTTCATTCGCGCCGCTAAGGAATGATGCGGTAAAATAGGCACCACCTCCCAAAACAAAAGCGGCAACCAGCCAACCGATTCTATTAGCTTCGCCCGTGCGTAAAGCGAATGGTGCCAGCCACTCAAACAGTAGAAGCACGGCTACCATGACTAGCGAGGAAAAGAGGATTTTGCCTTGCGACAAAAAGAAGGCCTTGTCCAAAAAGGCGCCAATCCGTCGCCAGAGCACCACCCCCAGAAAAAGGACATTTATCGCAGAAGCGATGGAAGTAGCTAGGGCAATACCTACATGTTGCAAGGGAATCATGAGGATGAGGCTAAAGACCACATTGAATACCATGGCGATAATAGCCGCTTTCATCGGTGTTTGGGCATCACTTAAGGCGAAGAATCCAGAGCTTACAATCCTTACCGAGGCAAAAGCCCACAATCCCAGGGAATAACAAAGAAGAGCATCGGCGGTTTTTGTTACCGCCAAGGGGGAAAACTCCCCCCTTCCGAAGAGCACGGCCACAATCGGCTCCCGCAAAAGGATCAATCCCACCATTGCCGGAATGGTTAAAAAAAATAGGGTATTCAGAGAAAAGGAAAGGGTTTTTTGCATTTCGTCAATCCGCCCCTGCGCCACCTGTCTCGACAATGAAGGAAGTATTGCCGTTCCCAAGGCGATGCCAAAAACGCCCAAAGGCATTTCCACAATCCTATCGGAGTAATAAAGATAGGAAACGCTACCCTTTGGCAAAAAAGATGCCAACAGGGTTCCGATGAAGACATTTATTTGATAGACCGCCGCACCGAGGGTAGTGGGAAGCATCAGCATGAGGATTCGTCTTATCCCTGGATGCTTGATGTTGAAATCCAGCCTTGGGCGAAAACCAAATTTTATCAGGTAGGGAAACTGCATTGCCAGTTGCAGAACTCCCCCTACTAAGACGCCGATTGCCAAGGCGATAATCGGCTCGGTAAACAGATCTCTGAGTAAATACGCCGCAAGGATAATGCTGATATTCAGCAGTATTGGCGACATTGCCGGGGCGTAGAAATGTTTAAAAGAGTTAAGAATCCCCATTGCCAACGCCACCAAAGAGACGAACAGGATGTAGGGAAACATCAGTCGATTCAAGAAAACCGTTAATGCAAACTGTGCGGGATAATCGCCAAATCCTGGGGCGATTAACCTGACTATGATCGGCGAAAAGACGATGCCGACAACTACGATAAAGACAAGCAGAATTGATAACAAACAAAAAACGATATTGGCTAGCTCCAGCGCTTCTTTTTTAGATTTGTTGCTGAGATAATCGGTAAAAACGGGAATGAAAGAAACGGTAAGCGATCCTTCGGCGACAAGCCGCCGCAACATGTTGGGAATGCGAAAGGCAACGAAAAACGCATCGGTAACCCACCCCGCGCCAAAAAAAAACGCGATGACCATATCCCGGACATAGCCAAAAGCCCGACTAATGAGGGTGGCGAATCCCACCGTACCTGCGGCTTTAACAATGGTTTTATTTTCTTTTTGTCCCGCAGTTTCCAAGGTTGCCCAAAATTTCCTCTGCTTGTTTTTTTGCCACTCCCTCAATCTTGACCATCTTTAAGCGCGCCCGTTCACCCGCAACGATGGAAACATTGCTTTTAGCAATTTTCAGCGCCGTAGCGATCAGCTCTCGACATTCTTCGTTGGCTCTGCCGTCAATGGGTGGCGAGCAAATTTTTATCTTTACCGCACCCTGCTGAATTCCCACGATCCCTCCATGGGCACTTCTCGGTAACACGCGGACCTTCATTAGTACTCCCGAAGGCACTTCTTGGTAAGGATTTTCCCCTGTGCTATTAATCACTATCCAAGCAATTGTACATAGCCACGGAGACTCTGGAGGAAAACATTCTGCACTAGGTAAATCACCGCCAGTATTACCAGCGGGGAAAGGTCAATGCCGATATTGTTAATAGGTAAAAACCTCCTTACCCGTTGCAACACCGGTTCCGTAATGCGGTAAAGAAAGATAACGATCTTGTTATACGGATCGGGATTAACCCAAGAAATAACCGCACGGAAAATAATGGTCCACATATAAAGCCATAAAGCGACATCCAGTAACCCAATAAACGCTAACAAAAAGTTTTTTATAATTAGCATGGAACATTCTCCCCCTTGGTTTATCTTTGTTGTTCTCCCCTATCCGATGGTTATACAAAAAACCAGCGCGTGGTTAACTTCTTATCAATCTTCTCGGTCGCCGCTTAGCGCTTGCGGCCTTTTTGTGCGATTTCCTGCTGGAGTTTTGCTATTTGATTCTCCGCCGTTTTGCGCAGTCGATCACCAGTTGAAAACAGGGTAAGAGCCTTTTCATAATGAAAAATCGCCACTTGTTTTTCTTTTGTCCGTTCAAAATATGTCCCGAAGAAATAGTGGGAATAGGCATTATTGCCAGTCTTACCATAGGCAATCGCCAGTTTGCTAAACACCTCGGGATTTTTTATTTTTGCAGGATCAATGTTAGCGTAGAGAGATAACACATCATTAAATTGTTGTTTTTGTAAAAAAGCTTGGGCAAGGCAGGTTTTGGCATTCTCGTCATCCTCAACGAGTAATGAGCGCTGGAGATAAGCAATGGCTACATCTGTATTTCCCACCCCGTATTCAAAAAACCCCGCTTCTCGGAGGGCGTAGCCATCGTTGGGAGATTTTTTTAACGCTTCGTTGTAGTATTTCCTAGCGAGATCGATCTGAGCCATACGGGCATATGAAATGGCAACTCCTAGTAGGAAATAGGGGTTATGGGGATTTTTTTGCAACCTGTCGCTAAAATAGTGCAGGTTGCTTTCCGCATCACCCGTTCCGACAACTAAAAGAGTCTGAATTTTGGGCAAGGATCCCATTTTATCCGTAATGCCCAGGGAGCTAGCGTTGTGGAAGGCAATTGCCCGCTCCAGATACGCAATCCTTTCCGTGGTTCCTGGGTGAGTGAGCATATAAGAGGGAACAACGCCGGAGTAAGCGTCATACTTGCTCATTGTACGCAAGAAAGTTATCGATCCCAGGGGATTATAGCCCACAGAAATGAGGTATTCTAAAGCCGACCTATCCGCCTCTTCTTCATTTGCGCGGCTGTATTGCAACGCCAGCGTTTGTGATGTTGCCGTTGCTATTCCAGCAACGGCGATAAAACCAGACATATCCCCCGCCAGCAACGCTCCGGCTATTGACGCTACCAGCGTCGCCATGTTCAATCTGTTTTGTTCCGCTACGATGGCGGAGATGTGGCGGTGGAGAACATGTGCAATTTCGTGGGCAACGACACCGGCAAGCTCCGCCTCGCTATCGGCCATGGTTATCAAGCCTCTATTAATATAGATAAATCCTCCAGGGGTGGCGAAGGCGTTTATTGTTGGGGTGTCCACAACGGTAAACTGAAAATCAAAAAAATGCTTGCTACTGTCCGTTCCACCTAAGATGATTATTCCGAGTTGCTCGATGTAACGACTGACCTCTTCATTCTTTATCGTCCTGTTGGCATCTGACAGTTTTTTATAGAACTGTGCGCCTAGTTGCCGTTCATCGGTCAGTGTCATTTCTGCCTGCAAGGGTGTGAGCAAGGCGCTGGTGCTAACAAGAAACATCCCCATTAAGAATAATGCATAGCGGTAGCACTTTTTCACCGAAAATGGCTTGTTTTGCAAAATGGGCTACCTTTCCTTGACAAGGGATTTCCCGCGTCCTATCCAAGACCGTAGCGGAGTTCAACACAAAAAGGGGAAAAATAATGGGCATGATAATTCTTTCCGAGGAAGATAAAACCCCAGCGACAATTCAAGAAATAGTCTATCGCCTAAAAATCAAGGATGTCATGACGGTGGATGTCGTAACTACCGGTGAAGATACTTCCCTCAAGGAAATCCAAAAAATCATGCGCGAGCGAGGCATAACGGGTGTTCCGATTGTTGATAAAGCCGGGATGTTAAAAGGAATGATTACCATCGGCGATCTGATTGAAGCGATGGAAGACAGGCATATCAACGAAAAAGCAGGAAGCTGTATGCGGCGGGATATCGTGGTGCTTGAGGAAGAAATGCCCCTCTCCTTTGCCATAAATTATTTCAACAAGTATTCCTACCATCGTTTTCCTGTGTTGAATAAGGATTCGCATTTGGTCGGGATAATTACCGGGAGGG
>JAIPED010000005.1 GCA_021737325.1 Deltaproteobacteria bacterium
GGTGGTCTTAGTTAAGTTTGGCGTAGGGTTGTAGTGGTTGGGTGTAAGGAGCAGGGGAAGATCAGCGGCAACAAGAAGCCCCCTGAGGGGACTAACTGACAGCAAACAGCAACATCTGGTGGGCTGCTGCTGGTGTTTTTGGTGCGGGATATCGCTCCTTTTGGGAAGCATTTTCGTCAATCATGAAAAAAACTTGGCAAAAACCAAACAAAAATAAAATGACGACCTTGTGCAAGGGCCTTTTTTTATTCATTAGAAAGGGGTATAAGGTGTTTTCTCCGCTACGCTACGAAAACGATTTATTTATAAGGGGAAAGCGAATACAATACAAATACTTAACTTGGATATAAAATAATGCATAGAATTAACGAAGCAACAGACACTGATCTGAAAATAATTGAAGACTTAAAAAAACTCGGCTGGAAAGTCGGGGATACTTTGCTGTATCAACAAGAATACGCTTTAACCCCAGAACAACAAAAACAATTTGAGGGGAAGAAAAGCGTTAAACCCGATATTACGCTTTTAGATTTGAATCGTAATATTATCGCTATTTTTGAAAATAAATTTGAAGATGAGAAAAAAGCACTTACTAAACTTCGCACACTTTACGCTTCAATTTTAAAACCTCGTTTTTTATACGCCTGCTCACCAGAAAGAATTCTTTTTTATGATACCGAATGGAAAGGTCTTGAATCTGGTGAATTTCGCCAAATCAACAGTTTGATGACGCTTGAAGAAATGCAACTCAAAGTCGAGCAGGCAAAAAAAATAAATCTTGATCGAGAAATAATCATTGATAAAGGTATTGCAGGAGGAATCAATCCAAGCTGTGGCAAAGAAACCTATTATCAAGCTGAATGTATTCAAGCGCTTATCCAAAGATATAAAGAAGGTAAACAAAAAATGCTTGTGCATATGGCTACTGGGCTAGGTAAAACTAGAACAATGGTTGCTTTTACGAAAGCACTTTTGGAATACAACATGGCGAAGCGAGTTTTATTTGTGGTTGATCGTGTTATGCTTGCCGAACAGGCTATCAACGACGGATTTTCGCTTATCAGTAAAGAATACTCAGCCGTTCGCATTACTTCCGGCAATTACAAGCAATACAAAAACGCACAAATTCATGTTGTAGTGATTGATACGCTAGAAAATATTTATCAAAATATCCCAAGCACTTTTTACGACCTAATCATTGTTGATGAATGTCATCGCTCAATCAATATCAACCGCAAACTTATTTTTGATCACTTCTTATGTCCGCGTGTTGGATTGACTGCTACCCCGAGAACAGCAGTCGCCAAGAAAGGCGTAACAATTCCGGACGAAGATCTGGCAATTTTAGATACATACAGATTATTTGGCTGTGAAACTGGCGAGCCGGACTATCAATTCGACCTTACTCGTGGCATTGATGAGGGCTTTCTGGCTCCCTATCAAGTTTTATCTATTGAAACCGAGTTAATCAAAACCGCGAAAGAAATCGGCGTTGAATTTGACCACTATATTGACCCGGAAACCGAGGAAGTAGTAAATCTCGAAAGCTCAAAAAAGATAAAATTGGAACAATTAAATAGAAAATTTATCGCTTGGGATAATTGCTTGAGAATTGCCGAAGAACTAAAAGCAAATACAGAATATGGCGAAAAAGTAATTTTGTTTGGTGTCAGCCAATCGCACGCTGTTCAACTCGTCAAAGCAATCAATCAAATGTTTAAAACAAGCGAGGATGAATTATCGCCCCGTTATGCGGAAGCGATTATTTCAGAAAACGACGAGCTTAATGCCACTTTCAAAAAATGGTTCAAAGATCAAAATCACAAGCCGTTTGTCGCTGTTTCTGTGGATATTATGAGTACCGGCGTTGATATTCCTTGTGTCCGCTATATTGCTTTTGCCAATCTTACAAAATCGGTCGGTAAATATATTCAAATGCTTGGGCGCGGAACTCGCCTTGATCCTAAGACTGGAAAATTCAGTTTTAAGGTTTTGGACTTTGTGGGTCTGTGTCAAAAAATGGAAGATAACGGCAAGGGGACAGCAAAAGAAAATAAGAAAATTATTTCAATGGCTGGTGGTACAACAAGTCAAGGCGCTGGCTCAGGTACACACGGGACAGGTCATGCTGGAATTATTGATAATCCAGATCCGGCACATTTAATTCAGCGTGTTTACTTGCACGGCGATAATATTAAAGTGATAGACAATATTCCGATTGAGAAAGCCAAAGAGATATTTGAGGAAGAAATAAACAAAAATGCCACGCCGGAAATAGTTGAAATAAAAGAAAAAGTGAAAGCGGATGAAAATTATGAGCCAAGCGAGCAAGAGATTGATGAAATAAAAGTTTGGTCCAAAAATCCTAATGTTTATCTTGATGAAGGGCAGTTGCAAAAAGCCTATGACTTTGAACAGGGATCAATTTGGGACTTCTTCTTACACGCACTCAAAATCAAAAAAATTCCAACACCGAAAGAGCGAGTAGAAAGAGGTTTTGATTCGTATGTTCAAACATACAATTTCAATGACAAACAAATTCAAATCTTGCGCGATATGAAAGATATTGTCTCGGCAAATATTGCTGAAAAAAAGAGGATTTCACCGCAAGAAGTATTTAATAATCCTGTATTTGTAAGGATTATCGGTGCCGACTATCAGGAGGTAAATCAAACTTTTGATAATCGTTTCTCTCAAGTATTTGAGGAATTACAATCATCATTTAAGGTATAAACTATGGGAAGATCAACAACACATTACGCTGATAGCGAAACGAATAATATCCTAAAAAGGCTTCATAATAAGCTCCGCCCTGCTGGTACGCCGGTTGAAAGAGTTGAGTATATTATTGAGCTTCTTTTGCTTCGCATTTTTGAGGCCAAACTCAAACAAGAGGAATCATTTAAACCGCTTCGCAATCTTTTTACCGGTGAAAATTATCGGCTTCTTTTTTCGCATTTACTTTCTCTCAACGGCGAGCAGATTTTGTCAGAACTCAATAAAAATATTTTTCCTTTTTATTCCGCTATTCTTTCCAAAGCACGAACTGTAGTCAGCGGAAACTTGCCTCAAAAAATGCAAGATCAGTTGGTTTTAATGGAAGAAGTTTTTGCTAATTCTAACTTTACCAACAACGTCAAAGGCGGAGTGATAGCCGAAGTAATCGGCATGGTGAACGAAATTGACGAAAAATATATTTTAAAAACTGATTTGCTTGGTGATGCGATCGAGTCTGCTCTTTCAGAAACAGGCGGAACAAAAGATTTGGGACTATATCGAACACCTGACCATATCCGCCAAATGATGGTTGAGATGGTTGATCCTGATTTTACAGACACGATTTTTGATCCCGCTTGCGGTACGGCAGGTTTTCTTTTTGACGCTTACGATTATGTGATAGAAAAAGCGCGCCAAACGAGGCAATTTCCAGCCGAACATATCGCCAATATGTTTTATCGCACCGGAATTAGCGGAATTGAATATCAAGGCAGAATCCGCAAAATGGCGGCGGTAAATATGTATATTCGCGGACTGAATCCGCACAACATTGATCAAGGCGACAGTCTCAAAATGTATGACCCGTCGCGAGACGGAGGAGGTAAAAGCGTGGTGATTGCTAATCCGCCTTTTGGAGCCGAGCGCGATCAGCCAGCATACCCAAATGTTTGGGAAGAATACTCCAAAGAATCAGAAACTACGATTTTGTTTGTAAAACTAATGTTTGATTTGCTCAAAGACAAAGGGCGTTGTGCAGTAGTGGTTTCCGAAGGCTTTTTGACTTGGGGGCAAAACAGCGCCTCAGCTTTGCGAAAAATGCTTTTGAACGAAGCCAACTTGCGAGCAGTTATTTCACTTCCGCAAGGAGTATTTGTAAGCAAGAGCGGACAAGGAGCCAAAACCTCTATTTTGTATTTTGAAAAAGGTGAGCCGACAGATTTTGTTTGGTATTACAAAATAGAAAATGACGGCTTTAGTATGGGAACCAATAGAAAACCGATTGAAGGCAGTCAGATTCCAGAACTTCTGAAATTGTTTACAGAAGTGAAACAAGGCAAAAAGCCACAAGATACAAAACACAGTTTTTGTATTTCTAAAGAACAAATTGAAACACTTGATCCGCGAATTGCCGAGCGAATAAAAAAAGAAGTCAGCGAAAAGACCAAAGAAAAGAACGCCAAAAAACGAGAAAAACTCGTGGCGGACTTAGATAAAAAACTGGAAGGCAAAAAGATCAGCAAAGAAATGTACGATGAGAAATTGTGGCAGTTTGACAATATTGTGGAAGGACAAACTGATAACGAAGTCGCCAAAGCAATTGAAAAAGCCCACAATTATCATTTTAACCTGCAAAATTACCGCAGTAACTTGAGTGCGGAGCAGATAAAAGATTGGCAAGAAGTTTTGAAAGGTACAGAAATCAAAAATGGCTCAAAGATTGATAAACGCTACCTTGAATTACAAAAAGCCGATCCCAAAACTGCCTTACAAATTCTTGCTTCTTTTAACCCACAAAATGCCCTGCAAATGGATATTGCAAGAGAGTATTTGAGTAAGTTGGATAAACAGGTTTTGGAAAAAGAAGAAAAACTCAAAAAACTAGAGGAGATTTTAAGAAAAGGTTTTCAATATCCAATAGTTTCTCTAAAGGACTTGATCATTGTAAACGAAGACAAAATCAAACCTGCAAACTTCCCTGAAACGGAATTTACAATTTTAGGCGTATCAAACCAAACAGGCGTTTTTGTAAATGAAAAACAGCTTGGAGATAATATCAAACAATCATATTTTAGAGTTTATAAAAATCAGTTTTGCTACAACCCATACAGAATCAATGTCGGATCTATTGGTTTTTGCGAATTTGAAATTGAAAATCAGATTATTAGCGGAGCATACAATATTTTTGGCTGTAAAGAAGATGAGTTAAATCCGAAATATCTTGACGCGCTTTTCAAAACAAAAATGTTTCTTGATTTTGTTAATGAAAAAGCAAATGGCGGGGTTCGCATGGATTTTAAAATTGAAAGCATGCAGGAATCGCAAATCCCTCTCCCACCACTTGAAGTTCAAAATGAAATCGTCGAAAAAATCGAAAAGCAAAAGCAGATTATTGAGGGGGCGGAGAGGATTGAAGCTAATTGGAATATTGCTAATGATTTATTTGTTGCCGATAATTCAGTTGAACTAGGTTATCATCTCGTTTTTGTTTCAAGTGGGTCAACTCCTTTGGGTGGGGAGAGTAATTATACAAGTGAAGGGATTTTATTTATAAGAAGTCAAAATGTATTAAAAGGAAAATGTGATTTTTCTGATGCTGTTTTTATTCCAGAAGATATTCATGCAAAAATGCAAAGAACCCATTTAGCTAAAAATGATGTCTTATTAAACATAACAGGTGCATCTATTGGCAGATCGGCTGTATTTAAAGAGGACAAAAAGGCAAATGTAAATCAGCATGTCGCAATATTAAGAGTAAAAAAAGATATTTTTCCTGATTATCTTTCTTATGTTTTAAATTCACCATACTTACAAAAACAGATAGATTCTTTACAAAACGGTGCCTCACGACAAGGATTAAATTTTGATCAAATTAAAAAACTTAAAATCCCACTTCCTCCCCTCGAAACTCAACGTCAAATCGTGGAAAAACTGGATAAGCAAATGCAGGCTTTGGAAGGCGTGCGAATGCTCAAATCCGAAGCCGAAAAGCGAATTGAAGAGATTTTAGCGGGAGTTTGGGGAGAGTAAATTAGAAATGAGGAATTTTGAATCATAAATTAAAAATTATGCCATCTAATCAAAAACCAACGGAAGACGAAATTATTCAAAACTCAAAAACGGATGTTTTGTATACAACTGATTTTCAAGATGGAAAATATTTTCAAGTGGTATTTGAAGATGAAACAGGCTTTGGTATCCAAATTGCAACAAGAACAATGTTTAAGGTTTTATATATAAAAAACAAAGCTGATCTAACTTCTTTTGAAATTGTTAAATGCACCAAAAAATCAGACAAAGCAGAATTTGAAGACAAACAAAAAGTAACGCTATCACAATTTAATTTTTCTCAACTTATTGCATTTTTAAAGCTTATCTCTAAGCTTGATCTAAAAGGGATTACCGAAGGAAAAATATCTTTATCAAATGATGAGTTAGGAGAATTAGATGATGAGACAAAGAAGAAAATTAAAACGCTTTTATCAAAAAATGATGGAGCTGATTTAATTCAAGAATTATTAAATAACGGCAATCTCACAACCAAAGACATTGTAAATACTGGGTACAGAAAAGAACAACTAGAAATTTTTAGAAAATTATTAGAAGAGAATTATTTAGATGATTACAAAAACATTGAGGCTCAAAAATATTCAAAGCAAAACGAGCCGCCAATAACAGCACAATCAAAAAATGAAAAAGTTTGGCAATATTTTTTTGAACAAAATCAATGGATATTTGGTTATGGGTTAGATTATCGTTTTATGGGAATTTTACAGAGAGAATTTGCAGCTTCAATTTCAGAAGCGGATGGTTCAAATACTGTTTTTGCTGATTATTTATTGGGAGATAAAAAATTTACTACATTTGTAGAAATCAAATTACCGGATACAAATATTTTTGGACAATCAAAAAACAGATCAGGCTCTTGGTGTTTATCATCAGATTTAATCGATGCTGTCTCACAAATTCTTGAACAAAAAGCCAGTGGAACAATAAAACTAGAAAAAGAACAACATGATTCAAGTGGAAATAAAATCACACAAAAATCTTATGATTCAAAAACTGTTTTAATAATGGGAAATTGGAAAGAAACTAAAGAATGTAATGATTTAGAAAAAAAGATAAAAGAAAAAACATTTGAACTTTTTAGAAGAGATTCTAGAAATATTGAAATTATTACTTATGATGAAATTTACGAAAGGGCAAAATATATTGTTGAGCAATAAGTTGTTTTCGGTCGGGGCAATTCACCCCTTTAGCTCCCCTCTTGCCCCTCCCTCAAACAGAATAAGGAGTTTAGAGATTTTGGGCATTCATCCCTAACCCCTCTGCCCAAAATACAAAACAAAAAAACAAATTTATGATTATTGAATAAAAAGCCTGTCAAAATTAAATTGAATGAAAAATATTTTTTGAACTCGCTTCTTTCAGTCGCGCCCCGCTGCGCTCTCGCCTCCGCTACGCTACGGTTCGGGGCTCGGCTCGCCCCTCACCCATATTTTGCTCCCGTTGGTCGCAAAAACATCGCATACGCTGGAACGATAAATGATTTTTCCGGGGCGACAAATTAAAATGACTGCCCTGTGCTGGGGTCTTTATGATGGAAGAATATGATGGATGTTCAAGGAAGGGGAGGAGACAAGGGCGGGAGACATTTCCGCCCTTGTCCATAGATAAAAAGCAACCTTTTTAGACTACACCTTGAGCCTTCATTGCACGAGCTACCTTAAGAAAGCCCGCGATGTTTGCTCCCGCAACATAATTACCGGGCATACCGAATTCTTTTGCCGTTTCGTCGCAGGCCTTGAATATTTTGCACATAATATCATCAAGACGGGCATCAACCTCGCGGAACGACCATTCTAAGCGCATGCTGTTTTGTGACATCTCCAAAGCGGAGGTCGCGACACCGCCAGCATTGGCCGCCTTTGCCGGGCCAAAAAGCACCTTATTTTCCAAGAAAATCTTTATGGCCTCGTTGTTTGATGGCATGTTTGCGCCTTCTGCCACGGCAATAACCCCATTAGCCACAAGCTTTCTTGCAGCATCCCCATCAATTTCGTTTTGGGTCGCGCAGGGCAGAGCGATATCACATTTGACATCCCAAATTCGTCCACCTTCAACATACTTTGCTGCAGGGTGGTGCTTGACATACTCACTGATACGCTTTCGTGCGGACTCTTTTAACTGTCTGATGGTTTCCAAATTAATCCCACCTTCATCTACGATATAACCATTGGAATCAGACATAGCTATTACCTTGCCGCCGTATTCGGTAACCTTCTGATGGGCATAGATCGCCACATTGCCGGAACCAGATACGGTAACTGTCTTTCCTTCTATCATCTTACCGTTGGCTTTAAGCATCTCACGAAGGAAATAGATCAGCCCATAGCCCGTTGCTTCCGTTCTTACTAATGATCCCCCCCAGCCAATTCCTTTTCCAGTAAAAACACCGTTGAATTGATTCTGGAGCCGTTTATATTGTCCAAACATGAAGCCCACTTCTCTGCCGCCCACACCAATATCTCCTGCGGGAACATCGGTATCCGCACCGATATGGCGAAATAGTTCCGTCATGAAACTCTGGCAAAAACGCATCACTTCGTTATCAGACTTCCCCTTAGGGTCAAAGTCCGAACCACCCTTGCCACCGCCGATAGGAAGCGTGGTAAGCGCGTTTTTCAGTATCTGTTCGAAGCCTAAAAACTTAATGATTCCCAAATATACAGAATGATGAAAGCGTAGCCCACCCTTGTATGGGCCAATGGCAGAGTTAAACTGAACCCTGAAGCCTCTGTTTACTTGAACCTTTCCCGCATCATCAATCCATGGCACCCGGAAAATAACAACTCTCTCAGGTTCAATGAGGCGCTCCAAGACACCCGCTTCTTCAAATTCAGGATACTTCTTTAATGCGGGTTCTATCGATTCAAAAACTTCTTCAACTGCCTGGTGGAACTCTGGCTCAGCCGGGTTTCTTCTTTTAACAATTTCGATGTACTTCTGTGCAATCTTTGACATACACGCCTTCCCCTTTGATGTTTTTTTGACTCGGTCTCTATACTATTAAAAACAACAAAATTGTTACAAGAATGAACAACAATTTCGTCTTTTGCGGGCTAACACCACGGGAAAATCAAAGTCAATGCGATTTAGTAGAACAAAATTGTTCAATCTGGAAGAACGACCGTTATGCTTCGTTGGTTAAATAGCTCGGCGGGCCTGGTGAACAATGACGAAGTCGCATGGAAGGTATAAACTTCTTTGCAAAAATGGCACGATAATGTAACAAAACCCGCAAGAAGCCAGAAAAAAAGGGGAAATGGAGCCAAGAGGTTATGGAGCGGACAATAGATGAGCTCGTTGCCCTATATGAGATTGCCCGGATATTGGCGAAACCTGGCGACCTCAAGGATAAGCTAACCAATGTTCTTGGGGAAATGGATGAGCGGTTACTGATGCGCCGAGGAATGATTTCCCTTTTAGATAGGGAGATGAAGGAAGCTTGGTTGGATGTAGCGCATGGTGTGGATATTAGCGGGTTAAAAATCACCTATCGTCCAGGGGAGGGTGTTACCGGACAGGTTGCTTTGACCGGCAAGCCTATAGCAATTCCTAACATCGCCGATTCTCCCCTTTTTCTTGATAGAACTGGCGCGAGAAGCAGTCTTAACCGCTTTGAGCTCTCTTTTTTGTGTGTTCCTATCATTTATGAGGGTAGGGTCGTGGGGGTTCTTTCGGCAGATAAAAATGCCGATGTGATCGTGGATATCAATAGGGATTTGGAGCTACTCGGTGATATTGCCGAGCTTGTTGCCCGCTCTGCTCATTACCTCTCCATAGAAGAGGAAAATCGTCGTTTACGCGAAATTGTTGGCAAATCAAGGCAACCTTCTCTGGAGATAATTGGTCAATCAAAACGAATGCGAGAGGTCTTTGCTCTCATTGCTCAAGTTGCGGATTCCAACACCACGGTTCTCATCAACGGCGAAACAGGCACTGGCAAGGAACTAGTTGCCCGTTCCATCCATATAGGTAGCTCCCGCTCAAAGGGACCGCTGGTAATGGTTAACTGCGCCGCGATACCGGATACCCTATTAGAATCCGAGCTTTTTGGGCATGTCAAGGGTGCTTTTACTGGTGCTCTTTTTTCTCGTCGGGGACGCTTTGAAGAGGCTCATGGCGGCACTATTTTTCTCGATGAAGTTGGAGAGCTTTCTCCTGCAGCACAGGCGAAGTTGTTACGCGTTTTGCAGGAGAGGTGTTTCCAGCCCTTGGGGTCTTCTAGGGTGGTACAGGTAAATGTAAGAATTATCGCCGCGACTAACCGTAACATTTCCAGCGATGTTGATTCAGGTCGTTTTCGTGCGGATCTTTATTATCGTCTTAATGTCTTTGCTATTAATCTCCCCTCTCTACGAGACAGGGGTTCCGATGTTTTGTTGCTTGCAGATCACTTTCTCCACCGCTTTGCCGAAAATCTACAAAAACCGATAAAGCAGATTTCCCCTGATGTCTCCAATGTGTTTCTTTCCCATGAGTGGCATGGGAATGTCCGTGAACTGGAAAACTGCATGGAAAGGGCGGTGCTCGTTTGTTCGGGAGACGCCATTGAGATAGAGCATCTTCCTCCGACGATGCTGGCAAAGGAAAAAGTAACTGCCTCGGCAAGGGAGGGGAGATTTAATTCTCTGGTGGAAACTCAAGAAAAAAATCTCATTATCGAAGCACTCGAGGAATCTGAGGGGAATCAAAGCAAAGCTGCCGCAAGGATAGGCATCACCAAGCGGGTTATCCAGTACAAAATAAAAAAATATGCCATTGACCCGAAGCGCTGGAAGCCCGTTAGGGGCGAAAAATTCCGATGAGCATCAAAGAGAAACTTAAAGAAATGACGAAAGTTGCGGATGATTTTCCCGCTTCCGAGTCTGTTACGCCGCCCTCCCGTGCGAATATGGGAGAGGCAATGGCATCTCCGCTATCCACACAAAAAAAACAGACGCTGGCAGAGTTACGAGCACGGATAGATGCGGTTGCAGGGAGAAACACTTCCGCAGCGAATTCTTCCAGCGTTTCTCGTCGGTATATTCCCCAATCGCAAAGGCAGGCTCATGCCGTAACAAGAAATGGGGGTAGCGTTAACAATGACTTGCCGCCATTATATTCGAGCTATCGTCATGAGGGCAGGGAAGTGCACAACGCGCATGGAAGTTTTTTTCTCGTGGAAGAAACGCTGGAGGGGAGCCATCGCCACGGAGATTTTATGGTGAGCGATTTTTCCCGTATCTGTACCAATTCACTGGCGATGCTTGCCGACCAAAAAGCAATAGGCGAACTTAACTGTTCTGATGCCCTTTTTTTGGATTTGGAAACAACCGGCTTATCCGGCGGTGCGGGAACATTTCCCTTTATGATTGGTATCGGCTGGTTGGCAGATGGCAAATTTGTTGTGCAGCAACTATTTTCTCGTGATCACTCCGAGGAGAAGGCATCCCTTGCCCATCTGTTAACTGCTGTCGCCCAGCGGGGATTTTTAATTACCTTCAACGGTAAAGCCTACGATGTTAATCTCCTTGCAACCCGTTTGGTGCTTAACCGTTTTCCCAATAGTCTGGATGATATGCCCCATTTAGACCTGCTCTATTCCTGCCGACGGGTATTTAAACACCGTTTGGAGGACTGTTCGCTAAGTAGTGTGGAAGGTGGCGTACTGGGGTTTCAGCGCGGCGAAGATATTCCAGGAATGGAGATTCCCCAGCGGTATTTTGCCTGGTTAAGACGACGCGACCCCGCTTTAGTGTCCGATATTTTTTACCATAATCGGCTGGATATTATCTCTATGGTCGGAATTGCTCTTTCGTTATCGCAAATAACGACCACAGAAGCTGTTTGCTCCGAACGGGATTTGTTAAACATGGAGCGTCTGAAGATTCAGCGGACCGACGGCGAGAAGGATCTCGCAAGGTTATTGGAGTTGGCGGAATCAGCCGACGATTCGGTGGCGGAGGAAGCAAGAGAAACCCTCTCGGCAATATACAAGAGGGATGGCAACTGGGAAGATGCGCACCGGCTCTGGCTGAGGATGTTAGCATCTAGGCCAAACAATTTTTTGGCCGTGGAAGAACTTGCCAAATACTATGAACATCGCGAGCGTCGCTACTTAAAGGCAATTGATATCCTTGAAGAGTTCATTCAAACAGCAGGTTTTATTGCCAGTGAGAGGCGCGAGATTATAGCTCGCAGGTTAAAAAGGCTAAACAGGAAGATCAATGAGAAAGATTCTGGTTGTTGAAGACGAAAGGGATATCGCAGAGATGGTCGCCTATAGCCTAAAGCGGGAGGGTTTTGCGGTAAAAATAGTTGGTGACGGCGATTTGGCTCTTAGTTCTACCTTGGATTACAAGCCGAGCATGGTTTTGCTTGATCTAATGCTTCCCGGAATTGATGGCCAAGAGGTCTGTCGGCAACTTAAGCGCAATCCGCTAACAGAAAAAATACCGGTGATTATGATTACGGCAAAAACCGATGTGGTGGACAAAATTGTTGGGTTGGAAATCGGTGCTGATGATTACATCACGAAACCATTTGATATTCGTGAGCTTATCGCCAGGGTGCGGACGGTTTTCCGCCGTTTTGATCTAACTTTGACACAATCCGGCGAGGTTTTTGCCTCTGCGGGGTTATTGCTTGATTATCGTAACTGCGAGTTGATGGTTGATGGGAGTGAAGTGGAAATCAGCGCTACGGAATACAAATTGTTATCCCTACTTACCAAAAATCCCGGTAGGGTTTTTTCGCGGGAACAAATCCTAGACCATATTTGGCGCGATGAGGCTTTTGTTGAGCCAAGAACCGTTGATGTGCATATCGGCAGACTTCGTGCAAAGATTGAGCGGGACCGCAGAAACCCCCAATACATCATTACGGTTAGTGGCCTTGGCTACAAGTTCGTCAAGACGGAGTGAAATGTTGTAGCAAGGGGTTAAGAGAAGCAAAAAGCGTTTGTGATTGTTTCAGTTTTCACCAATTCTTCATTTCTTTGTCATCACCATGTCATAATAGTTCGGTATGGTCGCGGCAACAAATTCAAAGAAAAGGAGAAAAAGACAGTGTTAAAAAAAATGTTCATTGCGGTATTTTGTTTGTTCGCTCTTGTCAGCCAGGTCTTTGCCAGTTCCTCCAACATCGTTATCAAAGGTTCAACCACAGTTTTGCCGATAACGCAGGCATTGGTGGAGGCCTTCGTCACGGCGAATAAAGGGGTAAACATTTCCGTTTCTGGGGCGGGCTCCGGAGATGGTATCAAAGCGATTATTGATGGCACCACGGACATCGCACAATCTTCGCGCCCCATGACGGAAAAAGAGATTGCTCTGTTGCGGACAAAAGGGGGTGAGGTGGTGGAATATATAGTGGGTCTTGATGCGCTTACCCCGGTTGTCCATCCGAGTAATGGTGTTGTAAACTTGAGCCTTGATCAGTTGAACCAGATATACCAAGGCAAAATTAGAAATTGGCAGGAAGTCGGCGGGGTGGACAGACCTATTGTAGTCGTTTCTCGCGATACCTCTTCGGGAACATTTGAGTCTTGGCATCACTTTGTAATGAGGGGCAGTAAAGTTACTCCAAGGGCGCAGATGCTCGCTTCTAGCGGTGCGGTGTATGCAGCGGTGTCCAAAAATCCTAACGCCATTGGCTATATTGGTATGGGTTATGTCAAAGACGGGGTGAAGGCGGTTAGTGTTGATGGTGTTGTTGCCAGCCTTGCCAATGTGCAGGCGAAAAAGTTCCCCATTGCCCGCGAGCTATACTTTTACACCAACGGTGCTCCCCAGGGGATGGTTGCTCAGTTTATGCAGTTTGCTCTAGGTAAGGAAGGGCAAAGAATCGTGGCTAGGGAGGGTTTCATTCCCGTATTAAAGTAATTTGGTAGCATAATAATTACGGCCGTTTGTGCACAGCATGCGCAAACGGCAATGATATGAAAATGGCGTAAAGTTTTTTTGTTTGGTGTACCCCATGACGGAGTGCATTTGTAAATGGCGGTAGCCTTGGCAGTGAAGTTTTTAACGGGATCTAAAATTTCCAAGCTGTTCTATGGATGTTTTTCTTTGGCCTTTTCTGCCATGGAGGAAATAGGAGCACAGATGGAGGGAGAAAGATTGAAGCATCTACGGAGGAATTTTTCCACGACACCGTTAACTTTTTTATCGCTTAAAGCGATGGAGCTAACGCAACCTGCCAGCGACGAAAACAAGAGATGCCGGGAGGAAGCAAATGAAACCTAACCACATCTTCTTCAGCAGAGAGACGAAAGAGCGAATCATCAAGAGGTTTTTTCTGTTTTGTGCGTTTATCTCCGTGGGAGTGCTGGCGCTAATACTGTTTTCCCTTTTTCACGGGGGTATGCCGCTTTTTGAGACAGTTAACATCAAATCGTTTTTGTTGGGGATGGAATGGTACCCGACTTTTGAACCACCCGAGTTCGGCATTTTTCCCCTGATAATTGGTTCCCTTATTGTTACGACTATTTCTACCTGCATTGCGGTTCCTTTAAGTATTTTGCTGGCGGTTTTTACCGCTGAGGTTGCCCCTGATTATTTAAAAAATACGGTAAAGGTTATTATTGAGTTGCTTGCGGGATTACCTTCGGTGGTCTTGGGATTTTTTGGAATGGTGGTTATCGCACCCATACTTCAAGATAGCTTTAATCTGCCAAGCGGCCTTAACATCATCAACGCTTCCCTCATCCTTTCGATAATGGTTGTTCCCACAATTGCCAGCCTTTCCGATGATGCTTTAAGGGCGGTTCCCAAGGAATATAAGGAAGCTTCCTACGCGCTGGGTGCCACACGGTTTGAAACCATTGCCTTTGTCATTATTCCCGGAGCGCTTTCCGGGATATTCACCGCGATAATTTTAGGGATGGCTCGTGCTATTGGTGAGACGATGGTTGTTTTGATGGTTGCTGGCGGCGCGGGGGCAATTCCAGAAAGCATCTTTGATTCGGTAAGGCCCATGCCGGCGAGTATCGCCGCGGAAATGGGCGAAGCACCGCGCAACGGCCTCCATTACCATGCCTTGTTTGCCATTGGGATGGTGCTTTTTTTCATCACTCTGGCCTTTAATATTGTTGCCGACTATGTTTCCCGACGCTTCAAGGAAGGGGGTTCATCCTCGTTATGATTAGTGCAAACAAACACGGCTTTACCCTGTCGAAGTGGCGTTATCTAAAACAGGATATTTTTCTTGTGAGTGTATGGTTTTCCGCACTTTTATTGGCAGGAATAGTCATAGCAATCTTTGGTTACATTATCATCAACGGTATCGGCGCTATCAACTGGGAATTTTTAACCACTCCGCCTCGGGAGATGATGACCAAGGGCGGGATCATGCCCGCAATAGTGGGTACTTTTTATCTTACATGTGGAGCTCTTCTTGTCGCCCTGCCTTTGGGAGTTGCTGCCGCAATATACCTTGCGGAGTACGCCAAGGATGGTTCTGTGGTGCGTTTTATCCGCATCATGATAAACTGTCTTGCTGGTGTTCCCTCGGTTGTTTTTGGGCTTTTCGGTTTGGGGTTTTTCGTCATTTTTCTTGGTTTTGGTTCATCGATTCTGGCAGGATCTTTAACTCTAGGCTGTATCATCCTGCCAACGATAATTTCCGCAAGTGAAGAAGCGATAAAATCCGTTCCGCAGACCTTTCGCGAGGCTTCGCTTGCCCTGGGTATTTCCAAATGGCAGACGATACAAAAAATAGTGCTTCCTGTGGCTCTTTCCGGGATTATGACGGGTTCCGTTTTAAGCGTAGGGAGAGCCGCGGGAGAAACCGCGCCGATAATGTTTACGGCGGCAACATTTTTTACAACGCAACTACCAGAATCAATCTTTGACGAGGTGATGGCATTACCGTATCACATATATGTTCTGGCGACGGCGGGAACATATATTGAAGAGACGCGGCCGTTGCAATACGGAGCGGTCCTCGTGCTCATATCGTTGATATTTATGATTAATATTGGCGCTATCCTATTAAGGATTTATTCACGGAAAAACAAGAGGTGGTAGATTACGATGAACGAACAACCAATTATTAGTGTGCGGAATGTTAATTTCTATTACGATTCATTCCATGCTTTAAAGGATATTTCCTTGGATTTTGCCCCCAATAGCGTAACGGCGCTAATTGGTCCCTCGGGTTGCGGCAAATCCACCTTGTTGCGTTTACTTAACCGTATGAATGACTTAATTGATAAGATCCGTTTGGAAGGGGAGATTATCTTTGAGGGCAAGAATATCTATGATCCTGGGGTCGATCCTGTTGAGGTACGCAAACGGATTGGTATGGTTTTTCAAAAGCCCAACCCCTTTCCGAAGACGATTTACAAAAACATCTCCTATGCGCCGAAATTATCAGGAGTGAACAATAGCGACGAATTGGATGCGGTTGTTGAACAGAGCCTTCGTCAAGCGGTTTTATGGGATGAGGTGAAGGACATCCTTAACCGCTCGGCGATGACGCTTTCTGGAGGGCAGCAACAGCGCTTGTGTATCGCTCGCGCTTTGGCGATGAAGCCCGATATCATTCTGATGGACGAGCCAACATCCGCGCTTGATCCCATATCTACGGCAAAGATAGAGGAACTGATTGATGAGCTCAAAAAGGATTACACCATCATCATTGTAACTCATAATATGCAGCAGGCGGCGCGAGTCTCCGATAAAACGGGATTTTTCTATCTTGGCTCTTTAATTGAGTACGATGTTACAAAGAAGATCTTCACCATGCCGCAGGTTAAGCAAACGGAAGATTACATAACAGGACGCTTTGGCTAGGCAATGATTGCTGATAAAATAAGGAGAAAACAATGACCACTTTTGCGACAAAGCATACCAATGTGCAGTATGAAAGGGAGCTTTCGGAGGTTAAGGAGAACATCGTTTACGCGGGGATGCTCACAGAAAAAGCGATTGAGAAATGTATCAAAGCGCTTTTGGAACGGAATTCCTCCTTGGCCAATGAAGTTATTAAGGAAGACGCTAACATTGATGCCATTGATATGAAAATAGAGGAACAGTGCATCAATATCCTTGCGCTTCGTCAACCAACCGCTCGGGATCTGCGTTTTATTACCACCGCGATAAAGATAAACGGACACCTAGAAAGAATCGGCGACATGGCATCCAATATCGCCCGCAAGGTGATAATCCTCAACGAAGAGCCGCAACTAAAGCCCTACATTGATATTCCTCGGATGGCGCAAGCCACGAGGAAGATGATTAGAGACGGATTGGATGCTTTTATGAATGGCGATATGGAATTAGCAAGAGAGGTGCGGGAAGCCGATGAAATAATAGACTCGTTGAATGAACAAATTTTTCGGGAGTTGCTAACATTTATGATCCAAGACCCTAGGACTATTCATCGGGCGATTATAATTTCACAGGTATCAAAGAATCTCGAGCGCATTGCCGATCACGCCAAGAGCGTTGCCGATATGGTCATTTACATGGTTACAGGGCAGAATGTTCGCCACGAGTAGCAATGAAAAAAAACCTCTACATTAAAATATTGGTAGGCTATCTGTTGGTAGCTTCCTTCGCGATCTCTCTCCTGTGGTTAATTGGGATAGTTGGCATTCGTAACGGTGCAACGGAACGGTTACAAAAGGAAATGCGTGGCTATGCGGAGATGCTGGCGAACACGAATGCCAGCAATGAAGAGTCCATCGTCGCCTTCTCCGAGGCAATTGCTTGTCAGATAACGGTCATTGATAGCGCGGGAGAGGTGATTGCCGCTAGCGAACAGAAGTTACCCCGAGAAGACCACTTCAACCTTCCTGAGATAATAGAAGCTCGGCTAAAGGGAACGGGTGAGGCGATTCGCCGCAATCCCTTAACCGGGGAGAAAAAAATCTACATAGCTCATTCACTACGGACAAAAGATGGTAGCATTAGCGGGTATGTTCGGGTTGCACGGTCTTTTGTGGAGATAGAAGAAGCGATTGGTGCTTTTAATAGGCTTATCCTCACTGTTTTTATCCTCTCTTTGATTCCTTGTTTGTTCTTGTCGTTACTTGTTTTACGAAGGATAATTGAGCCGATGCGCAGAATAGAAAAACACACCGCACAGATAGTGAAAGGCGAAGATCCCGGCACTTTGATAATTCCTCGTCAAGACGAATTTAGTGGATTGGTACGGAATATCAACGAGATGTATGCGTATCAACATGAAAAGCTTGTTCAATTGCGAGAGGAGCGTCGCAAACTTGCGGCGACTTTTGCGAATTTGGAAGACGGCGTTATGCTTCTTGATAACGGCTTAAGGATTGAAGAGATAAACCCTGGGATGCTTAAATTGCTACGGAAAACGCGCAAGGAAGCGATAGGCAGGGTGCCATTGGAAATTTTACGGAGTGGGGAGTTACACAAAGCCCTCAAGGCAAATATCGCCACGGGATTGAGCCAAAACATTGAAGTAGCGATTGATGAAGCTGACCAGATTTTTTGGAACATCGGGGTTGCCTGTCTTGCCAGTAGCGTGCTCGGCAGGGAAAAAATAGTTATTGTTGCTCGCGATATTTCTCGAATTAAAAGATTGGAACGAAGCCGTTCTGATTTTGTCGCCAACATCGCCCACGAGCTAAAAACACCCTTGAGCGCGATTATAGGCTTTTCGCAGATGCTAGTTCGTGGCGAGGTGGAAGGAGCAAAAGAACAAGAGTTTTTGGAAAGGATTAACGCTAACGCCGCGAGGTTGGACCACTTGACGAGAGATTTGCTCACCCTCTTTGAATTGGAGTTTGGTTATGTTTCCGTGGAGATGGTGCCAGTAGCGTTAGCCCCACTCATTACAGAAGCCCTATCGTTGGTCAGCAACAAAGAAAAAGGGCTTGCCATCACCAATAATTCTCTAGATGTTTCTATCATGGTGGATAAGGAGAAGGCGCTAACAGCTCTCATAAACATCCTATCAAACGCAATCCGCTATACAGAGCAGGGTGCGATTGCCATTGAAACCCAAATTAATGATGGTTTTGCGGTTGTTAGCATTGCCGACACGGGGATTGGCATTGATGAGCTTTTTATTGCCCGTTTGGGAGAGAGATTTTTCCGTGTTGACGGAGCTCGCTCAAGGCAGTTGGGCGGAACAGGTTTGGGGCTTTCTATAGTCAAGCATGCCATGCGGCTTTTCGGCGGGAGGATGGAAATCCGTAGTCGTTTGGGGAAAGGAACAACCGTAAAGCTTTTTTTCCCTTGTGCGAGCGAAGGTGATCATTAGAAGCGGTATCATTTCAAATGTAAAAAAATCAGAACAGCGCCGAACTTCCCGGTAATTTTTAGGGGGAGGATGAACAAGGGTAACCAATACCTCTTTATTTTGTCCCGATGGGGCAAAATTTAGTGCAATTAAAGCAGAAATACTGAAACCCGATGAACGAAGCTTGGTACAAGCTCATAAACTCGGGACTAGCAACCATCTTTTTTTGTTCTTCAATGTCGCTCTGAGCAAACTTTTTCCAGAAGCGCATGTTTCCTGCAATACCGAACGGTTGAGAATGCTTCAAACAAAGTATCTCGTTGGTTTTTCCCTCTCCATCTAGGGCATGTCCAGGGCATTGTTCCACGCAAATGTTACAGTTGTTGCATATATTCTCTTGGCAAGGCTTATCGGGTGGCAATGGAACATCGCTGATAATGGTACAAAACAATACCCGCGCACCAAACTTGGGGTGCAGGATAAGGTTGTTTCTTCCCCAAGTGCCCAATCCTGCAGCAAATGCCGCATGTCTTTGGGAAAATTCGGCGATCAAGCCGTAGCGATTTTCTGGGGACATTTTTAGCGGGTATGAGGGAGGGGTGGACATTGCTTTCATGGCGAATTCTTTTTCCAGATAACGGGCGAGCTTGTAGTTGCAAGGCCTAATAAATTCCATTGCGTCAAGCCTACCCCCCATTGCGAGGTACGCATTATCGCTCTCACAATTGGCAAGCTCCTTAAAAGCCATCACAATGAGTGTTTTAGCCTTGGGGAAAAAGGTGTCAATTTTGGGTGAAAGTGGGCTTTGGTAATCATCAACAGCGCCAAAGCCAAGATCATCAACTCCCAATACCGTCAGAGCGTAGTGCCTAATCTGGGCTTTAATTTCTTCACTCACCGATCGCAACCTTCTTTTGCTGGTTTATTAAAGGCTTTAAGCTCGGTTATAGCTTGTAGAGTTTTTCGCCTTCAACAACGGTTATCCCGTTCTCTTGGAGTACCTTATACGCCTTGGGAGGATCATCGAAACGGAAAATAATCACCGCATTATGCCCACTCTTTTCTACAAATGCGTAGAGATATTCAATATTAATGCCCGCCTCCTGGAGGGGAAGCAGAATCTGCGCCATGCCCCCAGAACTGTCTGGCACCTCCACGGCGATGACGGTGGCACGGTTAGCGGTGAAGCCATTATTCTTTAACACCTCTGCCGCTTTGGCCGCGTCATCGACAATTAGCCTTAAAACACCGTAATCGGCTGTGTCTGCCATGGATAGCGTTCTGATATTGATCCCGCCGTCGGCGAGCTTTTTGGCTACTTCCAACAGTGTTCCCGGTTTGTTTTCCAAGAATATGGTTATTTGTTCCAGCATACTGATGTCCTCCGTTATATTTTTCTCTTGTCCGTTACCCTGTTCGCTTTGCCTTCAAAGCGTTGCAATGTTTTTGGTGCAACCATCTTCACCTGTGCGCTAATCCCTAAGTAATCTTTTAGGTCTTTTTTAAGCTTCTTCTCAATGCCTTGTAGAACCTTAATCTCGCCGCCGCTCTTGGCAAACAGCGCATCGTTGACCTCCACCTGCACCTCTAGGGTGTCAAGGGAGCCTTCCCGATCAACTATTAACTGATAGTGCGGTTCCACCCCCGAGACATTCATCATCACCGCCTCAATTTGCGAAGGGAAAACATTAACTCCCCTGATGATGAGCATATCATCGCTTCTCCCCATCACTCTTCCCATACGGACATGCGTTCTTCCGCAAACGCAGGGATCCAGATTCAAGCGGCAAATATCGCGGGTACGGTATCTAATAAGGGGAAAAGCCTCCTTGGTAAGGGTGCTAAAAACAAGTTCACCCTCTTCTCCCGGCTTAAGCACCTCCCCAGTCTTGGGGTCTATCGTTTCGACAAGGAAGCTATCTTCAAAGATATGCAGACCATTTTTACCCTCAAGGCACTCCATGGAAACGCCAGGACCCATAATCTCAGAGAGCCCGTAGATATTTAGTGCATCAATGTTCAGCGCGTCCTCAATCTCTCCGCGCATTTCTTCGCTCCAAGGCTCCGCTCCAAGGATGCCGACCCTCAACTTCAGGGCACGCATATCAACGCCCATTTCTCGTCCCTGTTCGGCAAGGTTTAAAGCGTAGGAAGGCGTGCAACAGATGGCGGTGGGCGCGAAATCTTGCAAAAGCATGATTTGTCTTTTGGTGTTGCCTCCGGACATCGGGATGACACTTGCGCCTAATTTTTCGGCGCCGTAATGTGCGCCCAACCCTCCGGTAAAAAGACCATAACCATAGGCGTTATGGATCATGTCTTTGTTGGTGAGCCCCGCTGCGGCAAAGCACCGCGCCATTAATTCGGACCAGGTCTCAATATCGCGCTTGGTGTACCCCACGACCGTCGCCCTGCCGGTTGTTCCCGAGGAGGCGTGGAGGCGTACCACTGCGCTCATCGGCTCGGCAAATAGCTTGAAGGGATAGTTATCGCGGAGGTCTTGTTTGTTGGTGAAGGGAAATTTGGCAAGATCGGCAAGCGACCGTAGATCCTGTGGTTTTAGACCTGCCTTGTCAAAAGAATCCTTGTAAAAGGGTACATTGTTGTAAACCTTTTGTGCAACCTGTTGCAGTCTTTTGAGTTGCAACGCCTCTAATTCAGGACGCGGCAACATTTCAAATTCGGGATTATGTATCATTGCTATACTCCTAACGCGGGATTTATATTGCGGGGAGCGACCTACATAAATAGCGGCTTTAAGTCAAACTTGCCGGGACCTTGTCTTGTAGCCAAGGAAAAATGTCCTCGCGTGGATGGTGAATTGCCAAATAACTCTCCTTTCGTAAAACATTTGAACTCAGCCGCTGGCGTAGCCGGTCGGATGGAGTGACTAGCCATGCATTTACCCTACACGATTGTTCGTGTACTCGGCAGGCGGAGCAAAGCATAAGCCAGAAGATAACTTACCGTGCTGGCTATACCCGCCACGAGCGCTGCTTTAAGCCATGGGCTTGAGGGTGCTCCTATGAGAAGAAATTGGAGCACGGCGACAAACGGCAGATGAACTAAGTAAATCCAGAAAGACGCATGGCTGACACCAGGACATAGCTCTATAGGGAATAATTGAGTGTTGCAGGACAACCAGCAGGATGACCAAGCTTTGCAAGCGATCCAGCGCCCTAATTCTCTGGTCAGGCAATCCGTTTATCATCTGCCGGCCGCCTTAGGCGTATGAGATAAGTTTAGGTGTACTAAGAAAATAGCAAAGGTTGCTCTTCATGACATCCTAGTCCATGCTGCTGGTTAATTGTGATTTGTTTACCATTATCAAGATTGCGCATTTTTGCTCCTGTTCAACTTCCTTGTATGCGGTTGCTCATTTTACGCTACCTCATCTAAAAATCGGCAGGGTTTCTTACACCTTTACCACTTCTTGATTCATAACATGAGTAATCCCCCTGCACAATCTTGTCGTGTATTGTTACCTAAGACTCCTGAACCAATACGCTACATGGTTTGGCGTTTTGTCGTCATCCCTGCACCCGTCTGCACGAGTGCAAGCTCTGCGAGCAACCGCAAAAAATGCAAGAGAACGAGGCATCCCGAAGATTTTGTAATAATTGTCTTTTCAGTGCCTCACCCATGCACCACAAGATAAAGACCCTTGCGCAACTCGTTCATCAAACACCAACGGAAGAAAAGGCTCCTCGATTAAAGAAAATAACTGAAACATTTCAAACACCTCTGGATTCCCGCTGGAGCCTGCACTCGTGAAAACGGGTGCGGGAATGACCACAACAAGGCAAGTGTTGCAGTTGTGCAAGAGTCTTTAGTAATAAACACAATTTTGGTCATGTAAGGGTGGGATACTCCGAAGCCTATTTTTCGCTCTGGTTGCCCGCGCAAAACGAACGGGGGAATCTTGAGTAATTCCGCTGCGCATCAATGACCGTTGCAAAACTGCAACCATAGTTGCCGGTCAATGGTAGCCGATATGATACTAATTCTTGCTGGCGAATTGTTGTTAATGATTTTTTTGCTAAAAAAAGTTAATTACAATAGTATGTTATATATATTTATTAAACATATTGATACTTTGGCATGATTTTCGCTTCCCTCCAATATGCTAGGAGGATATTCGATTATGATAGTGGCATTGGCTGTTTGGGATGAGCGTATTGCGCCGGTATTTGATGTGGCTCGGCAGTTGGTTGTTTTGAGCTTGGAGGACGGGGTTGCCCACAAGCAAGAGCAAGTTCGTTTATCGGAAGGGTTGACTGGTCAGCAAAGGGCTTTGGTCATTGAAGAGATTGGTACTCAAAAACTTGTTTGTGGCGCAATTTCGCGCACGCTGAGCGCGTTAATTGAAGCGATGGGCATTGAGGTGATTTCTTTTATCTCCGGTAGCCTTGGTGAAGTGGAACGAGCGCTGCTGGATAGCAATTTTAATTGGGAGAAGCTGGCGATGCCGGGATGCTACGGAACAAAAGTGGAGGCTGATATGGAAAATCCTGACAAGGCTATGAATCAAAGAGGAGCGGGCAGGGCAGGCGGTAGAGGAAGTGCAGTATGCCGCAGGGGAGCTGGTACCAGTGGTAGTTGTGTCTGTCCACAATGTGGGGAGAAGGTCCCTCACCAGCGGGGAAGACCATGTTTTGAGGTGAATTGCTCCAAGTGCGGCACAGCAATGGCAAGGGAGTTTTAATCGGTGAGTGTTTTTAGCGTTTACTAAATTCTTGAGGAGGATGAAGGTTATGCCAAGAGGAGATGGGACAGGTCCAAGGGGAGTCGGGGCGATGACGGGACGCGCCCGGGGGTTTTGTGCGGGTTTTAGTTCGCCCGGAGATGACAACGGTTGGGGATTGGGTGCGGGGTTCTGCCGAAGGTTTGGCGGTAGCTTCCGTAGCAGGAGATTCGTGGGTAATCCCCCAGCGTTGCCTGCAGGGTATAGCGAAAATTCTTTACAGGGACAAATGACTATTTTGTGTGAAGAGATAAAGAATCTTCAAGAGAGATTGCGTCAAGGGGAAAAGGAACAAGGGTAATTTACTGTTTCCGACGAAAATATTCCCTCTTGCGGATGAAGCGCAGGCAGTTTTTCGCTTGTGAGAGCTAAAGATACTATCATGACAAAAATTATAAAGGGAGAGATTCATTAGTATGGGAGGAAGATTAAAAAATTTCCCCGTGCCATTTTTTTCTGTGGTGATGGGGATTGCGGGGGCTACAATTGCCTCACAAAGGGTTGAAGCTTCTCTGCAGACGGGGGCAGTTGTGAGCGGGGTTTTACTTTTATTATCGGTAACGGTTTTTGCGCTGATTTTATGCCTATATACCGTGAAAATGATGCTTTATACGGATGAAGTGAAAAAAGAATTTCGCGATCCAGTACGCATCAATTTTTTTCCTACGGTATCCATTAGCCTGTTATTGCTAGCTGTTGCGTTTTCTCCGTTGCATCCCAGAGTGGGTGCTACGCTCGCGTTGACCGGAGCTATCCTCCAGTTTTTCTTCTTTTTGGTGATTGTTGCGGAGTGGATCAGGCATGAGCGCTTTGAAATAAAACACATGAATCCGTCATGGTTTATTCCCGCTGTTGGCAATCTCCTCATCTCTATCGCCTGTACAGGAATAACACCGGCGATTGTTTCTTGGTTTTTTTTCAGCGCGGGAATATTTTTTTGGTTGGTGTTGCAGGTAATCCTTTTTTCCCGAATCATCTTTAATGCGCCACTTCCGGAGAAACTCGTTCCTACATTTTTCATCTTAATTGCCCCTCCTGCCGTTGGTTTTCTCGCTTATTTTAAGCTAACGGGGGTCGTTGATAATTTTGCGACATTTCTCTTTTGTGTTGCTCTCCTCATGTTCTTTTTACTCCTATCCCTAGGGCGGATGTTTTTCCAAATTCGCTTTTTTATTTCTTGGTGGGCGTATTCTTTCCCCCTGGCGGCATTGACGATGGCGTCATTGGCGTACCATCATCACGGTGGAGGTGAAGTACCACTTTATTTCGGGTTAGGACTTTTTCTCCTCCTGGCGCTACTGATACTGTTCTTGATTATCAGAACGCTTATTGCCATACTTCGCCACGAAATCTGTGTGGAGGAATAGCGACAATGTCCCATAACGAAACGGAAATGATCAAAGTTGTCCATGATGTGGGAAAAACGCAGTTTTTTTGCGATATTGAGGGATACCGTTGCTTCGTGGAGTACGAAATTACCGAAGAAGGGATGATTGATATTCAGCACACGATGGTCAATGAAAACCTTCGCGGGAGAGGGATTGCGGCGGTTTTGCTCAAGGAGGTTTCCGCATTTGCCCAGCGTGAGGGAAGAAAGGTGATACCCACCTGTTCTTATGCGGCTAAATTCTACGAAAAAAGCCGTGAATATGCCCCAATTATTGTTAATGAAGTAGCTGAAGGGAAGATTGCGTCATCCCAGCCGTAAATTTTTACATAATTGTTAAACAGGGAGGTACCTAAAAATGAAGATTGCTTTTACCACGGCGGGAGAGAGCCTGGAGGCGGCATTGGACAGCCGTTTCGGTAGAGCACCGAAATTTCTAATTTATGAAACCGATGATGGCTCATATATCATCATTGACAATGAACAGAACCTCAACGCGGCTCAAGGAGCGGGTATTCAAGCCGCGCAAAGCGTTATCAAGGCAGGCGCCTTGGCGGTGGTTACGGGGCATTGTGGTCCCAAGGCGTTTAAGGTTTTAAGCGCGGGGGGGGTTACGATCTACAACTCTACAGCTCCAACAATCATTTCTGCTCTGGTAGAGTACACCAACGGCAAATTGGCGCCACTGTCTTCGGCAAATGCAGAGGCGCATTGGTAAAAATGGATAAAATAATCTATCGCCCGATTGGCGTAATCCATTCTGAACACAAGGACACAGCGAAAACACCGATTCAACCGCGCTATGCGGGGGGAGCCAGGGGTGTTGTGGAGGTTTTTCCCGAGTTTGCGGAGGGGCTATGCGATATTGAGGGATTCTCGCACATTTATCTTCTTTATCACTTTCATCTCTCACAGGGCTTTAAGCTCATAAGCAAACCTTTTTTGCAGGATATGGAGCATGGTGTGTTTGCCATTCGTTCGCCACATCGCCCCAACGGGTTGGGGCTTAGCGTTGTGGAATTGTTATCAAGACGGGAAAATTTGTTAGATATTGCTGGCGTTGATGTCATTGACGGCACGCCACTGCTGGATATTAAACCATACACCACGAAGTTTGACGGCTGGATAAAGAGTGCCAGCAACGGTTGGCAGGACGATGTTAGCGAAGAGGAAGCGGAAGTTTTAGGTTCCCGCGGGAATGGGTGAGATTATCCAACGGAAGAATAATAAACATTAACAGGGGAGAGAATAATGGGAAAGAGAATTATCGTTGTTGGTGGTTCTGCAGCGGGACCAAAAGCCGCCGCAAAAGCAAGGCGGCTTGATGAAAATGCCGAGATTACCATAATCCAAAAGGATGCCGAGTTATCAATGGCATCATGCGGATATCCTTACTATGTCGGCGGGGTTTTTGATGATCGTAATATGCTTCTTTGTACACCTACTGGCGTTGTCCGCAACCCTACATTTTACATGAATGCCAAAAAAATAGAGGCTTTGGTATGTACGGAGGTGACGGCGATAGACAGACAGAAAAAGAGCGTTCAATGCCGCAATCTAGAGTCAGGGACCACCAGCGAGGTTCCTTATGATAAGTTGATCCTCGCAACGGGTTCCATTCCCAACATGCCGAGGATTCCTGGCGCGAGCCTCGAAGGCATAACCACCCTTCAGAGCATGTCCGATGCCGATTACCTCCGCAAAATTAAGGACGAAAAGAAAATAACCAAAGCCGTTGTTATCGGTGGTGGGTTAATTGGCGTGGAGACCTGCGAGGCGTTACAGTTAGCGGGAATAGATATTACGGTTGTAGAGTTACTGCCACAGCTTCTGACCTTTCTTGATTGGGAATTGGCAAAGCTCATAGAAAACCATATCAAGAGCAAGAATGTTAATGTAATCACGGAAAATGGGATAGTGGCCTTCCTGGGCGATGGGAAAAAGCTCTCCGGCATTAAACTTGCCAACGGTGCGGAGATTCCCTGCGAGTTGGCCGTTGTCGCCATTGGCGTTCGTCCCAACTCCTTGATCGCCAAGGAGGCGGGCTTAAAAATCGGAGAAAGGGGTGGTGTGTGCGTCAATGAATACCTGCAAACTTCCGATACTGATATCTATGCGGTGGGCGATTGCATTGAGGTTAAGAACCTTATCACTGGTAAAATGATCCATGCTCCCTTTGGCGATTTGGCAAACCTGCAAGGACGCGCCGCAGGGGAAAACGCGATAAGCGGCAACAAGGCGCAATTTTCTGGCACCATCCAAACAGGTATTTGTAAAATATTTGATTACGCGGCGGGCACAACGGGGCTTACCGAAAAAGCTGCACTTCAGGCTGGGTTTGATATTCTCACGGTTGTTAACACGAGTCTGGATAAGCCGGGCTTTATGCAGGGGAAGCTCCTGATAACCAAGCTCGTTGTGGAAAAGGGTAGCGGAAAAATTCTGGGGGCGCAGTGTATCGGCGCTGGTGATGTCGGCAGGCAGGTGGCGCAATGGGCGATGGCGATCATGGCGGGTTTTAGCGTTCACGATGTTATTAATGCAGATCTTCCTTATGCGCCGCCATTCTCGTTGGCGCTGGATCACTTCATCGCTACCGCACATATTATGCAAAACAAAATGTTAGGTAGGCTGAAAGGGATTAGCGCCCGGGAAGTGAAAGAGCGCATCGACAAGGGGGAGAAAATAACCTTTTTGGATATCCGCGATCATAGCGAATATGAGGCGATGCGGTTGGGTATCGGGGAAAAACTGATTCCACTAGGAGCCTTGCGCAAAAAACTGGGTGAGCTTCCCCAGGAGAAAGATGCGCCGATAGTTACCTTTTGTAAAATATCCCTACGGGGCTATGAAGCGGCTTTGGTTTTAGAAGCCAACGGCTGGAGGAATGTGCGGGTGATGGAGGGTGGAATTATGGCTTGGCCTTTTGGCAGAGAAAAGTAACGGGGGTAAAAGATGGTTGTTGCGGTTGCTTCAGGAAAAGGCGGAACGGGAAAAACAACGGTGGCGGTAAATCTCGCTCGAGTTTTTGGGGAACGGGTGCAACTGCTGGATAGTGATGTAGAGGAACCAAATGCGCATCTATTTTTTCCCGCCGCGCAAATGCAGGAGCGTTATGTCGTTTCGCAGCCAGTGCCCTATGTCGATGAGAAGCTCTGCAATGCTTGCGGAGAATGCGCCCTGTTTTGCCGTTTTAACGCCATCGTTTCGTTTTCCACAACTCCCCTTGTTTTTCCCGAGCTGTGCCACTCTTGCGGTGGTTGTGCGGTAATATGCCCGCAAAAAGCCATCACGGAAATGGAAAACCGCATTGGCGAGGTGGAGATACTGGTTGCCGATAACATTAGGTTGATTAAGGGAGTGTTGGATGTGGGTAAGCCCATGGCGCCGCCTCTCATTCGCGCCACACTGAAGTATCTAGAAAAAAATACACCCGCAATCATTGATGCCCCACCAGGGACATCATGTCCGGTAATTGCCGCGCTTAGAGGTGTTGATTTTGCCTTGCTGGTTGCCGAGCCGACGGCCTTTGGGCTGAACGATTTAGCCTTGGCGGTGGAGGTTCTCTACGCGATAGATGTGGAATTTGCCGTGGTAATTAACCGTGATGGAAGTGGTGATGATCGGGTGAAGCGCTTCTGTGATGACCGGGGGATCGAGGTTATTGCTTCTATTCCCTATGATAGGCGGATAGCGGAGATTTACGCTCATGGCAGGCTCATTGTTGATGCAATCCCTGCATACCTCGAGATTTTTGTGAACATCAAAAAAAGAATTCAGGAAAAAGGAGCAAGGTAAGTGCCGACCTACGAGTACGAATGCCAAAAATGTGGATTTTGCTTTGAAGCGGAGCAATCCATCAAATCCGTCCCTCTGGAGGAATGCTCCCAATGCCATGGCAGGGTAAAAAGGCTCATCAGTGCTGGCGGGGGATTTCTGTTAAAGGGGGCAAGAGGCGAGGCGAATTGCGATGCTCATTCCTGCTCACTTGCGCGGAGCGGACGGGGGTGTCCCCTGCCAAGTGCTGGGGAATTTTCCTGAGGATCTTAGCCATTCGTCAGGTTCTGGCGGGCGGATATTTAGGCGATTGTGACAAATAATACAAATGATACGAAGCTTCGATGAGGTGATGATGCGGGAGATAGCTGTTATCAGTGGCAAGGGAGGAACGGGGAAAACGAGCATTGCGGCGTCTCTCGCGGTGTTGGCGGAGAAAGCGATTGTTGTTGATTGCGATGTTGATGCCGCTGATTTGCACCTACTGCTGGAGCCGCGTGTGATTACAACCAACGATTTCTACAGCGGTTTTACGGCGATGATCCGTCAGGAGGATTGTTCCCGTTGCGGACTATGCGCCAGATTGTGCCGCTTTAATGCGGTGGTGGAAAAAGTTACTGGTGGCGATTGCTTGCCGCAATACCATATAGATAAAATTGCGTGCGAAGGTTGTGGTTTGTGCGTGCGGTTGTGCCCGGCAAAAGCGATAGATTTCCCTCAAAGCCTCTGTGGAAAATGGATGGTATCCGAGACCCGCGTGGGTAAAATGGTTCATGCTCGTTTGGGTATTGCCGCCGAAAATTCGGGTAAACTCGTTTCCACTATACGGCAGGAGGCTAAAAAAATTGCCCAGCAGGAAGGGGTGCCGCTTATTATTATTGATGGACCGCCAGGAATCGGTTGTCCGGTTATCGCTTCCGTTACGGGAGCAACGGAAGTGTTGATCGTTACGGAACCGACGGTTGCGGGTGAACATGATTTGGAGAGGGTTTTGCTCTTGACGCGTCATTTTGCGATTCCCGCGAGCGTTTGTGTCAATAGATGGGATATTGCTGTAGCGATCACCGAACGCATTGAGGCTAAAGCTAGGCAATTAGGGGCGAAGGTGGCGGGGCGTGTTCGCCATGATTTGGGTATAACAACGGCGCAGTTACAGAAAGCCACCGTTGTCGAAACGGCAAGCGCGAGTGCCAACGATATTATTCAGTTATGGGAGAACATCCAGCATGGAGCATAAAATTGAAGAAGAATTGCAAGGTTTTTCTGAGATCGCCTGCCAACATGCCCTCTATCCGTATAGCTACGGCGAGCCTTGCCGCTTTAACACATACGAACAGATCCAGGGACCATGCGGAGACACGGTAAGGATTTGGCTCTACTGCGAAGACGAGCTGGTCCATGAAGCCGCTTTTGCCACCGATGGCTGCGCTTCCTCCATCGCTTGTGGGAGTGTTACCGTATCGTTGGCACAGGGGGTAAAACTGCAGGACGCCCTAAAAATAGGGCAGAGGGAGGTCCTTGCCGCGCTGGGGCAATTTCCCGTAGAATTTGCGCACTGTGCGCTATTGGCAAGCAACACGCTCAAGGGTGCCATTAAAAAATATTTGAACCAGAGGGAAAGGAACGAAGATGGAAGACAAGAATAACGGTTGTGGTGGTTGTGCGGATGCCGCCTGCGAGGCGGAAAAGCGCAAGAATACCGAAGCTATGGAAAAGCAAAAATTAAGTTCGCGATTATCCAAAATCAAACGCAAGATCGTGGTGATGTCGGGCAAAGGAGGTGTTGGTAAAAGCACGGTGGCGGTGAATCTGGCTGTTTCTTTGGCGCTAAAGGGCAAGCGGGTCGGTTTGCTGGATGTGGATATCCACGGTCCCAGTATCCCGACGATGCTGGGAATAAAGGGGCGGCAAATGACGGGAAGCGAAGATGGAATTAACCCCGTTGAGGTTGAAGGGTTAAAGGTCATGTCCATAGGATTACTAGCCAGTAATGACGAGGAGGCAATCATTTGGCGTGGTCCTGTGAAAGGTGCTGTTATCAAACAGTTTATTCAGGATGTTGCTTGGGGTGATTTGGATTATTTAATTGTTGATGCCCCTCCGGGCACTGGGGATGAGCCATTATCCCTTTGTCAAATCATTGGCACTCTTGACGGTGCGGTTATCGTTACAACGCCACAAAAGGTTGCCAGTGTGGATGTCAAAAAATCTATCACCTTTTGTCGACGGCTGAATGTTCCTATTCTTGGAGTTGTGGAAAACATGAGCGGATTTGTTTGTCCTCATTGTGGACAACGAACGGACATCTTTCCTGCTGGTGGTGGTGCACAACTGGCAAGGGAGATGGGTGTAAAATTCCTTGGTGCGATTCCGCTTGATGCTCAAGTTGCGGATTCCGGCGATAGTGGCCTTGCCTTTATTCATCACTATGCGGAGAGCTCTACCGCGAAGGCGATGGCTGAAGTTATCAAGCCTATTTTAGATTTATAAACGAAGGGAGAATATCAATATGAAAATTGCCATTCCTACGGCTGGTGGTTTACTGGCGATGCACTTTGGTCACTGTGAGAGCTTTACCCTGATTGATGTTGATGAGACGACAAAAACCATCGGCAAGGTTACTGCTGTGGTGCCGCCGCCGCACCAACCGGGGCTATTGCCCCCATGGGTCAAAGAACAAGGCGCCACGCATGTGATTGCGGGTGGTATGGGTGCGCGAGCACAGGAGCTTTTTGCCGCACAGGGGATAAAGGTCTTGGTTGGGGCAACGGCGGAAAATCCAGAAAAAATTGTATCAGATTTTTTAACGGGTAAATTAATTGTTGGTCTCAACGCCTGCGATCACTAACGCGGCTTATTAAACAAGGGGGGATCAGATGTTCAACGCGAATAAATGTGATTTTTGTGGGGAATGTTTGGCGCGGTGTTACTATCTGCCGTTTGATAGCGTTAGTGGTGGGATAGCGATAAAGGAGTTGCTCAAGTTGCGGGAAGGGGCAAGGGAGGAACCTCCTCAGTGGATTTATGATTGCATTACTTGCGTTGCCTGCAACGAGTACTGCGAGCAAGGGGCAAAGCCCTTCGATTTGATTTTATCCTGGATGGAAAAGGATTTTACCAGCTGGGAATTGCGCGAGCAAATGGCGGCACGATTTTTGCCCGAAGGTCCTCCCAAACCGATTGAACGGCGAGAGAGGATGATGTCTCTCTGCGTAATGCAGGGAAGTATGCCATGGGCTTTGCAAGGGCAACTGTTCGAGAATATCCCTCTGTTAAAGGGCAAGCACTACTTCTGCAATGTGCTCTTTGTGCACATGGGCGATGAAAGCATCATGCGCGAGCGGTTACAGGCGATGGTGGATAACCTTGCCGCTTCTGGCGCGAAGGAGATAGTTTTTGTCCATGATGATTGCTACGCTGCGGTAAAAGGGATGGCGCCGGAATATGGCATCAATATTCCTTTTCGCCCGGTGCACCTTTTTGAGTATCTCCATGAATATCTCATAGCAAACAGTAAAAAGGTCAAGAAACTGGGTATTCTTGTGGCGTATCAACGCCCCTGCGCTTCGCGCTACACGACCGAGAAAGATTATCTCGTTGATGAAATTTTCCAGCTTATCGGAGTGGAGAGGGTTAAACGAAAATATGACGGGCTAAAAGCGCTCTGTTGCGGGGTGGAGATTGCTGGACCTGGTTTGAAGCTGTTTCCTCGTGGCAAAAACTATGAGCCTTACCGTGATTTGAACATCGCCGACGCGAAGGCTAGCGGTGCAGAGGCGATGGTGTATCTTTGCCCGATGTGCTTTAACACCCTTAAAGAAAAATCCCAGTTAGCAGGGCTGAAAAACTACATGATCAGCGATATCTGCCGTCTTGCTTTGGGAGAAAATCCGCAAGCATAGCGAGCGCTAATTTTAAAGGAGGATCCATCATGGAAGTGCGTTTGACGGTTCTTTGTGAAAATTCGGTTTTATTTCCCCGAGGTGTTATTGGTGAGCACGGCTTTGCTTGCTACGTCGAAACACCCCGGGGGAATTATCTTTGGGATACCGGGCAGGGCTTTGGCATCGTGCAAAACGCCATAACACTTCGCAAGGATCTAACGGCAATTACCGCACTGATTTTAAGTCACGGGCATTATGACCACACTGGCGGACTGGATAAGGTTTTGATGCTTCGCGACAAAACTAGGGCGCTGGCACACCCCGATATCTTCGTTAATCGCTACTGGAAATTATCGAATAAAAATCTTGGTATTGGGATGCCCTTTTCTCGTGGTTTTTTGGAGGGGCTCGGCGCCGAGTTTGAGCTAAGCACCGATTTTAGAGAGGTAGCGGATAGCGTGTACCTCACAGGCGAAGTTACGAGGCTGAACGATTTTGAAAAAGGCGATTTGGGGATGGCAGGGATTTACGCTGGCGTTGAAGTCTCTCCCGACCCCATTAGGGATGATAACAGCCTTATCTTGGATACAAGCAAGGGGCTGGTTATCCTTCTAGGTTGCGCCCACGCGGGGATGATCAATATTATTGACTACGCCCGCCAAAAAACGGGGAAAAATAAAGTCTATGCCGTTGTTGGTGGTACGCACATGGGCTTTGCCTCCCCCGCGCAGTTTGAGAAAACGCTAACAGTTATTGGCGATTACGGCATTGAAAGGGTTGGGGTGGCGCACTGCACAGGGCTTCTTCAGGGGGCTAGGCTTTGCAACCTCTTGGGGGACAAGTTCTTCTTCGGCGCGGTCGGCGCCGTTTTGGAGGTGTAAGAAGAGCAAACACGGGGAACAATAAAAAAAGAGGAAGCAATTCTATTTTCAGCAGGTTAAAATCAGCATTGCGCCGTGCTTTATTAGTTTGCCTGAAAGAAGGGCAAGGAGATTTAACAGAAAACAACGGCAAAACGGGAAGCAGTTGGGGTGTGTTGTTTGGGTGTTGGAGACAATAACAAGGATAGCTACAGGAAAAGCCGCATAGCCGAGGATTTTTTTGCCTCAACAATCCTCGAACGGGTCGCGAGCATCTTTTTCAATTATCGGCAGATATAATCACATAATTCTTCATCGCTAAGGCAGGATATTTCTACCTCGAAAATCAGGAAGGTGGGTGTTCGCTCCTTGACGACGGAAGGCAAAAAAAGTAAGCGTTCACGCCTATGGTCTGAGGAGGCTTAAATGGCGCGGGTTACAATTGAGGATTCGTTACTAAAGGCAAAAAACAAGTTCGCACTGGTAGTTTTGGCATCTGATCGTGCCAAACAGTTGGCAAAAGGGGAATATAAACCGCTGGTAGAAGCGAAAAATCGTCCAGTGGTGGTGGCGTTGCGGGAGATTGCGGCCGGCAAGGTAGGTTACGAGCATCCCGAGCTTTTGCACAGAGATAGCGATGCTGGTTCTATCCAATTCGACGATATGGAATTTACCGATGACGATGAAGAGGGCGAATAAAACTGCTCGCGAGCGGGTAATTTTTGCTCTGGACATCGGCGATGGTTGGGAAAAAGCCCTTTCCTGGGTGGAGCTATTGGCGCCCCATGTGGGGATGTTCAAGGTGGGAAAAGAAGCATTTACCCACTATGGGCGGTCGCTGGTGGAATCCATTAACAGCGGTGGGGGACGCGTTTTTCTTGATCTCAAGTTTCACGATATTCCTAACACCGTAGCTGCAGCGGCTACTTCCGCAACCGCGATGGGGGTTGCAATGTTCAACATCCATGCCCTGGGTGGGCGGGAGATGATTGCCGCCGCCTCTAACGCGGTCAAGTCAACCGCCATTAAGCATGGCTTGCCCAAGCCGATACTTCTTGCCGTAACCGTCCTTTCTAGCATTGATGACGCTGATCTTGCAGAGATGGGATTTAGCAAATCGGTGCAAGAACTGAGCATTCATTTGGCACTGATGGCCAAGCAAGGTGGAGCCGATGGTGTTGTTGCTTCCGGTGAGACCATTGCGGCGATTCGCCAGGCTTGTGGCGATGATTTTTTGATAGTGGCCCCTGGCATTCGCGAAGTTCAAACAAGCGATGACCAAAAGCGTGTTTTAACGCCTCAACGGGCGATATCCCTCGGGGCGGACTATTTGGTCATTGGTCGCCCAATAAGTTCTGCCACGGACCCTGTAGCGAAGTGTAAGAAAATCGCCCAGGAAATGGAAGCAGTTACCGGTGGAAAATAGCGGAATGGTGGAGGGGTAAATGTTTTTTCAGTTTAAGTCATTGCGCGGGTTCTTCCATTCCGTGTTTTCTTTTGGCATGATAACAAGGTTCCGCTGGCATTTCTGCTGTAATGTGGCAGGAATTTCCGCGCCTGCGATAATTATTTTCCCGCAACGGGCAAATGTTCTTTGTTGCGGCATTGCGGGGGTTATTGCTGTTAAACGGACCACTGATAATTGTAACACTGCGCAGGAGCTGATAGCCGATTGTTCCCAGTTGCTTGAAACACTGCATTCGGCGGTTATCGCCAATGACCTCGTAAACCAAGAAGCAACAATAAAGCATTTTTATGAAGAGTTGCTACTTCTACGAGATGAAGATCTCCTGGCGACGATAATCGCTTCTTCTGCACTCGCGGCAAAGTTAAGACAGAGTTGTGAACAGATAGCCAGCGTACTTGCGGCGGCTAATGAGTATCGTAAGCGAAAGATTGAGACAATTTCCAGCGTTGCTTTAGAGCAGATAAACGAAAAGATAGTTATGCTTGAAGATGCCCACTGGGTTTTGGAAAGGGACATCCTCGCCAATATCCTTCCAATAAAAGCGCTTGCGGGAGACAGGGTTTCCCCGTTTGGTCTCAAGATGTTTGCACGGATTAACTTCGTTCTCAACAGCATTTACCGTCTGGAGGTTCGTGGGCGCGATTCGGCGGGAGTAGAAGTTGATTTTTCTTTTAAGCCGGAGATATTTACCGGAATTATCAAGGAGATTGAGGAACAAGGGCTTGGAGAGGATTTTCGCTCTCGTTCTCTGTCAGGCGATTCCCTTTCTGGTTCTATCGGTGTTGCTTCAAGCGAGAAACAAGTAGTGGTATCGTTTACCTATAAGACCTTTTCCGTCGTGGGTGAGCTAGGTAAAAATGTGCGCGACCTACGAGAACGCATTGGCCGCGATGCCCTTTTATCTTTTTTTGCGATGATTCCCTCAGAGAATGATGCCATTTTTTCGCACACTCGCTGGGCGTCGGTAGGTGCCATTTCCGAGGGAAACTGCCATCCACTCAATAACTACAGCCCCTCTCTCGCGTCAGAAAGCCGGATTAGCGTTGTTCTTAACGGTGATATTGATAACTATTCCTCTTTGCGGGAGCATCTGGAGGGCGGTAAGAACTTGATTGATACTGCCATTTCAACCGATACCAAGATAATTCCCTTAATGGTGGATAGCTTTCTGCGTGAAGGAAAAAACATTGAAGAGGCTTTTCGACTGGCGCTTTGTTCTTTTGAAGGCTCCCATGCCATTGCCATGCGTAGTTCACTCGCACCAGGAAAGATATTTCTTGCCCAAAAAGGTAGCGGACAAACAATATATGTTGGCTTTGCTAAGCGGGGTTATGTCTTTTCCTCGGAACTTTATGGCTTGGTGGAAGCAACAAACGATTTCATTCGTTTGGATGGCGAAGCTTTATCCATAAACGGCAATAGCGGGCAGTTGTTGGTGTTAGAACAAAACAGTGAAGGCGGCTTAGCGGGTATTCGTGCCTGTTTTTATGACGGCACACCGCTACAGTTTTCCTTAAATGATGTTGGCAAGGCAGAAATGACGACCCGCGATATTGATAGGGAAAACTTTCCCCACTATTTCCTCAAGGAAATCATGGGAGCGCCCCGCTCCGTTGCCAATACTTTAATGGGAAAATATCGCTACATCACTAATGATGGTCTTCGTCGTGTAGAGTTTAACCTCGGTGCTGATGTTATCCCTCCTGATCTTTTGGAGAGGATGAGGGCAAGGGCCATTCGCGATATTTTCGTCATTGGACATGGCACTGCCGGTGTTGCTGCCAATGCGGTGGCGGAGGCCTTGGCCCGTTATTTTGGAGATAGCCCCATTCGTGTCAGAGCTAAAATAGCCTCGGAGCTCAGCGGTTTCCATCTTGAGCAGGATTTTTCCCGTGCCTTGGTTATTCCGATAACCCAGTCGGGCACGACGACCGATACCAACCGTGCGGTGGCGCTAGCCCGCGAACGGGGAGCAACAATTATTAGTATCGTGAACCGTCGGCAATCCGATATCACGGCAAAATCGCATGGAGTTTTTTACACTAGCAATGGCAGGGATGTGGAAATGTCCGTTGCATCAACAAAGGCCTTTTATTCGCAGATTGTTGCTGGGCATATTTTAGGCTTGGCGCTTGCCTCCGGTGCTGGCGAAATCGGTACCGAAGATCTCGTAAGCGAAATAGCAGCGCTGGAACGGATTGTTCCCGCAATGCGGGAGACGCTGGTTAGTAAACATGAGGTTATCAAAGAGGCTGCGCGCTTTGCTGTCGGTGGTTCCCGCTACTGGGCAATTGTCGGTTCTGGCCCCAATAAGATAGCCGCCGATGAAATTCGTATTAAGCTGAGCGAACTTTGCTATAAAACCATTTCCACAGATATTGTTGAGGATAAAAAGCACATTGATCTTTCTGCAGAGCCGCTTATCATCGTCTGTGCGGTAGGGACTCCCGAAAGTGTTCTAGAAGATATTGTCAAAGACACCGCTATTTTTAAGGCGCATCGCGCCAAGGTTATTGTTTTTGCCGCCGAAGGAGAGAATCGCTTCGCGGGTATAGCGGATGCCGTTATTCCCCTAATTCCCGCCGAGTACCCTGGTAGCCTCATCATCAACACGGTTGCAGGGCATTTATGGGGATACTATGCGGCATGCTTTATTGATGAAGAGGCAAAGTTCTTTAAGAATTTCCGTTCCAAGCTAAACGAGAGGCGAGCCTTCTTTAGCGCCGCAGGGAAGAGTGTTTATGAGCAATTGGGGGATTACGAGCTACAAAATTTGTCCACCGAATTTTCCCGCAAATTGCGCCAAAGAATATCCGCAGGTGCATTTTCCTCTGCCGAAAATCAAGACATTGCAGATATCCTTCTTTTGCTTAAATACGCCGCTGGCAAGCTTTCTACGGAAGACTTCTGGGAAGAATTTGGTGCGGAGCTGGGCGGAGATATAGCCTCTCCGTTAATTTCCTTGGACGGTGTGTTAAAGAAGCTGATAGAATCCCTCTCCCGACCTGTGGACGCTATCAGGCATCAGGCAAAAACGGTTACCGTTGGCACCAGTCGCAAAGAGGCGCCATTAAAGGGGATTATTTTTAATTTGCTTAGCGATTTAGGGTTTTCATTCAGGGATATTGCCAGCCGTAACGCTCTTGCCCTAATGAGGGTGCAGCCAGTAATTGCCTCGCTTGAAGGGTACACGCTATATCTGGTTGAGGGTTTAGATAAGAACTCCCTGCCCTGTGATGACACAACTATAAGGATAACGAGGCGGGCTGGTGTTTCCTCTCAAATGGTTTCCCGAACAGGGAACAATGGTGGATTGCTTGGCACGAAACGAACAATTGTCCGCAAGAAGGATATCTATATTGGACAGGGTAAAGTTGATGGAGCGCCGCTTGTTGTTTTTCCACTCAGACACGGGACCGATACTGCAAAAATCTTTTTGTTGCTCATCCATGTTGTATTTGCTGAGAACCTCCCCTGGGAGGCGAAAAAACGCTCGTTGGGTACACGCTATGGCGATATCCGCAATCTGATAAATGAATATAACATAAGCTGGAGCGAAGATTACATCAAGGACTACCCGCTTGCGAGATTACTAGGAGAGCAAGCTGAGGTCATCGCTTTGGAAATCAAGAATACGGGTAATAAACCGTGCAATCCCGGAAATAAATAGTAATTGCGGTGGGAGTTAAAAAATGGACTTGGGCTTAAAAAATAAGGTTGCTTTGGTGGCGGGTGGTTCCATGGGGCTTGGGCTGGCGGTGGCGAAGCGTTTAGCGCATGAGGGTGCCAAGATCGCCATTTGTGCTTTGGATGATCCCCATCTAGCGCTGGCAAAAGAAGAAATTTTCCGCGAAACGGGGGCGGAAGTTTTTGCTTTTGGTGCCAACCTGAGTGATCCTGTTGCGGCGCGGGATTTTGTTAGTAGCGCTAACAGGCATTTTGGCACCGTTGATATTCTAGTAAATAATGCTGGCGGACCTCCCTCACTACAGTTTTTGGAGATAAGTGACGAACAATGGCTAGAAGGTTTTCACCTTAATCTGCTTTCCACAATTGCCATGACTGCTGTTGCCGTTCCCGTGATGAAGGAGAAAAAGTGGGGTCGTATCGTTAACATCACCTCAATATCGGTTAAGCAACCAATCGAAGGGCTGATATTATCTAATACGATCCGTTCGGGTGTTATTGGTTTTTCCAAGACGCTCTCTAACGAGCTTGCTCCGCTTAATGTTACCATTAACAGCGTCTGTCCTGGCTACACGCTTACCGAACGGGTGCGCAAGTTGTCAGTTATCCTTGCCGAAAAGCGCCAAACCACACCCGAAGCGGTAATTGCCGGATGGGAGAATGATATTCCGATGAAGCGGTTAGGAACTCCCGAAGAATTTGCCGCCTTGGTTGCTTTTTTAGCTTCAGAACTTGCTGCTTATATAACGGGTGCGGCAATTCAAATTGATGGTGGTTGGTATAAAGGAGTGATGTAAAGGGGTTTGCTAAAGAAAAAAACGACGCAGGAGGGTTGCCATGGTTAACAAAGTCATTTTAATCGGCAGGCTGGGGGCTGATCCTGAGGTGCGCTACACTCAGGATGGTACGCAGATAACGAACTTTCGTATCGCTACCAGCGAGTATTGGAAAGAGAAGGATGGCACAAAGGCCGAGAGGACGGAGTGGCATCGCATTGTTACCTTTGGGAAAATCGCGGAGTTTTGCGGTAGTTACTTAATGAAGGGGCGAATGGTTTATTGCGAAGGGCGTATTCAGACGCGAGAGTGGGAAGATAAGGAAGGGCACAAGCGATCAACAACGGAGATTGTCGCCTCAAATGTGCAAGCGTTGGAGAAAAAAGCATCTAACGAAAGAAGAGTCGGTGATGACGATCAAATGGTTGGCGGAGCTACCGATACTCAAGACGATGTTCCCTTTTAGGCGAGGTCGCTTTTGTCTTTAGCGTGTTCTTTTCACTCCGTGGCGCGGGCATTTGTGTGTGATTGGACAGATAGAACAGTATGGCGAAGTGGGGTGGCACATTTCCCTGCCGAAGGCGACGAGTAGCGGGTTAATTTCTTGCCAGTGTTGGGGCGGAAGTTTTTTTCTAAGGGCAAATTCCGTCTCTTCGGGGCTGGTTGTTTTTACATAACCAACTCTGTTCGTGATGCGATGTACATGGATATCAACGCAGATCGCGGGTTTATTGTAAGCAACGCTCATGACGAGGTTTGCCGTTTTTCTGCCCACACCCTTGAATGTTAACAACTCTTCTAATGTGTCTGGGACGCGGGAGTCATATTCGCTGAGCAATCTACGGGAAACTTCTAGAATCGTCTTAGTTTTGTTACGGTAAAAACCTACAGGATGCAGAATTTTAGCGATTATATCCTCACCGAGGGCAAGCATCTCTTGCGGCGTGTTCGCTAGCGCAAGCAACTGGCTGGCAGCGGGGGCGGTTTGTTCCTCCTTTGTTCGCAGGCTAATTAGCGATGTAATCAAGATGGCGAAGGGGTTATCCGCCCTCCCACGCAGAGCTTCAACCACTGGCAAAACCCATTTTTGTGCCAGCGGACGAATTCTTTCAAGCAACTCCGGCATTTCCACGCCAGATTGGGGGAACAAGGCTGGCTTATTCGTAGCCTTCATCGGCGGCGATTATATCTAAGTGTAGGGTGTTAATATCCTCTATTTCTAAATTGACCTCTTTTGCCATACTCCGCATGTCAACGATTTTGATGTATTGGCGACACTTGCTACAAGTATCCACACGATAATTCTCATTTCCCTCAACCGTGAAATAAAGAAGACTCTGATGGTCATCATTTCCGCAAAAGGGACACATTATCCGCGGGAACACCCACTCATAACCGCATTGGTGGCAATACAGATGGCGGTGTCCTTCCTCTCCCTTAATCTCCCCAATTTTTGGTTCAGAGCCACAAACTGGGCAAAATCCCTCGTGCCAGGGTGTTTTGTTTAAATGCTGTGAGTATCTATTTATCACCCTCTCAAAACCCGGTCTAAGAGATTCGCGCAGTAACATTCCCACTATATCAACAGCTTCCTCGCCAATATCCGTTTCCAAAGAGTCAATCGTCGCTTCCGCACGAGTCTCATCGCCACCGTGACAATCCGCGCCAATAAGCTGATAGGCAATAAGTAAATCACGGTAGGATTGTTCTTCCTGTAGATGCTTTTTGAGGATGAGGGCTTCTCCGCCAAATTTTTCTCCTAAAGCCTCCACTAGGATGCGAAGGTAATTTTCCGCTGGTGCCAAATTTACTTCCTGACTACTATCAACCAACGGCATTCCACCGGAAATTTTGGGAAGAATGTACTTGTCATCCACGGGGAAAATATCTTCGGTTAACCCGCGAGAAAAATCTTCTCTTAAAACCAATATCCCACCGAGAATATCAAGTAAATCAACATAATGTGGAGATTCTTGCTTGTAGCTTTCAATTATTTTCAATGATTGTTGCAAGTGCATTTTGTAAACCTCACTTTCTTAAAGGCGGCGCGTAGCTTTTTTTAATGCGCTCCTCAAGGAAAAATCAAAATTAATAAGACTTGTCTTGCTATACCCCTGAACAATTGTCGCAGTGCGTTTAATCCTTAAAATGCCTTGACAAAGGGTTTTTAAAAAAAGTAGGTGCCCCGCTTCGCGGGGTGTGGTCTTGGCGATGGCTGGCGTAGCTCAACGGTAGAGCAGCTGATTTGTAATCAGCAGGTTGCGGGTTCGAATCCCATCGCCAGCTCCATGGCGCGATTAGCGGAGGGGTTCCCAAGCGGCCAAAGGGAGCAGACTGTAAATCTGCCGGCGAAGCCTTCGGTGGTTCGAATCCACCCCCCTCCACCATTTTTGGTTAAGAGCGGGAGTAGCTCAGGGGCTAGAGCATCAGCCTTCCAAGCTGAGGGTCGCGGGTTCGAATCCCGTTTCCCGCTCCAGATGATGGTAAAATATTATCATGCCCACGTAGCTCAGTAGGTAGAGCACATCCTTGGTAAGGATGAGGTCACCAGTTCAATCCTGGTCGTGGGCTCCACGGTATGTAAGGAGAAGGGTATGAGGACGATAATTTCTTTAGCGTGTACGGCGTGTAAGCGTAAAAATTACACAACAACAAAAAACAAAAAGACGATGCAGGGCAGGATGGAGATAAAAAAATACTGTCCTTTTTGTCGTTCTCATAAGATCCATAGAGAAGCCAAATAGTTAATGATTAACAGGCCAGTAGCTCTAATGGATAGAGCGTCGGACTCCAAATCCGAATGCTGGGGGTTCAAGTCCCTCCTGGCCTGCCATATACAATTAGACGGAGACCATTATGGATAAGGTGAGACATTATTATTTACAGGCTAAGACCTTTCTCGCGGAAGTTAAGAGCGAGCTTAAGAAGGTTGTTTGGCCACAACCGCGCCAGGCCATGAGCTCCACTGCTGTTGTCATTGTCTTGGTGGCTATCGTTGCTCTTTTTCTGGCTTTGATAGATTTTTTTATTACGAAGCTTTTAGGTTTGGTGATGGGGTAGGTTGATGGATTTTAAGTGGTATGTTGTGCACACATATTCAGGATTTGAAAACAAAGTGAAGCTTTCGCTGATGGAGAACATTGTCAAGGCTGACAAACAAAGTTGTTTCGGAGAGATACTAGTCCCGGAAGAAGAGGTGGTTTCTTTGGTCAAGGGTCAGAGAAGGACATCAAAGCGCAAATTTTTTCCCGGGTATATTATCGTAAACATGGTTCTTACCGATGAAACTTGGCACATCGTGAGAAACACACCGAAGATTACCGGTTTTGTTGGCACTAAGGACAAACCGACACCGATTCCGAATAGCGAAGTTGAGCATCTTTGTGGGAGAATTTCAGAGGGGACACTAGTTCCCAAGTCCAAATTTTCCTACGAGGTAGGTGATGTGGTCAAGATTATTGATGGTCCTTTTGCGGGCTTTGATGGCTCTGTTGATGAAGTCAAGCCGGAAAAAGGTAAGCTAAGGGTTACCGTATCAATTTTTGGGCGCGCCACGCCTGTTGAGATAGATTTCATACAGGTTTCGTCAGAGGTGTAGTCAAACAAGAAAGGAAGTGGGTCTGCTATGGCAAAGAAGATCGTGGCAAATGTTAAGTTACAAATAAAAGCGGGTAAGGCGACGCCGTCGCCGCCAATCGGTCCGGCATTGGGACAGCATGGTGTTAACATCATGGAGTTTTGTAAAGCCTATAATGCGATGACCCAATCCCAAGAGGGGACGATAATTCCGGTAGTGATAACCGTATATGCCGACAGATCTTTCACCTTTGTTACCAAGACACCTCCCGCTTCGTTTCTAGTAAAGAATGCCGCGAAACTGGCAAAGGGTTCGGGAACGCCAAAGAGAGAGACGGTGGGTAAAATTACCGAGCAGCAGGTGCGAGAGATTGCGGAGTTTAAGCTGAAGGATCTTAACGCTGTTGATATCGAAGGTGCCATTAAAATAATAAAAGGCACCGCTCGTTCAATGGGTGTAGAGATAGTCCCATAGGAGATTTAATTATGCCAAAGAGAAGCAAAAGTTATGTAAAGGTAAAGGAAACGCTTCACAGCGATAAGAGCTACACCCTGGATGGGGCCTTGGAGGCGGTAGTTTCCGGGCGAAGAGCTAAGTTTGATGAAACTGTGGATGTTGCCATTCGCTTGGGTGTCAATCCGCAACACTCGGATCAAATGGTACGCGGGTCGGTGGTGCTACCCAACGGGCTGGGTAAGACTGTTCGAGTGTTAGTTTTTGCCAAGGGAGAAAAAGAAAAGGAAGCCCTGGATGCTGGCGCTGATTTTGTCGGATCAGATGAACTGATAGAGAAGATAAGGGGTGGGTGGCTGGAATTTGACAGCGTTATCGCCACTCCTGATATGATGGGTGCGGTAGGGAAAATCGGCAAGATACTAGGTCCAAGAGGGTTGATGCCGAATCCTAAAGTGGGAACGGTCACCTTTGATGTTGGCAAAGCCGTTTCTGATTCGAAAGCAGGTAAAGTAGAATTTCGTGTGGAAAAAGCCGGTATAGTCCATTCTCCCATAGGGAAGATATCGTTTGGGGCGACAAAGCTTAAGGAGAATATGCTAGCTTTGGTTGAGATAATCTTTAAATTAAAGCCCGCCGCCAGCAAGGGAGCTTATATCAGAAGTGTTTCTCTTTCTTCCACCATGGGGCCTGCGGCGAAGGTGGATCCGCTGGAGCTTAAGTCAGTGTAAAATTCCTACCATCTGCTGCATGGTTTTTCGACCATGCAGGGGTGGTTTTCGTTCAAGAGATAACCGAGAAGAAAAAGGTCGGAGACAGCAGGTATCATAACGATTTAATCGCTGTAATGGCGACCTGTCGAGGCTTTTGGGGATTGCGATAACACCAGACCTGCTGAAGGTTTTCACGGTGCTGTGCGCCTCCGACTTTTTAGAACAATAAAAAGAAAGGAAAGGAGGTTTAGCATTTGGATAGAAGCGCCAAGGAAAAAATTGTGGCAGATATGCGCACTAGCCTAGAAGGTGCAAGGTTGGCAGCGCTTGCCGAGTACCGTGGTTTGACGGTGGGGAAAATGTCTGTGCTGAGGAACTCTCTTCGTCCCTCGCAGACTCAAGTCAAGGTGGTGAAAAATACCCTGTTGAATTTAGCCACCCAGGATACGCCTTTAGGCATCTTAGAGCCATACCTGAAAGGCCAGTTGGCGGTAGCCTTCAACCATGGGGATGCCGTTGAGGCAACGAAGGTGTTGATTGATTTTGCCAAGAAGAATCCCGAGTTTGACATAAAAATTGCGTCGCTCGATGGCAAATTGCTCAGCAAGGCTGATTTACAGATTCTTTCGGAGCTTCCCAGCAGAGAGGTGCTTTTGGCAAAATTACTCTCGGTGATGCTGGGTGTTCAGGGTTCATTCGTCAATGTTCTTGCGGCTACTCCCCGCTCGCTGGTGCAGGTTTTAGCCGCCTACAGGGATAAACAGCTACAAGAAAATCAACAATAACATAAGGAAGGAAGATAAAAATGGCAATAACCAAAGATGATGTAATTCAATTTATTTCTTCAATGACGGTTCTAGAGCTTTCCGAGCTCGTGAAAGAGCTGGAAGAAAAGTTTGGAGTTTCTGCTGCGGCTCCCGTTGCGGTTGCTGTTGCTGGTGCGGCTCCTGCAGCTAGCGCCCCTGTTGAAGAAAAAACCGAATTTGATACGATACTTACTGGTTTTGGAGAAAACAAGATCCAAGTCATTAAAGAAATCCGTGCCATCACCGGTCTGGGACTCAAAGAGGCAAAGGATCTCGTAGAGGGAGTGCCGAAGCCAATAAAAGAAGCGGTAAACAAGGCGGAAGCGGCGGATATAAAATCTAAAGTGGAAAAAGCCGGCGGCACAGTTGAAATTAAGTAAGTTTTTTTAAATCGAGGGGTGCCTCTGCGCACCCCTACCAATAAACAGGGCAATTCCTAAAGTCTTACTTGGAGAGGAAAAACAAGTGATTAGAAAGCGTTTTGGTCGCATCAAAAGCGTTCTAGAAATACCCAATCTGCTGGAGATACAAAGGCGTTCTTTCGATAAATTTTTACAAAAAGATATCCCCGCAGAAATGAGAAAACCCTATGGGTTGCAGGGAGCCTTCAAAAGCGTTTTCCCGATAAAGGATTTTAGCGGGAAGGCATCTTTGGAGTTTGTCTCTTACCGGCTGTTGGATCCTCGTTATGACGAGCAGGAGTGTCTCGAAAAGAGCCTGACATATTCCGCGCCGCTAAAAATTATTGTTAGGCTTGTCGTTTTTGATGGTGATCGCAACACGGAAAATCGTTTAATTCGCGATATCAAAGAGCAGGAAGTTTTTTTCGGGGATGTCCCTTTGATGACAGAAAAGGGAACCTTTATTATAAATGGTACGGAGAGGGTTATAGTTAGCCAGTTACACCGCTCGCCTGGGATATTTTTTGATAGCGACAAGGGGAAGACGCTAAGCAGCGGCAAGGTTGTTTTCTTTGCCCGCATCATTCCTATCCGGGGTTCTTGGTTGGATTTTGAGTTTGATTCCAAGGATCTGCTCTATGTTCGTATTGATAAACGACGCAAGATGCCCGTTACCATCCTCCTCAAGGCCATCGGGTTTTCTACCGCCGAGATAATAGAAAAATTCTACAAAGTTGCCCAGATACGAGTAACTCCTGATGGCTATGAAGTTGCTGTTGATGATAATTTAGTCGGTAGCAGGGCGGATGCGGATATCCGCAAGGGGGAAGAGATCATCGTCCGTAAAGGGAAGAAGATTACCGCCAATCATGTTAAGAGAATATTGGGTGCAGGGGTTACTGCTATCAGGCTAATACCTGAAGAACTTGCCGGTAAAATCCTCGCCGTGGAGATAAGGGATGCGTCTCAACAAGAAGTAATTTTCCGGCCTAATGAGGTTATTTCCGCAGAGATGTTGGATGAGATAAGGAATCTCAAGGTTGAATACTTCCATGTTGCGTCTGCTGACGAAGAAATGGTGAGTCCCTCCATTCATCAAACGCTGAATGCTGATAAAACGGAAGGGGTTGACGAGGCGCTCATGGAAATCTATCGCCGGTTACGCCCGAGCAATCCTCCCACCCCAGAGGCAGCACAAAAGTTTTTCCATTCGCTTTTTTTCGAGCCGGAAATGTATGATCTGTCTGATGTTGGCCGGGCGAAGATGAACTATAAACTTCGTCTTGATACTCCGACGGATGTGACTACGCTTCGCCGTGAAGATATCATGGCGGCGGTTAAATATCTGGTGGATCTGAAAATTGGTGTTCCCGATAAAACCGTTGACGATATCGATCACCTTGGCAACCGCAGGGTTCGTTCGGTGGGCGAGCTTATTGAGAATCAATACCGGATTGGTCTTGTGCGTATGGAACGATCCATCAGAGAAAAAATGAGCTTACAGGATGTGGAGACGATGGCTCCTCCTGATTTTATAAATTCCAAGCCAGTGACTGCGGTTATCAGCGAGTTCTTTGGTTCTAGCCAACTATCACAGTTTATGGATCAAACTAACCCCCTTTCTGAGGTTACCCACAAGCGTCGTTTGTCAGCGTTAGGTCCTGGTGGACTCACCAGAGAGCGCGCGGGATTTGAGGTGCGCGATGTTCACCCCACTCACTACGGAAGGATATGTCCGATAGAAACGCCTGAGGGTCCCAACATCGGCTTAATCGTATCGCTAAGCACCTATGCTCGGGTCAATGAGTTTGGTTTTATTGAAACACCCTACATGATGGTGAAGGAAGGGAAGATAACTGGAGAAATTCGTTATCTGACCGCCATAGAGGAGGAAGAGAAAATTTTTGCTCCGGCGGATACACCTTTTGATGAAAAGGGGGATTTGCTTGGTGAATTGGTTTCGTGTCGGCGGGGTGAAGATTTTATTATGGTGCCACCTGAAGAAGTTGCCATGATGGATGTTTCTCCTAACCAATTAATATCGGTGGCCGCAGCGATAATTCCCTTTTTAGAGCATGATGATGCAAACCGGGCATTGATGGGATCAAACATGCAGAGGCAAGCGGTGCCGTTGGTGATTCCAAAGGCTCCACTTGTTGGAACAGGGATGGAAGCTGTTGTTGGTAGGGATTCTGGCGTTGTTGTTACCGCCAAAAGATCTGGCATTGTTACTAGTGTTAATTCCAAGCAAATAGTTATTAAGACGGAAATTGACAGAAACTCGCTAACGGATGTTGGTTTTGATACCTACCGCCTCGTAAAATACAAACGCTCCAATCAGGATACCTGCTTTAACCAGAAGCCGATAGTGTTTGTTGGTGATGTCATAAAGGAAGGGGATGTTATTGCCGATGGCCCAGCGACAGAAATGGGGGATCTAGCTCTGGGAAGGAATGTCATGGTCGCGTTTATGTCCTGGGGAGGTTACAACTATGAGGATTCCATTCTGGTCAGTGAGCGCATTGTCCAAGATGATGTTTATACATCCATTCACATCGAGAAGTTTGAGGCGGTGGCTCGTGATACCAAAATTGGACCAGAAGAAATTACGAGAGATATCCCCAATATCGGAGATGAAGCCTTACGAAACCTTGATGAGAACGGTATTGTTCGGATGGGTGTTTTTGTTAAGCCGGGCGATATTCTTGTAGGAAAAATTACTCCCAAGAGCGAAACACAGCTTTCTGCCGAGGAAAAGTTGCTCAGAGCAATATTTGGAGAAAAGGCTTCGGATGTCCGTGATTCTTCGTTGCGCGTTCCTCCTGGGGTTGAGGGCATTGTGGTTGATGCGAAAATATTCGTCCGCAAGCGCCTAGACAGGGATAGTAAAGCTCAGAAGTTTGAAGATGAGCAAATTCACGACCTTGGTTTAGCACGCGAGGAGGAAATCGCGCTTATCAACAGGGCAGTTAGAGAAGAGGTAATCACGCTTCTTAGTGGTAAAAAGAGCGGCGCCAAACTCCTTGATGCCAAGAAAAAGAAGGAATTGTTGGATGTAGGGGAAGTTATAACGGCAGAGTTCTTAGAAAAGGTTTCCTTGAAGGTTCTCAAGGGAATAACGCTCAAAGGGGATGAAAAAACGGAGAGTAAGGTTCGCCTGTTTGTTGACAATTGGGAACGGCGAATCGCGGAAATAGAGAAGTTCTTCGCTCAAAAGATGGAAAAAATCAGAGCGGGGGATGAGTTGGCCCCGGGTATTCTGAAGGTAGTTACCGTTTATGTTGCCATCAAGCGCAAGCTTGCTGTTGGTGATAAAATGGCGGGAAGACACGGCAACAAAGGTGTTCTTTCGCGCATTTTGCCCAAGGAAGACATGCCGTTTTTCTATGATGGTACTCCGGTTGATATAGTCTTAAATCCGCTCGGGGTTCCTTCACGAATGAATGTTGGACAAATATTGGAAACGCATCTCGGATGGGCGGCTAAAGGGCTGGGAGATCAGATCAATGCCCTCATGGAGAAGAAAGAACCTGTTTCGGTTTTACGCAATAAACTCAAAGAGATATACACGGCAGAGGAGCTTGAAAGCTATCTAGAGGGCAGGAATGATGATGAAGGAGTGCTTCGTATTGCGAGAACGCTATCCACCAATGGAGTGGCAATGGCAACGCCCGTTTTCGATGGTGCCCCAGAGGGAGAAATAAAAAAACTGCTTTTACAAGCGGGTTTGCCCGTGTCGGGGCAGAGCATTCTCTTCGATGGAAGGACTGGTGAGCCATTTGACCAGAAGATTACCGTGGGCATGATTTATATGCTGAAGTTGCACCATCTGGTGGATAACAAGATCCATGCCCGTTCCATTGGTCCGTACTCTTTGATTACACAGCAGCCGTTGGGTGGAAAAGCGCAATTTGGCGGACAAAGGCTGGGAGAGATGGAAGTTTGGGCGTTAGAGGCTTATGGAGCGGCGTACACACTGCAGGAATTTTTAACTGTGAAGTCGGATGATGTTGCAGGAAGAACAAGGACCTACGAAGCGATAGTGAAGGGGGAACACACCCTGGAAGCGGGCATTCCCGAGTCGTTTAATGTTCTTGTTAAGGAAATGCAGGGTCTTGGTTTGGATGTTTCCTTGATAGAAGAGGAAGAACACGCACCACACAAAGATTAAAAAAGATATCGGGGGTAAAAAGTGACGGAAGACATTTATAGCCATTTTGAGAAACCAAAAGATCCTGTTAGGTTTACGGGTGTTAAGGTTTCTTTAGCGTCGCCGGAGACGATACTGAGTTGGTCGCGTGGCGAGGTAAGGAAGCCCGAGACTATAAATTACCGCACCTTCAAGCCCGAGCGTGATGGGCTCTTTTGTGCTAAAATTTTCGGGCCTACAAAGGATTATGAGTGCCTTTGCGGTAGGTATAAGCGGATGAAGCACCGCGGGGTTGTTTGCGAAAAATGTCAGGTGGAAGTAACGCAGTCCAAGGTTCGCCGAGAGCGGATGGGTCATATTAAGCTTGCTGCACCCGTTGCGCATATCTGGTTTTTAAAGAGTCTTCCCAGCCGTATCGGTAATTTGCTTGATCTCACCCTCAAGGAGTTGGAGAGGGTTTTATACTTCGAATCGTGGATTGTTTTGGACGCTAAGAGCACACCCTTGGTAAAAAAGTCTTTACTAACTGAGGAAGAGTATTTGGATGCCTGCCAGTTATACGGTAGCCATTCTTTTGCCGTTGGCATTGGCGCGGAAGCCGTGAGGAAACTGTTAGAAGAGATTGATATTGATGAGCTTTACAACCAATTAATCAGCGAATACGCAACAGTAAGCTCCGAAACCAAGAAAAAGAAACTCGTTAAACGAATTAAAATTGTCAAGGCGTTTAAAAAATCGGGAAATAGGCCCGAGTGGATGGTGCTTACGGTTCTACCGGTTATTCCTCCAGAGCTAAGACCGTTGGTTCCCCTTGATGGTGGGCGTTTTGCGACTTCTGATCTGAATGATTTATATAGGCGGGTTATCAATAGAAATAATAGGCTGAAGCGGTTGTTGGATCTTAGCGCTCCAGAGGTCATTATTCGCAACGAGAAGCGTATGCTTCAGGAGGCGGTGGATGTTCTCTTTGATAATGGCCGCCGTGGGCGGGCGATACTTGGCACGAATAAACGCCCTCTCAAGTCTTTGTCGGACATGTTGAAAGGAAAGCATGGCCGATTCAGACAAAATCTATTGGGAAAGCGTGTTGATTACTCTGGGCGTTCGGTTATCACCGTAGGTCCAGATCTGAGGTTGCATCAATGCGGACTTCCGAAAAAAATGGCATTGGAATTGTTTAAGCCTTTTATTTACAGTGTTCTAATTAAAAAGGGCTTTGTCGGTACCGTTAAAACGGCAAAAAAATTGGTTGAAAAAGAAGGTCCGGAGGTTTGGGACGCGCTTGACGAAGTTGTGCGCGAGTATCCGATTTTACTGAATCGGGCGCCAACCTTGCATAGGCTTGGTATTCAGGCATTTGAGCCGGTTCTGATAGAGGGCAAGGCGATTCAGCTACACCCCCTTGTTTGTACCGCATTTAACGCTGATTTCGACGGAGATCAGATGGCAGTGCATGTTCCCCTTTCGTTAGAAGCACAAACGGAAGCAAGGGTGTTAATGATGTCCACGAATAACATTCTCTCCCCGGCGAACGGTAAGCCGACGATCATTCCCTCTCAGGATATAGTATTGGGGATGTACTACCTCACCAGATCAAAAGATGATCAGGATGAAACTGTTAGCGTTTTTGCTGATCCCGAAGATGCAAGATATGCGTATCACATGGGGCAGATCGACCTGCATGCCAACATCAAGGTGCGAATCAACGGCAAATTGCTTGAGACAACACCAGGAAGGTTGCTCCTTTTGGCAATTATGCCTGATGAAGTTCCCTTTGAACGGTTTAACAAAACCATGAATAAAAAGGAGTTGGAGAAGCTCATCGGTGAAACATACAGGCTTTGTGGGCAGAAGGTTACGGTGCTTCTTGCCGATAGGATTAAGGACATCGGTTTCAAATATGCCACAGTTTCTGGAGCATCCTTCGCGTTGGATAATATGATGATCCCTGAAGGCAAAGAACGCATAGTTAAGAAAGCCGATAGGGATGTTTTAGAAATTCAGAAACAATACACCGATGGTTTGATAACCGACGGCGAACGCTATAACAAAGTTATCGATATTTGGTCCCAAGCCACCGAAAAGGTTGCCACCGAAATGATGACGGGAATGGAAACGGGAGAGATTGCCGTTTCTGAGAAGAGCAGTGGGCAGAGCAAGGTAAAAGGGAAGAGTTTCAACCCCATTTTTATGATGGCCGATTCTGGTGCTCGTGGTAGTGCTAATCAGATAAGGCAGTTGGCGGGGATGCGTGGGTTGATGGCAAAACCCTCTGGAGAAATCATCGAAACCCCCATTATTGCGAGCTTCCGCGAGGGGCTTTCGGTAATGGAATACTTTATTTCCACCCACGGTGCCCGTAAGGGGCTTGCGGATACCGCGTTAAAAACAGCAAATTCGGGCTATCTAACCAGACGCTTGGTAGATGTTGCTCAGGATTGTATTGTTACCATGCATGACTGCGGTTCCGTTGACGGGATAACAGTTAACAAGCTCATGGAAGGCGGCGAAATCATTGAAATGGTTGGTAAGCGCATTTTGGGACGAGTTGCTCTTGAGGATGTTAAAGATCTGTACACCGGCGAAATCATCGTTGGTGCCAACGAACAGATTACGGAAGAATTGGCAGAAAAGATAGATGCCGCTGGGTTAGATTCCGTAAAGGTTCGTTCCGCTTTGACTTGTCGGGCGAAGGTGGGCATTTGCGCCATGTGTTACGGTCGCGATCTTTCAAGTGGACAGTTAGCCGATATAGGCGAGGCGGTGGGGATAGTTGCAGCGCAATCCATCGGGGAACCTGGGACACAATTAACCATGAGAACATTCCATATCGGTGGAACGGCGCGGTTTGAGGAGAGATCAAAACTTACGGCTGCTCATGAAGGAACTATAAAGTTTGAAGGTTTTAACCCAATAAAGAGCCGCTCGGCTGAGGATAAGATAGTAGTAATGAGCCGAACAGCGGAAGTACATGTTGTTGACGAGGAAGGAAGAAACAGAGGGAAGTATCCTGTTCCCTATGGAGCTCGCTTGCTGGTTTCCACAGGTGGTATGGTTGCCAAGGGTGATGTAATCGCAGAGTGGGATCCGTTCTCCATTCCAGTGTTAGCGGAGGTTGAAGGAGTAATAAAGTACGGAGATATCGTGGAAGGCAAGACCATGCAGGAACAGGTTGATGAAACAACCGGTCTTTCCCGCAAGGTCATAGTTGAATTTAAGGGGTCTGGTATTGATCTGCGCCCGCGTATTTCTTTGAAAGATGATGGCAACAAAACGGCGAAGGTTTCTGGTTCCAATGCCCATGCGCGGTATTTCCTCCCGATTGGGGCAAACATAGTTGTTACTGAGGGAGAAAGAGTTAATCCTGGCGATATAATTGCCAAGATACCCCGTGAGACAATGAAAACAAAGGATATTACTGGCGGTCTGCCACGGGTGGCGGAGCTTTTTGAGGCGCGGAAGCCAAGAGAGTGCGCAATTATCAGCGAAATTGATGGTACTGTGAGCTACGGCAAGGATGAAAAAGGCAAACGAAAGGTAAAAATTGTCCCCGAAATCGGAGATGAGAGGGAATATCTTATCCCTAAAGGGAAGCATATAACGGTTCATGAAGGGGATATGATTGTTGCGGGCTCTCCGTTAATGGATGGGTTGCAGAATCCTCATGATTTGCTACAGATAAAAGGGGAAAAAGAGCTTTCTCGTTATTTGGTGGATGAAGTTCAAGAGGTTTATCGCCTTCAGGGTGTTACCATAAATGATAAGCACATCGAGATTATCATCAAACAAATGCTCCGCCGGGTTAAGATAGTCTTTCCTGGTGATACAGCATTTGTTGCGGAAGAACAGGTGGAACGGTATCGCTTCCAAGAGGAAAATGACCGTGTTGTTGCTATCGGAGGGACACCGGCGACAGCCGAGCCGATGCTTTTGGGAATAACCAAGGCATCGTTGTCCACGCAGAGTTTTATTTCAGCGGCTTCTTTCCAAGAGACGACTAAAGTTCTTACGGAAGCTAGCATTGCGGGCAAGGTTGATTATCTCCGTGGGCTTAAAGAAAATGTCATCATGGGGAGGCTGATAACCGCCGGTACAGGAGTTCCTATTTATCGGAAATTGGGGATGAAGCTGTTTGCGGAATCCGTTAACGAAGATAGCTTTCTTGATGGCGGCCCAGAGGAAACTTTGGAAGCGGAAGAAGGTGTAGTAATTTCAGAAAATGCTTGACACAAAAAGGCGTAGTTGATACCGCGTTGCGCCTTCGTGGTTGGTAAAAAACAGGCGAAGCGCGAAAGGTTTTTGGAGGGGTAATGCCAACAGTTAATCAGCTTGTAAGAAAAGGTAGAGCAAAGGTTGCATGCAAGACCAATGTGCCTGCTCTTGTTCAGTCGCCGCAACGACGGGGAGTTTGTGTTAGGGTTTATACCACAACGCCGAAGAAGCCGAATTCAGCCCTGCGGAAGGTGGCTCGTGTTCGTCTCACCAGTGGCTTTGAAGTAACATCGTACATCCCTGGTGTTGGACACAATTTGCAAGAGCACTCGGTTGTTCTCATTAGAGGTGGCAGGGTGAAAGATTTGCCCGGCGTAAGGTACCATGTTGTTCGTGGGACTCTTGATACCCTTGGGGTTCAAAATAGGAAGCAAGGACGATCAAAATACGGGGCAAAAAAGCCTCGTTAGTTTAGGAAATAAAATATGCCGAGAAGAAGAGAAATTGCGAAGCGGGCTGTAACACCGGATCCAAAGTATAATAATCCTTTGGTCGCTAAGTTCATTAACAATCTGATGAAGTGTGGAAAAAAGAGCGTTGCTGAATCTATCCTTTATGGTGCCTTTGCGATAGTGGAACAACGAACCAAAGACGCTCCCATCGCCGTTTTTGAAAAGGCCTTAGAAAATGTGAAACCTCTGCTTGAGGTTAAATCACGGCGGGTTGGTGGTGCCACCTATCAGGTTCCGGTTGAGGTCGCGCCTTCCCGTAAGTTGGCTTTAGGAATACGCTGGTTAATTTCCCATGCTCGCGAAAGGGCGGAGAAGACAATGAAGGAAAAGCTGGC
>JAIPED010000048.1 GCA_021737325.1 Deltaproteobacteria bacterium
CAGAAAAACCCAACAGCTCGCGCACTTTTTCAATCGTTTCGGAAGAATTCACTATCAACAAACCTTCCTTTTTCAATCCCAGAACGACATTTACCGTCCCGACCAAACTGCCATCCAAAACAACAACAACATCGGGATTGTAAATACGGGAGCGCACCTTTATTTGCTTGTCATCAACCCTATTGAACGCTTCAACAGGTGCTCCCCTTCTTTCTGGTCCAAAACTCGGAAAAGCCTGGGCAAATTTACCTTCGTCTATTGCCGCAGTAGCCAGCAATTCCACGGATGTAACCGCTCCTTGACCTCCCCTCCCGTGCCACCTCACCTCAATCATCTCTACTCTCCTAATAAATAGTTACCCCGCAAAACTTCCTGTGACAGGTATTATAAGCGATATAGCATTGTCAACCCGTTTTTAGATTCTTGTTATGGCAAAAGGGAAATCTCGTTTTAAATAGCAAAGTTAGGTATAATGTGGACTCTCAGCACTGTCTGCCCCTTGGTTTCCCCTTTTTTATAACTGGGGCAAAGGACGAACACCTTTTTTAGTCACTATTTACAGCCTCCTGTAAATAATAACCCTCTACCCCAATGCCACACTACATTTAAGCCAAACTTTAGACTCTCAAAGCCCTCATTATGTCTCTATAATCATCAAGTGCAACGACAGGTTTGGTGGCGGGCGCATAACAAAACGCCTCTGAACTTACAAAATGTCTGAAATGGTCGGGGCGGCAGGATTCGAACCTGCGACATCCTGCTCCCAAAGCAGGCGCGCTACCAAGCTGCGCTACGCCCCGAAGTTAGATACCTTTTTAATTTTTCAAAGGCCACGGCGCGGTGCGATATTTTGTTTTTCTCGTCAAGGGATAATTCAGCTACGGTACAACCCCTCGTGGGTAGATAAAAAATGGGATCGTAGCCGAAACCTTCCTGCCCCGCCTTTTCACCATGAATTATCCCCTCCAGACTTCCTTCAAAGAATAGCGGCATCTCTCCCTGGCGATACAGCGCCAGAGAGCAAACAAACCGCGCACCGCGCTGTGTAATCGGCACATTTCGTAGCGCCGCTAACACTTTTTCCATGTTGCTTGCATCGTTTGCCTCTGCGCCTGCGTAGCGTGCGGAAAATACCCCCGGTGCCCCGCCTAAAAAATCCACCATCAGTCCAGAATCATCGGCAAGTGTTAATTCCCCTGTGGTTGCCGCTATCGCTTTTGCCTTCTTCAGGGCATTTTCGGCAAAGATAGCGCCATCTTCCACAATCTCTGGTATGTTACGGTAGTCCCCTGTTGAAAGAAGTTCCACCCCGATGGGGGATAATAACTCCCGTGCTTCGCGTAGTTTCCCGTTGTTTTTTGTAGCAAAAACTATGCGCAACATTACAACCCACCAACAACTTCTTTTTGCTTGGCTATTAAAACTGCTATCCCCACTTGCGCTATCTTGAGCATCCGAGCAAATGCATCCGCCGAAAATGTTTCCCCTTCAGCCGTGGATTGAATTTCCACAAATTTTCCCGCACCCGTCATAACAACATTTGCATCAACCTCTGCCCGCGAGTCTTCAGAGTAATCCAAATCCAACAGAACTTCACCATCAACAATGCCAACTGAAACCGCCGCAATATAATCCCGTATTGGTGTCGTGGTAATATCCCCGCGCTCTTGAGCCTTCCTTATTAGCATCGCCAACGCTATAAATGCTCCACTTATCGCAGCAGTGCGCGTTCCGCCATCGGCTTGAATAACATCACAATCAACATGGATCGTTCGCTCTCCTAACAAATCTAAATTAACTACGGCGCGAAGCGCTCTGCCTATTAGCCTCTGAATTTCATGGGTCCTGCCACCAACTCCTCTTACTGTTTCGCGAGGAGCGCGAATCTCCGTTGCCGATGGGAGCATAGCATATTCGGCGGTAAGCCAACCCCTACCAGAACCGCGGAGAAATTGCGGCACCCCTTCAATAAGCGTCGCCGCACAGATGACCCTTGTGTTGCCCATGGATATCAACAAGGACCCGTTACTGGCGCTATGTAAAAAATCGACATCCAATTTTATTTCTCTTAGTGCCTCTTGGTGTCTATCCCTTCTCATCACATTTCCCTCTGCTCACAGTATTTAATTAACTCGTTCTATCACGAGTTCACTGAAAAAGTACAACAGCCATAAAAGCAAAAAAACCCGTCTATTGCTGTAGTGAATTCGCGATGCCCGTGGCGATCGCCCTTGCTATTTCCCTTTGGTAGGCATCGTTTATGAGCGATTTTTCTTCATCAGCATTGCTAATAAAGCCGATCTCCAACACCACCGTTGGTAAATCGGCATTCCTCGTTAGCGGTGTGGATAGATGGTAAACTCCACGGCTAGCTAAGGAAAGTGTTCCTATGAGGGATTTTTCAATTTCCGTTGCCAGCATGATGCTATCATTAAGCACATTTGTTGATACCATGTCCGCCAGTATCTTCTCTTGCTCTTCCTGGGCACTTGCTTGTTGGGCAACCATGGGAAGATAGAGGGAAAATCCCCGCGCATCTTTACCAAAACCCGAATTCAAATGCAGACCAATCAAGGCATCTGCTTGAACAGCGGCGGCAATGTTACGACGCTGTTTTATTGATACATCCCTATCGTCATCCCTCGTTAGCCTAACGCTGATTCCGCGATGTTGCAATTCATCACGCAGATAACGAGCCATGCGTAGCGTTACATCCTTTTCAATGATCCTTCCTGCCGAAACACCAAAATCTTCGCCACCGTGTGCAGGATCAATAACAACAAGCATCGCCAATAAAGAACTGGGCAATGACAGGATGAGCAACAAAACACCACAAACGACAGCTATTTTACTTTTAAATCCCCCAAAAAAAATCACGAATAGTTTTTGCGAAAGTTTTTTTCCGTCCATATCCTGCCTTTCTCAACAACTACAAAATCAAGAACAAAATCTCATAGGCTTAATGCCATCATCACGACTGCTCACCTTCCACGCAACCGCTCAACGGATAAAACACAGGTCAGTTTGTTAACAGCTCCCACAACTTTACGGTAATGCTCCAAGTCATGAACATCAATCTTGAAGGTACAAATAGCTTCCATATCCTTGTTCTCTGTTTTAACCTGCGCATGGGCGATGTTTGCATCTTGGGAGGTTATCGCCGAGGAAACATCGGCAAGAACCCCTTTACGGTCGCGACAAATCACCCGCATGTGCACGGGGTAAACTTCTTTTTCTTTGGTCGTCCATTTTAGTTCAATGAGCCTATCATCTTCCACATTGGCGACATGCGGGCAAGTACGGGTATGTGCGACAATCCCTCGCCCGCGAGAAATAAAACCGTATATTTTATCGCCAGGAATCGGATCACAACATTTGGCAAAGCGCACCATCATATTATCAACACCCGCGGCAGAAACTCTCGCGGTGTCGTGCTTGGCAGCATCTTTCCGCTTAGATGAAGTCTTTGCATTGGCTTCATGACGCTCTTCCTCGCGATCCAAGTAACGATTAACAACACTTTTAGGAGAAAGTTTACCCTTACCAATTATGGCGAACAACGCATCCGTATTTTCCAGAGAGTTAGCTTTTATGATTTCGCTAAACTTTTCCGATTTTAGAAAACTTGAAAGCTTTTCTTGATTTTTTCCTAACTCTTTTTCCAGTGCATCCCTACCAAGCTCAATTGTGCGCTTCTTATCTTCCTCTCTTATCCACGCCTTTATCTTGGACTTGGCACGGCTGGTAACAACAATTTTCAACCAGTCCCTGCTAGGTTGATGAACAGCTTGGGTAATAATTTCCACGGTATCTCCGTTTTGTAGTTTATAGCGCAGAGGAACCATCTTGCCATTAACTCGGGCACCAACACACTTATCACCAACATTGGTGTGTACGGCATAGGCAAAATCAATCGGAGTTGCGTCCTTGGGGAATTCCTTCACATCGCCCGCGGGGGTAAAAACATAAACATCATCGCTAAAAAGCGCCATCTTAAGATGAGACATGTATTCACGCGGACTGTCAATCTCTTGTTGCATTTCCAATAGTTCACGAATTTTTTCAATCTGCTTATTACTATCGCCCGCTTGCTTGTCTTCTTCCTTGTAGAGCCAATGCGCGGCGATACCTCTCTCTGCCCATTCATGCATCTCGCGGGTACGAATTTGAATCTCAATTCTCTCCCCATTAGGACCAATAACCGTCGTGTGTAGCGATTGATACTTATTTGCCTTAGGCATGGCGATGTAATCCTTGAATCTTCCTTGGACAGGCTTCCAACGGGCATGGATGATGCTCAGAGTGGCGTAACACATAGTTTTATTGTTTTCTTCCAAGATGATTCTAAAAGCAATCAAATCGTATATTTCATCAAAACTCACTCGTTGTCTCTGCATCTTACTAAATATGGAAAAAATATGCTTGGCGCGCCCTTCAACCTCGGCAGCAATTCCCGCATCTTCCATTTCCTGCGCAATAATCTCTTTAACACCTGCGGTAAACACTTCACGCTCTTTTACCTTAGAAAAAACATTTGCGTATAAAGCGTTATAAGCTTGAGGGTTGAGATGGGAAAATGCCATGTTTTCCAGCTCCACCTTCATCCAATAAATACCCAACCTGTTGGCCAAGGGTGCGTAAAGCTCCAGCGTTTCTCTGGCGATTTCCTGTCTTTTTTCTTCACTAGCATGATAATCAAGTGTTTGCATGTTGTGCACCCTATCGGCAAGGCGCACTAATAAAATACGAATATCGGCAGACATCGCGAGGACCATTTTACGGAAATTTTCCGCCTGCCGTTCTTCCTTGTTGCTGAAAGCAATTTTACTGAGCTTGGTAAGTCCATCAACGAGAAAGGCAACATCCTTGCCGAAATTGTTCTCAATGTCTTCCAGCGTCGTATGGGTATCTTCAATGGTATCGTGAAGCAAACCAGCAACGATGGAAGAGCCATCCATTTTCATTTCAGCGAGGATGTTGGCAACCGCCGTCGGGTGGCTAAGATAAGGCTCTCCCGATAAGCGCATCTGACCTCGATGCACGGTAGCAGCATAAACATGGGCTTTCATTATCCTTGCTAAATCATCAGCAGGAAGAAATGCTCGCACCTTATCTAAGATGTCGGTTATCCTTATCATCGGCATCTTTTTCGCTTTTTTATCAGCTACTATGGTATCTATCGCCAACCCCTTCTCGCAAAGTTTTTCTCGCTACCAATCTTTAACCGAGCAACTTCCGTTTGACCTCCAAAACCTTGCTACAAATCTCAGAAAAACCAATTTCCGTTACCGCACCACTTTTTCTTTCTTTTATCTCAACGATATTTTCGCTTATTTTTTTAGGACCGATGGTAATGCGTAGAGGAATGCCCAGCAAATCGGCATCGTTGAATTTCACCCCCGCCCGTTCGTTACGATCGTCCCAAAGAACATCAACGCCTGCGGCGGATAGCTCATCGTATAACTGCTGGGAACGACTGTGAGAAAGCTCATCATTGATGTTGACAGTCGTGATGATAACATCAAACGGCGCGATTGCCATGGGCCAAATGATGCCGCTTTCATCATGGTTTTGCTCAATACTCGAAGCAACCGTACGCCCAATGCCAATCCCATAACAACCCATAATCATCACCCGTTCTTTTCCCTCGGCGTCGAGAAAAACAGCACGGAGTTTTTCGCTGTATTTCGTACCTAGTTTGAAGATATGCCCAACTTCAATGCCACGAACGATTCGTATCAGGCTACCACAACGAGGGCAAACATCGCCATCATGCATGACTCGTAGATCGGCAAACTCTTTAACATCGTAGTCTCTGCCAGGGTTAGCATTCTTGCTGTGATAATCTTCTTTGTTGGCTCCCATCACCACATTACCCGCACCTAAGAGAGAATAATCGGCGATGACTCGACACTTTATCCCCACCGCACCCACAAATCCGCGGGGAGATCCTGCCACACTCATTATCGTTGTCTCATCAGCAAGCTCTATTTCCGCACATTGGAGATAATTTTTCACTTTTATCTCGTTGACATCTTCATCGCCGCGAATCAAAATAGCAACGGGATTGCCATCGGCGACCATTATCAATGTTTTAACAACATCCTTGGCGGATACTTGCAGGAAGTTACAGACTTCTTCAATGGTTCGTACATTGGGCGTATAAATTTCCTCCATGGGCAGAAATTTATTCGCATTAAGAGGCGCGACATCCTGTGGTTTGGCTATTTCTGCCTTTTCCATGTTGGCTGCGTATTGGCATTGCGGACAATAAACGACCTCGCTCTCTCCAGTTTGCGCCATCACCATAAATTCATGTGAAGAACTTCCGCCGATGCTCCCGGTGTCGGCCTCAACAGCACGGTATTCTAAGCCGCAACGAGAAAAGATATTGCAATAAGCTTTGTGCATTTTCTGATAGCTCATATCTAACCCCGCATAATCAGCATCAAAGCTGTAGGCATCCTTCATCGCAAATTCACGACAACGCATGACACCGAAACGCGGACGCACTTCATCACGAAATTTCATCTGTATTTGGTAGAGGTTACGAGGGAGATGGCGATAAGATTTAACTTCGTTGCGAACTATATCGGTAATGACTTCTTCATGTGTTGGTCCTAGACAGAATTCGCGTTCGCCACGATCCTTAAAACGAAGCAATTCCTTGCCATACAACTGCCACCTGCCAGACTCCTGCCAAAGCTCTGCTGGTTGCACCATCGGCATGAACAATTCTTGCGCCCCTGCCTTGTTCATCTCTTCCCTGACAATCTGTTCCACCTTGCGAATGGCGCGATAACCAAAAGGAAGGTAAGAATATATGCCGTTGGCAAGCCTTCTTATCATCCCCGCCCGCAGCATGAGCTGATGTGATACCACCTCCGCGTCGGAAGGTAACTCTCTGATCGTTGGCAAAAACATTTCTGAATAGCGCATGACTCTTCTCCCCCTTTATTTTCGATGATTGACTGCAATTAACTGCGTTGCGCAGGGTGCCTCTCCGCAAGGAGTGTTTCTAATTGTTTCATCAGCACATCTACAAAATCAGCCTGAGCAACCTTTGCCACAGGTCTCCCCTTCATAAAAAGAATGCCTGAATCCTTACCTCCAGCAATGCCAATATCGGCTTCTCCGGCCTCACCAATGCCGTTAACGACGCACCCCATCAAAGCAATAGTTATATCTTCTTTAATATGGGCACAGTGCCCTTCCACCTCCCGCACCAACCTTGCCACATCAATTTCGCATCGTCCACAGGTGGGACAAGAAATGATGTTCACACCAACATTGCGGATATCAAGAGCGCGCAGGATACCGTAAGCAACGCGCACCTCATCAACCGTGCTTCCGGTTATGGAAACACGAAGCGTATCGCCAATTCCTTCTTGTAAAAGCGTACCAATACCGATGGAGGACTTTATGGCAGCGTTTAATAGGCTCCCCGCCTCGGTTACACCAAGATGCAAAGGGTAATCCGATTGTTCAGCGAATAGCCGATAGGCCGCGATCATCGTCTTCACAGAAGAAGACTTTATGGATATCTTCATGTTGAAAAAATTGTTATCCTCAAAAAAAGCAACACTTCTAAGGGCGCTTTCCACCAGGGCCTGCGCGGAAGGCTCCGCATACTTTTCTCGCAACTCCTTCTCCAAGGAACCAGCATTTACCCCAATGCGAATTACCAAATCCCTTTCTCGCGCTTGCTCTATGATTGCGCGCAAATCCGTTCGCGGTATGTTGCCAGGGTTAATGCGAATGCCATCCGCCCCAGCACGCATTGCCGCCAGAGCAAGGCGATAATCAAAATGAATATCGGCAATTAGCGGGATGGATATACCTTTTTTGATCTCTATAAGCGCCAAGGCCGCCTGCTCATCGGGAACAGCGACGCGAATAATCTCACAACCAGCTTCTTCCAATGTCCGAATTTGGTTAACTGTGGCGCTGATATTACGGGTATCGGTATTGGTCATGGATTGAACTGTAATCGGCGAAAAATTCCCGATCTTCACCGCCCCAATGCAAACTTCCTTCGTTTTTTTCCGTTTGTTTTCCGCTTTCATCAGCGTCGCAACACCTATTCTCGCGCCCCAATAGAGATTGCGGAGGCCTAACACAGGCAAAATCCGAAAACAAGAAATGCCTATCCCACCAACCGCATGTTTTCCCCTACGCTGAGGGCAAGAGAATCATGAGCCAAGCGAGCAACGACCATGCGTACCTTCGCATAAGAACGCATGTAGCTTGTCTTTGGGGGCAATATTTAGTAACCTCCGCTTCACTTATGATGAACTCTATTTTCACGGTAAGCAAATTTAATGATATCATCAAGGGCCTCATGGAAGGTTCTTTTGAACAGATATGGATTGAGGGCGAGGTTTCCAATGTCTCTCGTCCTGCGTCGGGACACATATATTTCACCCTGAAGGATGAGTCGTCGCAAATTCGTGCGGTGGTATTCCGTCGTATCGGCCAGATGCGCTCCTTTCTCGCCATCACCAACGGTGAGATGGTTTTATGCCGTGCTAGGCTTAACCTATACAAACCTCGTGGTGAATACCATCTCGTCATCGAAACCGTTGAGCCGCGAGGTCTGGGCGTTCTGCAAAAATTGTTTACAGAGACCAAAGCACGGCTTGCGCAAGAAGGGCTTTTTGATGCCGAGCACAAAAAAAACTTACCACTGCTGCCAAGGAAGGTTGCCATTATCACCTCTCCTACCGGCGCGGTTATCCGTGACATCCTCACCATCAGCGCCAACCGCTTTCCTGCAACGGATATAGTGGTGATACCTAGTAAGGTTCAAGGGGCCGATGCCCCGCAAGAGCTAGTCGGGGCGTTGCACCTTGCTCAAAAGATTACCGATGTTGATGTTATTATCATCGCTCGTGGTGGCGGTTCGTTCGAAGATCTTTCCTGTTTTAACGATGAGAAACTGGCTCGCGCCATTTATGAGTGCCGCTTTCCTGTTGTTTCCGCAATCGGTCATGAAACCGATTTTACTATCGCCGATTTTGTCGCCGATAGACGAGCAGGGACACCATCGGCGGCGGCGGAGATGGTGTTCCCTGAGAGAAAGGCGCTTACTAATTCCTTGCAGGGGTTAAAGGTGCGCTTGCAACAAGCGCACATCAATCAGTTGATCAGCAAAAAAAAATATTGGGAGAACCTCACAGTCCGCACCAAAACACCAGAGAGGTTGCTTGAAGACTACCGCATAATGCTTGACGATTATTCCTACCGAGTAAACCGCTCTGTCAACAACCTTATGGTGCTACAGCGGGAAAAGCATACAAATATCACCTTCCGTATCAGCGACAAAAATCCCCTCGCCCGCATCGCCCTCCTTAGCTCTCGCCTTCAAGGCGCAAGAGATTCACTCTTCTCCCATTGGCGTTTGCTAGGAGAGAGTCGCTGGATGAGTTACGCGGCATTGACGGGAAGATTGGAAGGCGCAAACCCCCTGGCAATACTACGACGGGGATACGGAATTATCACCAAGATTCCCAATGAAAAGTTAATCTGTAAGGCGGAGGAAGTTGCAGTGGGGGAAAAGGTAAAAATAAAACTTGGGGAAGGTGCTTTAGTTGCTCGGGTAGAAGAAATAATGAAGGAGAAACAATGAGTAAGAATGCGAAGGTCATGAACTTTGAAGAAGGAATCGCCAAGTTGGAAACAATTGTGAAAAAAATGGAAGATGGCGCGATGTCGTTGGATGAATCGTTAGAAGCATTTGAGGAAGGAGTTAAGCTTAGTAAATTTTGCGGGCAAAAGCTGGAAGAAGCGCAACGCCGGGTGAATTTGCTGATGGAAAAAAATGGCAAGCTGGAAACGGCACCATTTGGGGAAAGGGATGATGACCTATAAAAAAGTAAATTCCGCCGAAGCATATATCGCGAAAGTGGGCGAGATGGTGGAGAATGGCCTGGAAAAATTTCTTGTAGCTGAGGGGGATAATCCTACGCAACTAGCAGAAGCGATGCGTTATAGCTTGTTGGGGGGGGGAAAGCGCATTCGTCCCGTACTTCTTTTTGCCGCTCATGAATCCGTAAATGGCAATTTTGCCAATGCGCTTCCCGTTGCCTGTGCTATTGAGATGATCCACAGCTATTCGCTAATCCATGATGACCTTCCGGCAATGGATAACGATGATCTCAGGAGGGGAAAGCCTACCAATCATCGTGTTTTTGGCGAAGCAACCGCCATCCTTGCTGGAGATACCCTGCTCACAACCGCGTTCTCGCTACTATCCAACAAAAAGCTCTACCAAAAAATTGATGACTCCCTTTTATTGGAAATAATATCCATCATTGCCACCGCTTCGGGCATTAACGGGATGGCGGGGGGGCAAATGCTGGATATCCTCGCCGAAAGATCCGCAATAGAAGAAGAAAATCTGCTGATAGAAATCCACAAAAAAAAGACCGCCTGTCTCATTGCCGCTTCATTAAAAGTGGGCGCTTTGCTGGGAGGAGCCAGCGAAAAGCAAACCGCGGCCTTGGAAAAATATGGCATGGAGATTGGTTTTGCCTTTCAGGTTGCCGATGATCTGCTGGATGTGGAGGGTTCGGTGGATTTGTTGGGCAAAGAGATTGGCTCGGATGTGCAGAGAGGAAAACTGACCTATCCCGCCCTTTACGGCGTGGAAAAATCCCGCAGTCATCTGCATAGTTTGATTGAAAGCGCCCTTGAAACCATCTCCTTCTTCGATGAAAAGGCTACACCGCTACGACTAATTGCCCATTATATCGGTTATCGTGAACGGTAAAATCGGGAAGTTTACCCTCGCCACTACTAACACCCCACCTTGACAGGCAATTTTGCGTAACTATATTGGTCTTGCCAAGGCAGAAGAGCTTCCGAACGGTTCGGGGAAAAAGTTCAAGGAGGTATTAGCAATGAGGGGTTTATTTCCTGCGATTTGGGGTAGGAGTGTTGAACAGGCTGGTGGCGGCGAAGTTCCGCTAACGATGTTGCAACGAGAAGTGAACACGCTTTTGGACGACTTTTTTAAGGGCTGCGCTTCTCATGGTGATGCGCTCGGTTTTGTCCCGC